>JAQTMF010000008.1 GCA_028714515.1 Chthoniobacteraceae bacterium | reverse complement strand
CCCGTGCAACCGCTGCGCCGTGCGGCACTTCTGCGGCTCGCCCTGCCCGGCCGAAGCCCACGAAATGAACGGCGGCATGAAACAGCCCGGCGCGTTCTGCGAGCTGTACGAAGAGCAAGTGCGCTACGCCTTCCGGCTCATCGCCGACGAGCGCCACGACGCCTTCCTCTGGGACAACTGGGACAAAGACACGCAGACCACCATGGAAATGTTCTCTCTATGAAAACGCGGAAACTAACGGGCGCGCTGCTGCTCTTGCTGGCGGTGGCCGCGCTTCCCTCCACGGCGGGGGCCATGCACATCTCGGAGGGCATCCTGCCCCCGCAATGGGCGGCGCTCTGGTTCGCCGTGGCGATCCCCTTCGTGGCCTGGGGGCTGCGGGAAATGAAAATCCGGAGCGCGCGCGAGCCGTTCTTCAAGCCGATGGTCGGCCTGATCGGCGCGGCGGTGTTCGTCATCTCGTGCATGCCCATCCCCGTGCTCACGGCCGGGACCTGCTCGCACCCGTGCGGCACCGGCATGGCGGCCATCCTCATCGGCCCGGCGTTGACCGTCGTCGTGAGCAGCGTGGCGCTCCTCTTGCAGGCGCTCTTCCTCTCCCACGGCGGCCTGACGACCCTCGGCGGCAACATCGTCTCCATGGGCATCGTGGGCGCGTACACCGGTTGGGCGGTCTTTCACGTGACGCGCCGCGCGGGGCTCCCGCTCTGGGGCGCGGCCTTCCTCGCGGGGCTGTTTTCGGATTGGGCCACCTACGCCACCACCTCCGTGGAACTGGCCAGCGCCCTGCCCGGCAGCGGCTCGTTCCTGCACATGGCCGCCGCCATCGGCCTATCGTTTATGCCCACGCAACTCCCGCTGGGCATCCTCGAAGGCGTCATCACCGCCGGGGTCTACCGGTTCATCTCCGTGCGCCGTCCGTCCCTGCTGGAATGCCTCGGCGTCGCAACCGCGGGAGGCGCGCGATGAAAAAGGTATTCCTCCTCGCGGCGCTCGCCGTGGTTCTCGCGGCCGTAGGCGTCTACTTCCTCGGGCACGTGCCCGCCAAATGGTCGGGAGTGGACGAAACCGTCGTCGAAAAATATGCCGAAGAAGCCGGACGCCCGCCCCGCAAGCCGTATATCAACACCGACCAGGGCGATCTGCTCCTCTTCTTCTTCCTCATCGCCGGAGTTGCGGGCGGCTTCGTGGGAGGATATTGCTTTCGCGAGCTCTTTCCTCCACAAAAGAAGAGTTAACGCCATGAGCCTCTTGTCGGGAATCTTCTCGGACCTCTTCGCGCGCCAGGACAACACCCTGGCGCGCCTCGACGCGCGTACGAAATTGATCGTCGCGCTCGCCATGCTGGCGGCCGTGATCTTCTCGACAACCCCCGTATTCCCGCTGGGCATCCTGCTCGTATGCGTCACCGCGGCGGCGGCCCTCGGCGTCCCCGCGCGGCTGCTCGCCCTGCGGCTGGCCGCTCCGCTGGGCATCGCGGGCATGCTCCTCGTGCTGCAATCCGTGATGGCGGGCTCCACGCCCCTTTGGAGCGCGGCGCTCCTTGGCGTCAAGATCACCGTCACGCGCGAGGGCCTGCACAACGGCTTGTTAATCGCCTCGCGCGTCCTGGGCGGCGTCAGCGTCATGCTCTTGCTCAGCTCCGTCACCCCGGCGCACCGCATCTTTGGCGCCATGCGGGCGCTCGGCGCGCCGCAAGGGTGGGTGGAGATCGCCATGCTGATGTATCGCTACACCTTCGTCCTGCTGGAGCTGACCGGCGACGTCACCTCCGCGCAGAAAGTGCGGCTCGGATACGCCGGGATGCGCCGGGGGCTCGCCTCGGCGGGGACCCTGGGCGGAACCGTCCTCCTGCGCTCCATGGACCAGGCCGTCCGCACCCACGAAGCCATGCGCGTGCGCGGCTACAGCGGCGAAATCCCCTTCGGCCCCATGCCGAAACTCGCGCGGCGCGACGGCTGGATCGTCGCGGTCGCGGCGCTCGCCCTGGGAACCCTCTTCTACGCGGCGGAGGCGCTTTGCCCATGAACCCCTTCGCCATTGAGACCGAAGCCGTCGGCTTCTCCTACCCGGACGGCTACGTGGCCCTGGAAGACGTGGCATTCCGCGTCCGGCGCGGAGAATTCGTCGCCATGCTCGCCTCCAACGGCTCCGGCAAAACCACCCTCATCAAAGTCATCGCGGGCCTCCTCAACCCGCAGAAAGGCACCGTGCGCGTCGAAGGGCGCGACATCCGCCGCTACGCGCAGGCCGAGCTTTACCAGCGCATCGGCCTCGTTTTCCAGAACCCCAACGACCAGCTCTTCGGCCCCACCGTCGCCGAAGACGCCGCCTTCGGCCCGCGCAACCTCGGCCTGCCGGAAGACGAAGTGCAGCGGCGCGTGGCCGCCGCCCTGGAAGCCGTGGGAGCCGGGGAACTGGGCGAGCGGGCCATCCACCACCTCAGCTTCGGCCAGCAAAAGCGCGCCGCCATCGCGGGCGTGCTCGCCATGAAGCCCTCCATCCTGATCCTCGACGAACCGACCGCCGGGCTCGATCCCGCCGGGGAACACGGCATGTTGCGCCTCCTCGGGCGGCTCAACAAAGAGCAGGGGATCACCATCATCCTCGCCACCCACTCCGTCGATACCCTGCCGCTCTTCGCCGACCGCATCTACCTGCTCAACCGGGGCCGCGTCCTCAAGGAAGGGCCCTCGGAGGAAGTCTTCCGCGACCACGAATTGATCGAGAGCGCCAGCCTGCGCCTGCCCTACGTCTCGCGGCTCCTGGACGAACTCAAAAACCTCGACGGCGTCCCCATCGACGGCCTCCCCCTCACGCTGGGCGAAGCGCGTCAGCAACTCCTCAAACTGATCCCCGACGAAATGATCCTCCCGGTGATCGCGGAGGAAAAGCCATGAAACTGCGCACCGGCTACACCACCGGCGCTTGCGCCGCCGCCGCCGCCAAAGCCGCCGTGACGCTGCTCTGCGGCGGAGAAATCCCCGAAGCGGTCGAAATCGCCCTGCCCGAAGGCAACCGCGCGCGCTTCCCCGTCCTCGCCCCGAGCCGCGACGGCGCGAGCGCGCAAGCCTCCGTCCGCAAAGACGCGGGCGACGACCCCGACGTCACCAACCAGGCGGCCGTCACCGTCGCCGTCGCCTTCGCGCAAGACGGCGGCGTGCAATTCGCGGCGGGCGAAGGCGTGGGCATCGTCACCAAGCCCGGCCTCTCCATCCCGCCCGGCGAACCGGCCATCAACCCCGTCCCCCGCCGGATGATCCGCGAGGCGATCCGCGAAGTCACCCCGCGCGGCGTCCGCGTCACCGTCTCCATCCCCGGCGGCCGCGAACTCGCGGCGCGCACCTTCAACCCCCGCCTCGGCATCGAGGGCGGCCTCTCGATCCTCGGGACCACCGGCATCGTCAAGCCCTTCAGCGTCCCCGCCCTCACCGCCTCGCTCCAGTGCGCGCTCGACGTCGCGGCGGCCTGCGGCGTGCGCGCCCCCGTGCTCGTGCCGGGGAACATCGGCGAGCGGGCGGCCCTCAAAAACCTGCGCTTGGACGCGGCCCGGATCGTCCAGGTCAGCAACCATTGGGGCTTCATGCTCGACGCGGCGTCCCGCATGCCCTTCCAGCGCCTCCTCGCGCTGGGCCATCCCGGCAAACTGGCGAAACTCGCGGACGGCGAATGGGACACCCACTCCTCCAACTCGCCCAGCGCCGTGGGCGTCGTCTCCCGTATCGCGGAAAAAGCCCTCGGCCACCCCGTGCCGGAAAGCGCCACCGTCGAAGGCATCTTCGAAGCTCTCGCGCCCGGGGAAAAAAGCCGCGTCGGCAACGCGCTGGCCGCGGCCGTCCGGCGGGCGATCGTGGAACGCATCGGCGGAAAGCAGCCCCTCGCCGTGCTGCTCGTCAACATGGCCGGGGAACCGCTCGGCGCGGAGGGAGACCTGTCGCCATGGAAATAAAACCGATCACCATCGCCGGATGCGGCCCGGGCGCGCTGGAATACGTCACCCCGGCGGCCTTGCGCGCCATCGAAGCGGCCGAAGTGCTCGTCGGCGCGCGGCGTCTCCTGGAAAATTTTCCGCAAAGCGCGGCCACGCGCATCCCCGTGGGCGCGGACGTGCCCGCGGCGCTCGACGCAATGGCCGGGCACGTCGGCAAGCGGCGCATCGTCGTCCTGGTCACGGGCGACCCCGGCTTGTGCAGCCTCGCGCGGCCCGTCATCCGGCGCTTCGGCGCGGACGCCTGCCGCGTCATCCCCGGCATCAGCTCCGTGCAGGCCGCGTTTGCCAGCGTCGGCGTGGAATGGTTCGGAGCCCGCATCCTCTCCGCGCACGACCACGCGCCCGACCTCGACCCCGCCTCGCTTCGCGGCGAAGAAAGGCTCGCCGTCCTCGCCGGGAACCCCGCCAACGCCGCCTGGGTGGACGCCCTGGCCGCCGCGCTTCTGCCCACGCACGCCATCTACGTTTGTGAAAACCTCACGCTCCCGGACGAATCCGTCCGCCGGGCCGATCCGCTTCTCCTGCCTATGAACCTCGCATCCCGCAGCATCCTCGTCTTCGTGAAAAAGGAGGCAACCCGATGAGCCTTGGAACCTTCTACGGCATCGGCGTCGGCCCCGGAGATCCCGAGCTTCTCACGGTCAAAGCCGCGTCCCTCCTGGGCCGCTGCCCGCACATCGTCGTCCCCAAGGCGAAAGCCGAAGGCGGGAGCGTCGCGCTGGAAATCGCGGGCCGCCACGTGCACGCGGCCGCGACGATTCACGAACTGGTCTTCCCCATGACCACCGACAAAGCGGAACTCTCGCGCCGGTGGAAAGAGTCCGCCCAAACCATCCTGGCCCTCCTGCAAACCGGCGAGGACGTCTGCTTCCTCACGCTGGGCGACGCCCTGGTCTACTCCACCTACATCTACCTCCTGCGCGAATTGAAAGCCCTCGCGCCCGAAGTCAACGTCGTCACCGTCCCCGGCATCACCTCCTTTTCCGCCGTGGCGGCATTGACCGCCTTCCCGCTCGGCGAAGGCAAAGAGCCCATCACCATCGTCCCCGCCGCCGACGACCTCACGGCCATCCGGCAAGCGGTGGAAACCGGCGGAACCATCGTGCTCATGAAAATCGGCAAACGCCTCGGCGACATCCTCGGCGTGCTCGACGAGCTTGGCGTGATCGGCGACGCCGTCTTCGTGCAACGGGCGGGCCAGCCCACACAGCGCATCGAGACCGACCTGCGCAAACTGCGCGGCCAGGACGCCGAAGCCGGATACCTCTCAGTCATCTTGGTTCACACCGCTAAAAAATAAGCAAATCTGCGTCCATCTGCGAAATCTGCGGATATACCTCTTTTCCAATACCATGAAAGTGATCTTTGTCGGCGCGGGTCCCGGCGACCCCGAACTATTGACCGTGAAAGCCGCGCGGCTGCTGCAAAACTGCGCATGCTGCATCTACGCCGGTTCGCTGGTCAGCCCCGAAGTCGTGGGGCTCGTCCCGGCGACCGCCGAAAAACACGATTCCGCCGCGATGACCCTGGAGGAAACCACCGCCGTCTGCCGCCGCGCGCAAGAGCGGGGCATCGACGTCATCCGCCTGCACACCGGCGACCCGTCCATCTACGGAGCCATCCGCGAGCAGATGATCGAGCTGGACAAACTCGGCATCGCCTACGAAGTCGTCCCCGGCGTCAGCTCCTTCCAGGCCGCCGCCGCCGCGTTGAAAACCGAGCTGACCGCGCCCGAAGTCTCGCAAGCCATCGTGCTCACCCGCACCGGCGGCCGCACGCCGATGCCCGCCGGGCAGGAACTGGAGCGCATGGCGCAAACGCGCGCGACATTGTGCATCTTCCTCTCCGTCCACAACATCGCCGCCGTCGCGCAAACCCTCGCGGCCCAGTACGGCGCGGACTGCCCCATCGCCGTCGTCTACCGCGCCTCGTGGCCGGATCAGCAAATCGTGCAAGGCACCCTCGCCGGCATCGCCGCCCAAGTCACGCAAGCCGGGATCGGCAAAACCGCGATGATCGTCGTCGGGCGCGCCCTGGAACGCCACGGCGCGGTCTCGCGGCTCTACGCCGCCGAGTTTTCCCACGGCTACCGCAAAGCCACCTCGTAACCATGAACACGGCGATCATCACCCTCTGCGGCCAGGGCGCGCGCATCGCCCGGCGGCTCGCCGCCAAGCTCGGCGACTGCCGCGTCTACGTGCATGACGCGGTGGCGGAGCCGATCGACGCCGAGCGTTTCCCCGCCGTTCTCCCGCTGACGGAGAAAATCTTCGGCCGATACAAGCGCCTCGTCTACATCGCCCCGTGCGGCGTCGTCGTGCGCGCCATCGCCCCGTGCGTCCGCAGCAAACTCACCGATCCCGCGGTCGTCGTCGTGGACGTCGGCGGGCGGCACGCCGTCAGCCTCTTGAGCGGCCACGAAGGCGGCGCGAACCAGCTCGCCCTGGAAGTCGGCAACGCCCTGGGAGCCGAGCCCGTCATCTCCACCACCACCGAGGCCGTGAAGACGCTCATCATCGGCATCGGCTGCCGCCGGGGCGCGAAAACCGAGAGCATCGAGGGAGCCATCCGCGGGGCAGTGGAAAAAGTGGGCGCGGCGCTGGAAGACGTGCGCCTGCTCGCCTCGGCGGGACTGAAAGCCGACGAAGCCGGGCTCCTGCAAGCGGCGCGCGGCCTGGGCCTGAGCCTCCGCTTCATCCCCGCCGACGAAATACTTTCGACAGCAAAACATTTCCGCCCCTCCGCGTTTGTGGCGGAAAAAGTGAAACTGCCCGCAGTCGCCGAGCCCTCGGCCCTGCTGGCCGGAAGGAGGACGCAATTAATACTACCCAAGACCATCATCAACGGGGTGACAGTGGCCGTCGCCCGGGAAAACTGTTTGTAATCGGCATCGGGCCGGGCAGCGTGCTCGACCGCACCCACCGCGCCGAGGAAGCCATCCGCGCCAGCAACGTCGTCGTCGGCTACAAACACTACCTCAACCACATCGCCGACCTCATCGAAGGCAAAGAACTCCTCTCCACCGGCATGCGGCAGGAAGTGGACCGTTGCCGCGCCGCCCTTGACCGGGCGAGCCAGGGCGACACCGTCGCGTTCGTCTCCTCCGGCGACGCGGGCGTCTACGGCATGGCGGGCCTCGCCATCGAAATGGCGGCGGCGCACGGGATCGACGTCCCCATCGAGATCGTCCCCGGCATCTCCGCCGCCAACTCCGCCGCCGCGCGGTTCGGCGCGCCCCTCATGCTCGACTACGCCTGCGTGAGCCTCAGCGACCTCCTCATGCCATGGGAAACCATCCGGCGGCGGCTCGAAGCGCTCGCCGGGGCCGACATGGTCGTGGCCCTCTACAACCCGAAGAGCACCAAGCGCGTCTGCCAGATCGAGGAAGCCGCCGCCCTCTTCCGCCAGCACCGGCCCGGCAACACGCCCGTCGGCATCGCCACGGCCGTCGGCGCGGAAGACGAGCGCCTCGTGCTATCGGACCTCGACCATTTCCTGGGCGAAGAGATCACCATGAAAAGCATCGTCATCATCGGCAACAGCTCCTCGAAAATCCTCGACGGCTGGTTCGTGACCCCGCGCGGCTACAAAGTATGATCCTCCTGCTCGGTGGCACCAGCGAAACCGCCCCCTTTGCCGAGGCATTGGCCCGGGCGGGCTACCGCGTGCTGGTATCCACCGCCACCGGCATCGCGCTCGCCACCGGCAGCCACCCGCGCATCGAGCACCGGAGCGGGCGGCTCGACGTTGCGCAAATGGCCGCGCTCCTCCGCGAGCGCCGCATCCGCGCCGTCGTCGACGCCACCCATCCCTACGCCCAGGCCGTGCGCGCCACGGCATCCGCCGCCGCCGCACAATGCGGCGTGCCGTATCTGAGCTACATCCGGCCCGGCGGCGCGGGGGAGGGGAGCGGCGTGCTTCCCGCCCCCGGCCACGCGGAAGCCGCGCGCCTCGCCGCCGGAACGGGAAAGCCGATCCTGCTCACCATCGGCTCGCGCAACGTCGCGCCCTATGCCGAAGCAGCGCGCCGCGCGGGACTTCCCCTTTTCGCGCGCGTCCTGGATCATCCCGAGTCTTACCAGTCGTGCCGCGACGCGGGCATCCCGGCGGACCGCGTCCTGGCGGGGCGCGGCCCCTTCAGCGTCGAGGAAAACCGGCGCGTCCTGCGGGAACACGCCATCGGCGTACTCGTCACAAAAGACAGCGGAAACGCGGGCGGCGTGCCGGAGAAACTCGAAGCCGCGCGGCGGGAAGGCTGCACGGTGATTGTCGTCGGCCGCCCCGGGCAAACGGACGCGGACGGTTATTCCAGCATGGCGGAACTCGTCGCCGCGCTCCGGTCCGCCGTTCCGCCGCCCCCGTGCGGCGTCCTGGCCATGGACCTGGAAAGCGTACTCGTCCCGGAAATCTGGGAAACCGTCGCGGAGGCGGCGTGCGAGCCGCAACTGGCGCTCACCACGCGCGACATCCCCGACTACGGCGAACTGATGCGGCGGCGCATCGCGCTTTGCCGCCAGCACGGCCTTACCCTCATGCGCCTGCGGGAAATCGTCGGCGCGATGGAGCCCCTCCCCGGCGCGGCGGAATTCCTCGCCTGGGCGCGGCAACGCGCGCTGGTCGTGATCCTTTCGGACACCTACCACGAACTCGCCGGGCCGCTCCTGGCCAAGCTCGGCTCCCCCTTGATGCTCTGCAACGCCCTGAGCCTGGACGCCGCGGGCTACCTCGCGGGCTACACCTTGCGCGATCCCGCCGGGAAAGCCGGAGCCGTCGCGCATTTCCAGCGGCTCGGGGCGCGCGTCGCCGCCGTCGGCGATTCCTTCAACGACGTGGCGATGCTTCAAGCCGCCGACGCCCCCTTCCTCCTCCGGCCCGCCGGGCGCGTCCTGGAGGCGGGGGTTGCCTTTCCCGCCGTTTGGAACTTTGATCAACTGCAAACCTCCCTCCAGCCTCTCCTATGAACAAGACCGCCCTCATCCTCATGCCCCACGGAAGCAAAAACCCGGAATGGACGGCCCCCTTCCGCAAGCTGGCCGAAGACCTCCGCCAGGACCTGGGGCAAGACGCGGTCTACCTCGCCTTCATGGAAATCGCCTCGCCCAACCTGACGGACGCGGCCGCCCAAATGATGCAAACGCAGGTCCGCAAAGCGCGGATCCTCCCGCTCTTCATGGCCCGGGGCAACCACTTCAACACCGACATCCCCACGCAAATCGCGGAGGCAAAAGCCGCGTATCCCGCGCTGGACTTTGAACTCCTGGAGCCCATCGGGCGGCATCCGCGCTTTTTCGAACTGATGCGCGAAGTCATCAAGAGCCTTTGAAGAAAGGCGGCGGTTGGGCTATCGTCGCGGATGCCCCGCCTCGCGCCACTCCCGGCCCCGCAGTTCAATCTTCGGCAGACCCTCGAATCCGGCCAAGTCTTCCATTGGCTCGACGACGGCGCGGGCGGCTATCGCGGGCTCATCGGCGCACGGCCCGTGCGCGTCCGGCAGCAGGGCGGCGAACTCTGGGTCACGCCCGGCGCGGAAGCCGCGGCGGCCCGCTACTTCGCCCTCGACCACGACCTGGAAGCCATCTACGCCAGCTTCCCCACCGATCCCGCCATGACCGACGCCCTGGCCTTTTGCCGGGGGCTGCGCATCATCCGCCAGCCGCTTTGGGAATGCGTGGCCACCTTTTTGACCTCCTCCATGAAGCAGGTCGCCCACATCCGCCAGATGTCGCTGGCCCTCCGGCGGCGCTTTGGCCGTCCCACGCGGGGAGGGGAAGATCCGGCCGTCTATCCCGCGCCGGAGATCCTGGCGCGCGCCACGGAAGCCGACTTGCGCGCATGCGGCCTGGGGTTCCGCGCGAAAAACCTGCTCCAAACCGCGCGGCTCGTCGCGGAGGGCGCGGTCGATCTCGAAGCGATTCGGACCATGGACGACGCGGCGGCCCTGGCCGAACTCTGCCGCCTGCCGGGCGTCGGGCCAAAGATCGCCAACTGCGCGCTGCTCTTTGCCTACGAGCGCCTCGGAGCCTTTCCCATCGACGTCTGGATCGAGCGCGTCTTGCGGCAGCTTTACTTCAAGGGGAAGCGCAACGTGACCGCCCGCCGGCTCCAGGAATTCGCGGCCCGCACCTTTGGGCCCTACGGAGGCTACGCCCAACAATATCTCTTTCATCATGCGCGAAAGGCGCGCGCCTGGAACGCGGCCTGCTCTTCTACGGATCTCATGCGCCCCCAGGAGCGGTTCAGCCAATGAAACGCCCTGGGGCGCTGCAGTTTTTAACACCCCCGCATTTCCGCCTTCCCCTCGACATGATACGCCTGCTTCGCCCCGCCCTCGCCATCGGCCTCCTCTCGATCCTCACCGGCTGCAGCACCGTCTCCGACCTCGTCGTCACCAACATCCCCGACGGGCACCAGGGCAAACCGAAAATCGTCGTCAACCTGCGCAAACAGACGGCCACCCTCTTCAAAGGCAAGGCGCAAATCGCGGAATCGAGAATCTCGGCCGGGCGCGAAGGGCACGATACGCCGGTGGGGCGGTTCCACGTCCTTCGCAAAGACGAAGACCACCGTTCCTCCGTCTACGGCGACTACGCCGACCGCCGGGGCCGCGTCGTCACCGCCAATGTCGATACAAGAAAAACGGCCCGTCCCCCCCGCGCCCATTTTGTGGGAGCCCCGATGCCCTTTTTCATCGAATTCAGCCCCGGCTACGGCCTTCACGCCGGGTACCTGCCCGGCTACCCGGCCTCCCACGGCTGCGTGCGCATGCCGTATTGGAAGGCGCGGCAATTCTACAACACCGTGAAACCGGGCACGCCGGTCATCATCCAGCGCGGATAGAGCACCGCCGCGCTACGCCGCCGTTTCCCCCGGGTGGATCACATTGTGGACCACCGTGAGGAGCTGCGTGACATTGTAAGGCTTGGGCAGGAAATATTGGATGCCGAGCCTCCGGAGTTCCAACTCCTTCATCGGCGTGGCCTGACCGCTGGAGACAATGATCTTCACCCCGGGGTCGATCTCCACGAGAATGTGGCTGAGCTGAATGCCATCCATGATCGGCATCGCGAGATCCAGCAACACCACGTCGATATCCTTACGCCGCTTCTCGTAAATCTCGAAAGCCAGCATGGCGTTGTCGGCGGCAATCACCCGGTAGCCGCTCAACTCAAAGACGATCGAAGCCATGTCGAGGACGGATTTTTCATCGTCCACCATGAGGATCAACTCGCCATTTCCGGAGGATGGTTTGGCGTCTCTTGGAGCATTCATTGTCTCAACCCGCGTTTGGAACCCCGGCATTTATAGCGGCCAGCCCGGCGTCATGCAACCGGGTGTGGAAAAATAGCCGGACGGTGTTCTCTATACCTTTACTGTGCATGCGCTGATCTGGGAGGGGGAGATCATGTCGAATTTTACTTTGATAAAACCGCATCCCGTCATTTCCCGCAACCGCCGCAGATGGTTGTCGTTCACCATCGTTCCTTTGTTAAGCAACAGCAACTTCGGGCTTCCCGGCAGCTTCACCGGCGAGATCGTCACATCGCGAACCTTGATGTCGTCGAGCGTCTTGGTAACGACGGAAGTAATGTGCGGGAAAATCGTGACGCGCATCGTAATGCCGGGCAGCGAGAAGGCATGCTGGCTGCATTCCGTGGAGATGAACGAGAACTTCTCCCGCTTCTCCGGCGGAACCTTGAACGGGATCACCGGCGTCAGCACGTCGATGTAGCCCTCCTGGAGCGCCGACTTGATGGCCCCCATAATCATGTTCAACGCCTCGCCCGCCATATCCACCAGCTCATCGCGGGATTCCTCCGGGGAGCCCGTCATCGTCTTGAAAAGCGCGTGCGCCGAGGCGCGGTCCATTTCGAGGACGATGTCCAGCCACGCCGTTTTCTCCGGCAGGACCAGCACCGAGAGGATACTGAACTCCGCGTCGATGGCGGTGTTGTCCGCGTCCAGCACCGAGGCCTCGCCCAGGCCCATGTCGGCAAAGACCTTGGTCATCAGGTTTTCAAAGTGGGAGAAAGCCCCCAGCGTATTGAGATCCTGCATATTGTCCGTAAAGAGCTTCCGCGTTTTCTCCTTCGCGCGCGGGGAGCCCGGGGCCTCGGACGAGCCGTCCGCCTCGGGAGCCGCCGCCCCGCCGCCGGCAGCCTGCTCCGCCAACTGCTGGCGTTTGGCGGATTCGCGGTCCAGGATCCGCAGGCGCGCGGTCAACTCCGTGGCGTCGAACGGTTTTTGCAGGTAATCATCCGCGCCCGCGTCGAGCGCCTTGAGCACCTCGGTGCGGTCGTTCTCCCGCGTCATTAGGATGACGGAAACCTTCGAGTCGGGCGCCGCCTTGATCTTGCGGCAGACCTCAAAGCCGTCCATGCCGGGCAGGTAGGAATCCAAAATCGCCAATTTGGGCCCGGCGGGAAGCTCGAGGCTGGCGAGGGCGGCTTTGCCGTCGCCGACCACCTCGACCTTGTGCCCGAGCTTAATCATCACGGCCTTTAGGACGGTTTGCGAAGCGGAACTGTAATTTGTGATCAGGACTCTCATGCCGAAAAAATGGCGGATAGCTATATACACAGAGCCATCCGCCGCCTTCTTCTAAATCGGCGGGATTGGATGTTTCTTTAGGAAAAAATTCCGATTTTTTTTCTAAAGTTTCCGCCCCCCTTGCCGATGGAAGATCTAGCCCCTTCCCTCGACAACCGTGGACGACATCCTCAGAGAATTCATCATCGAAACACACGAGAACCTTGATCTCCTCGACCGGGAACTGGTGAGCCTGGAGAGCGCCCCCTCCCCGGAGACCCTGGCGGCGATCTTCCGTGCCGTCCACACCATCAAGGGAGGAAGCGGCTTCCTCGCCATGCCCAAGCTGGAGGCCGTGACCCACGCCGCGGAAAGCCTCTTGAGCGACCTGCGCGACGGCAAACTCACCGTCATCCCGCAGCTCACCACCAGCCTCCTGCAAACCGTCGACGCCGTCCGCCGGATACTCGGCAGCATGGAGACGGCAGGCACGGAAGGCGACGCCGACGACGCGGACCTCATCGCGGCCCTCTCGCGGCTGCGGGAGGGAACCGCCGTGCCGGAAGCCCCCGCCCCGGCGGAAGCGCCCGAGGCGGCCGAAGCCCCCGACGCGCGCACGCAAAACGTCTCCGAGACCAGCGTCCGGGTAGACGTATCTCTTTTGGACCGGCTGATGAATCTGGCGGGCGAATTGGTCCTCGCGCGCAACCAGATCCTGCAGGCCCCCTGCGCGGACCCGTCCTTCTTGGCGGCCGCGCAGCGTCTGAATCTCATCACCACCGAGCTGCAGGCGGGTGTCATGAAAGCGCGGATGCAGCCAATCTCCAACGTCTGGGGCAAATTCCCCCGCATCGTTCGCGACCTGGCGCAGACCTGCCACAAACAAGTGCGGCTGGAAATGTCGGGCGAGGAAACCGAGCTGGACCGCACCATCATCGAGGCGATCAAAGACCCGCTCACCCATCTCCTGCGCAACGCCGTCGACCACGGTATCGGCGCCCCGGCGGAGCGCGCGAAAAGCGGAAAACCGCCGGAAGGCCGCCTCTCCTTGCGGGCCTTCCACGAAAACGGCCAGGTCAACATCGAGATCGCCGACGACGGCGCGGGCGTCGATATCAAGCGCGTAAAAGCCAAAGCCATCGAGCGGGGCATGCTGACGGCCGAGGCCGCCGCGCATCTCTCCAGCCGCGACGCCATCTCCCTGATCTTCGCCCCCGGCTTCTCCACCGCCGAAACCGTCAGCAACATCTCCGGGCGCGGCGTCGGCATGGACGTCGTCAAAACGAACATCGAGCGCATCGGCGGCTCCGTCGAATGCGAAAGCCAGCCCGGCGCCGGCACCACCTTCAAAATCAAAATCCCGCTCACCCTCGCGATCATCCCCGCCTTGATCGTCCGGTGCGGCGGCGACCGGTATGCCATCCCGCAAGTCAGCGTAACGGAACTCGTGCGGCTGGACGAAGCGAAATCCATCGAGCACATCCAGGGCGCGCCCGTGCACCGGCTGCGCGGCGAACTGCTCCCGCTGGTCTACCTCGGCAGCGAACTGCAAGTGCAAGCGGGCGACGCGGGCGCGGTGGACGTCGTCGTCCTCCAAACCGGCGAACGGCGGTTCGGCCTCGTCGTGGACGAAGTGTGCGACACGGAGGAAATCGTCGTCAAAGCGCTCGGCAGCCATCTGAAAGGCACCGCCTGCTTCGCGGGCGCGACCATCATGGGCGACGGCGCGGTCGCGCTCATCCTCGACGTCTTCGGGCTGGCCCAGCGCGGCGGCTTGATCGGAGCCGGCCACGCCAGCCTGCCCGCCGCCAACCCCGCCCAGCACCACGAGGCGGACGGCGGCCGGCAAACGCTTCTCCTCTTCGACCTCAGCGAATCGCAGCGCATGGCCATCGCGCTCTCCACCGTCGCGCGGCTGGAGGAATTCCAGAGCAAAGACATCGAATGGGCCGGCGGGCGGGAAGTCATCCAGTACCGCGGGAAAATCCTTCCCCTCATCCGCGCCTCCTCCTTCTTCTCCAGCGCCGACGAAAGCGCCGCGCCGCACGACGGCACGCTCCAGGCCGTCGTCTACAACGAAAACGGGCGCAACGTCGGCCTGGTTGTCGGCCGCATCCGCGACATCACCAGCGAGCACGTCGTCATGCAAACCTCCGCCAGGCACACCTGGACTCTCGGCTCCGCCGTCATCCAAGACCGCGTCACCGACCTCCTCGACGTGCCCGCCATCATCCGCGCCTCGGAGAAAACCCTTTCGCCGGAGGCCCCCCGATGACCCGCCAGTTCTGCGTCTTTCTATTGGACGGCCAACTCTTCGGCGTCGAGGTCTCCCTCGTCCAGGAAGTCGTGCGCCACCAGGCGATGACCCGCGTCCCGCTCGCGCCCCCCGTGATCGGCGGCTTGATCAACCTGCGGGGGCAACTCGTCACGGCCATCGACGTCCGGCGGCTGCTGAACCTAGCCCCCCTCCCCGAAGGGCGCCTCCCCATGAACGTCGTCCTCCACACCACGGACGGCTCCGTGAGCCTCCTCGTAGACGACATCGACAACGTCATCGAAGTGGACGACAGCGCCTTCGAAGAACCGCCCGACACCGTCCACGGCCGCACCCGCGATCTGATCCAGGGCGTCTACAAACTGGAAGACCGCCTGCTCCTGGTTCTCAACACCGAAGCCGTCTTGCATTTCGAAAAAGCGAAAAGCGCCACCACCGGCCGCTGAAATTTCCCCCTCTCCCTTGGCTCCAAAAACAACCTCTCTATGAAACTCGGCAAAAAAATCGGTCTCGGCTTTGGCGGCGTCATGCTCGTCACCGCAGTGCTTGGCGTCACCGCCTACTTCATGTTCGGCCTCCTTGCGAGAGAAGTGCACACACAAAGCAACCAGTCCCTTCCCGCCGTACGCCATAGCACAGCAGTGGAGCGGGCGGCCATCGCATCCCTGGCGGCGCAAGCGGAGTATACAGAGGAAAACCAGGGGCTTGAAGCCCGGGACAGAGTGGACAAAGCCATCGCCGACCTCATGGGCAACCTGGGCAGAATGGACGCCCTGGCCTCGGAAACCAACGACACCCAGTTGGTGGGAAAATCCAAAGAAGTGCGCGGCATCTGCGAGAAATGGAAGAAATTATTCGAGGAAGAAGCGGCATCCCTCAAGGTCCTCCGCGATACCGCCGCCATAAGGTATGAGAAAGGCAACGCCATCGGCAAAGTGGCCGACGACTACAAAGCGGCAAAAGAAAGCGCCTATGGAGACGACACCAAGTGCCTGGCCCTCGGGAACCGCGTCGACATGCTGGCGCTTGACGCGCGCCTGAACGCCCAGCAATACGTCGCCTACAAGGAACCGCGCTACTTTGACGCCGCCGGCAAAAGCGTCGCGGCCGTCCTGGCCGCCTGCGACGAAGCCACGAAAATCACCCCGACCGCGACGGAGACCAAACTCGTCGGCGACGTGCGCGCCTCCACCCAGAGCTTTCTCGGATCGCTAAAGAAATGGAGCGAACTGGAAAAACAGGCCGCCGCGCAAGACGCCATCATGGAAAAACAATACGCCGCGATCCTCAGCGTTTACGGCGAATTTGTGAAAGACAAGGAAGGCGACTACCGCTCCGCCGCGAACGACGCCGCCCGCAAAAACAGCTTTGATCTGATAACCGCCGGGAGAGGAATCGCCGAGTCCATCAACGCCGCCAACACCTACGCCGCGAAGTGCAAGCTGGACGCGACGGACGCCAACTTCAACGGCGTCACAGAGAACGCCGAACAGCTCCTCAAATACTGCAAAGAGCTGAAAAAACGAGTCGGCGAAGACCACGACCGGAAAGGAATCGACACCGTCGAAACCGCGGCCAACAGCTACCTGGAAGCCGTCAAAACATGGGTCGCGCTCGATCAGCAAAAAAAGAGCGTCAACGACGCGATGATGCGCGACGGCGACGCCGTGGCCCAAAGCACCGCGGAATATCTCGCCGAAGAGGCACGGCTTTCCGGCGACTCCTTGAAACAACTGCGGATGGTCAGCACCATCGCCGAGGACGTTCTCTACGTAAAATACTACATCCGTTTGTATACCGCCAACTTCTCCCAGGAAAACTGGGACAAATACGCGGCCAGCCTGGACCGGGTGAAAAAGGGAATAAACGAACTGCGGAAAATCGCGACAGCCAGCGAAGACCAGGCGCACATCGAGGAAGCTGCCAACGGCGTGGAAGCCTTTGAGACGGCCGTCAAATCGTGGGCGGAAAACAGCGAGCGCGTCCGCAAGACCATCCTCCCCGAAGTCACGCGCTTGAGCCAGGCCGTCATCGCAACCGCCCAATCGGCGGCCAGCGACGCGTGGAAAGGCTCCGACGACAAAGTCTCCGCCGTCACGAGCGTCATCTCCAGCTCCAAGTTCATCACCGTCCTGGCCCTGTTGATCGGCTCCATCGTCAGCGCCGTCCTCTCCATTTCCATGACGCGCTCCATCGTCAAGCCGACCAGCATGGGGATGGCCTTCGCCAAACGGATGGCCGAAGGCGACCTCACCGGGCGGCTGGAACTCAACCGCCGCGACGAACTGGGCGAACTGGCCGAAGCGATGGACGGCATGGGCGCGAACCTGCGCAAAATGTTCCTCGGCGTCCGGGCCCATGCCGACTCGTTGAGCGGCTCCTCGCATGAACTCAGCGCCGTCAGCTCGCAAGTCAGCTCCAACGCGGAGGAAACCTCGGCCCAGGCGAACGCCGTCGCCGCGGCGGCGGAGCAAGTCTCGCGGAACATCGCCACCGTCGCCACCGCCGCGGAGGAACTCAGCTCCAGCGTCAAGGAAATCGCCGAGCAGACCAACAACGCCTCCAAAGTGGCGGGCGACGCCGTCACGCTCGCCAACAAGACCAACGAAACCATCGGGCAACTGGGCAAGAGCAGCGCCGAGGTCGGCAACATCATCAAAGTCATCACCACCATCGCCGGGCAGACCAACCTCCTCGCGCTCAACGCCACCATCGAGGCGGCGCGCGCCGGGGAATCGGGCAAAGGCTTCGCCGTCGTCGCCAACGAAGTCAAGGAACTGGCCCGTCAGACCGCGCTGGCCAGCAACGACATCGCCGATAAAATCGGTACGATCCAGAAAGACTCCGCCGCCGCCGTAAAAGCCATCGCGGAAATCGGGCGGATCATCGGCCAGATCGACGAAATCCAGACCGCCATCTCCAGCGCCGTGCAGGAACAGGCCGCGACGACGGGGGAGATGTCGCGCAACGTCAACGAAGCGGCCGCGGGCAGCGGCGAGATCGCCAAGAACATCCTCAGCGTTTCCGAAGTCGCGAGAAACTCCACGGAGGCCGCCACGAGCACCTCCTCCGCGGCCAGCGAACTGGCGCGTTTGGCCTCGGAACTGATGCGCGTCGTGCAGCAGTTCAAACTCGATGCGGGCGGCCCGGCAAGCGCCCGTCCCGAGGCCGCATCCAACGGCTCCGCAAACGGCGCGGGATTCCATGGCGGCAACGGCCGTGGAAACCTCGCCGCCGCCAAAGAGCCCGCGATGGTATTCCACGCCGACCGCACGCAGCACCGCTAAGAAACCGGTCTTGTCCGCAGCGTTTCATCCTATGCGCATCCAGACCAAGATCACCGCGCTGGGCGTCCTGTTTACCGCGGCAACCGCCGCCGTGATCGTCGGGCTCCTGGCTCTCCGTCAGGCGGAGATGAACCGCGACATCAAATCCCTGGGAGGAGAGATTCGCGGCACCAACGAAACGGTGGCGGCCAAACTCCGCGAAACGACCACCGTCGAGCTGGAAAAAGTAAGCCAGATCGCGATGGACCTCATCGCGACGACCGACCTGAACACCTACAAGCGGGTGCAATACAACGTCGGCATCGCCAAAGAGCAGATCGCCGCGCTCGGGCCGCTTTCGCTGGGCAACGAGAAGCAGGAATGGAGGTGCGTCAACCAGATGACCCGGTCCGCCGTCACCCTCTCCTTGCCCAAGATGTTCGCCGGAGCCACCTGGATCGAGCCCAACGGCGATCCGAAAGCGCCGTCGCCGGTGGTCGATTACGTCTGGCACGCCACCCGGGATCACTGCACCCTCTTCCAGCGGATGAACGAAGAGGGCGACATGGTGCGGATCTGCACCTCGCTGACCAACAGCGAAGGCCAGCGCGCCACGGGAACGTACATTCCGCGCCGCCATCCCGACGGCACGGGAGATCCCATCCTGGAAGAAGTGCTCAAAGGCGAAACCTATTTCGGCCCGAGCTTCCTCGTCGGCAAATGGCACCTTGGGTATTACGAACCCGTCTGGGACAGCGCGCGCGCGAAGATCATCGGGATGCTCTTCGTCGGCAGCAACGTCGCGGAAAAGGACGATCAAATCCGCGAATCGCTGGGCAAAATCAACGTCGCGAAAACGGGCAACCTTTACATCATCGGAACGCAAGGGCAGGAGCGCGGCCTTTACCTCCTATCGCGGGGCAACAAACGCAACGGCGAAGACATCTGGAACACCAAAGACGGCGAAGGCCGGTTGGTAATCCAGGACCTCGCGCAAAAAGCCATGGCCGCCAAAGACGGCGCCCCCGTCCTCGTCCGCTACAACTGGCGCGAGCCCGGCGACGCCCGCGACCGCGCCAAGCTCTCCATGGTCTCCTACTACAAAGAGCGCGGCTGGGTGGTGGGCGTGAGCTGCTACGAAGACGAACTGATCGAAGCGCAAAAGCTGCTGGAGACCTCCACCGGCAAAATGATCGCCTCGGTGGGCAAAACCTCCGACGGCCTCCGAAACACCGTCTGGTGGGTCATCGTGACCTCCCTGTGCATGGCCGGCATCTCCGCGCTCGTGGGGCACGGCGTCGCCCAGAGCATCTGCCGCCCGCTGGCGCAGACCGTGAAAATGCTTGAGACAAGCGACCTGCGGATGCGCCTCCCCGCCCACACGCACGACGAAGTCGGCCAGATGGCCGCCGCCTTCAACCAAATGCTGGAGAAACTCAGCGCGGCCATGCGGCAAATCGCGCAAAACGCCATGGCCTTGACGATCTCCTCCGAAGAGCTGACCACCGTCAGCCAGAAACTCGGCACCAACGCCGAGGAAACCGCCGCCCAAGCCAACGTCGTCGCCGCCGCCTGCGAGGAAGTCAGCGCGAACGTCCAGACCGTCGCCACCGGCGCGGAAGAAATGACCGCGAGCTTCCGCGAAATCGCCAAAAACACCAACGAAGCCGTCGCCGTGGCGGCAGGCGCGGTGCGGATCGCCACGGCGGCGAACGACACCATCGCCGAACTCGGGCAGAGCAGCGGAGAAATCGGCGAAGTCATCAAAGTCATCACCTCCATCGCGCAGCAGACCAACCTCCTCGCCCTCAACGCCACCATCGAGGCGGCGCGCGCCGGGGAAGCGGGCAAAGGGTTCGCCGTCGTCGCCAACGAAGTCAAGGAACTGGCCAAAGAAACAGCCAAAGCCACCGAACACATCGGCGAGAAGGTCGGCACCATCCAGGAGGCCACGAAAAAAGCCGTCGCGGCGATCACCAAGATCAGCGCGACCATCAACCAGATCAACGACATCCAGACGTGCAACGCCAGCTCCGTGGAAGAGCAAAGCGCCACCACCAACGAGATGAGCCGCAACCTGGCCGAAGCGTCGAAAGGCAGCTCGGAAATCGCGCAAAACATCACGGGCGTCGCGCGGGAAGCGGCGGGGACCACCGCCGTGGCCAACGAAACCCTGCGCGCCGCCGAGGAACTCTCGCGGCTCTCCGCGGAACTCAACCACCTCCTCGGCGAGTTCAACTTCGAACAGAGCGGAGCCCAGCCCGGAACGCGGAGCCACCACGCGAGCCCGGCGGCCGCCCTGGAAATGCCCTCCCTTTCGAACCCTGAATATTCACGTAACTAACCCACCCTATGCGCGCACTTATAATAGACGACTCCAGAAGCATGCGGATGATCATCGGAAGGATCATTCGCGAAATCGGCTTTGAAACCTTTGAAGCGGGCGATGGCCAGGAAGGGCTGGCCCGGCTGGAAGAACACGGCGCCCCCGACCTGATTCTGGCCGACTGGAACATGCCCAACATGAACGGCTACGAATTCGTGCAAGCCGTGCGCGCCAATACCGCCTACGACAAAGTGCAGATCGTCATGGTCACCACGGAGTCCGAAGTGGGGCAGATCACCAAGGCCCTGGATGCCGGAGCGAACGAATACGTGATGAAACCGTTCACCGCCGACATCATCCGGGACAAACTCGCGATCCTCGGCATCAGCGTATAGTTTTCTGAATGCCGAAAGCCCGCGTTCTCGTAGTGGATGATTCCGTCGTCATCCGGCGGCTTGTCACGGATACGCTGAATGCGGATCCCGACCTGGAAGTCATTGGAGTGGCCGCGAACGGCCGCATCGCCCTCGAAAAACTCGGGCAACTAAAGCCCGACGCCGTCGTACTCGATGTCGAAATGCCGGAAATGGACGGCCTGGAGACATTGAGGCAAATACGCAAAACCCACTTCCGCCTGCCGGTGATCATGTTCAGCACCGTCACCGCGCGCGGGTTTCTGGCCACCCTCGACGCGCTCGCCGCCGGGGCGACCGACTATGTCACCAAACCGGCGAACGTCGGCGGAGTCGGCGAAGCCCTCGACCGGCTCCGCCGCGAACTGATCCCCAAGATCAAGCACTTCTGCGGCGTCAAACCGTCCGTCCTCCACGAGCCCGCCCGCCCGCCCGCGGCGCCCGCTCCTCTTCCAAAGCCGCTTCGCGAGCCCAGCCGGATCGACGTCGTGGTCATCGGCGTCTCCACCGGCGGCCCCGACGCCCTGGTCAAACTGATGCCCGCGCTTCCGGCGGACCTTCCCGTGCCCATCCTCGTCGTGCAGCACATGCCGCCCGTCTTCACCAAACTCCTTGCCGACCGCCTCAGCGCCATGTCCGGCATTTGGGTGAAAGAGGCCGAGCCCGGCGAGCACCTCAGCCCCGGCGGCGTATGGATCGCGCCGGGCGACTTTCACCTCACCGTCTGCCGCCAGGAAGGGCACGCCATCGTCAGAACCACCAAGGGCCCGCCCGAGAACTCCTGCCGCCCCTCGGTCGATGTCCTCTTCCGGTCGGCCGTCGAAGCCTTCGGCGGCCACGTGCTGGGCGTCGTCCTCACCGGCATGGGGCGCGACGGATTCCGCGGCAGCGAACTGATCCGAAACGCCGGAGGCGACGTATTCGCCCAGGACGAAGCCACCAGCGTCATCTGGGGCATGCCCGGCTTCGTGGCGCGCGGAGGCCTTGCCAACGCCGTGCTCCCGCTCCAGCAGATTCCCGCCGAAATCGTCAAACGCGTTCACCTGGGACGCACCCCAACGCCCTCCCGGCATTTTCCCCAACGCGACAAGGAGCCCAATCTATGGCCATAACCCTCTCGGATTTCCAATACTTGCAGACATTGCTCCATTCACTGGCCGGGCTGGTATTGGAAACCGGGAAGGAATACCTCGTGGACTCGCGCCTGGAACCCGTCGCCCGCGCCGAAGGCTTCGACACCATCGCCAGGATGATCGACGCCGTGCGATTCCAGCCCGTCAACAACATCCACTGGAAGATCGTCGACGCCATGACGACCAACGAAACGTCCTTCTTCCGCGACATCTACCCCTTCGAAGTCCTCCGCGACTCGGTTCTCCCGGAGCTGATCGCATTGCGCGCTCCCCAGCGGCAGTTGACCATCTGGTGCTGCGCGGCCTCCACCGGGCAGGAGCCCTACAGCGTCGCCATCCTCCTGCGCGAATGCTTCCCGGCCGTGGCAAACTGGAACGTGCGGATCATCGCCACCGACATCAACGAAGAAGTGCTCGAACGGGCGCGGGCGGGCCGCTACCGCCAGATGGAAGTCAACCGGGGGCTGGCCGCGCCCCTGCTCGTCAAATACTTCCGGGAACGCGCCGCCATGTGGGAAGTCCGCGAAGACATCCGCAACATGGTCGACTTCCGCGAAATGAACCTCGTCCAGCCGTGGCCGTTCCTGCCCAAGTGCGATCTCGTGCTCCTGCGCAACGTCATGATCTACTTTGACGTAGCCACCAAGCGCTCCATCCTTGGCAAAGTGCGCACCGTCCTGTCGCCCGAAGGCTACCTCTTCCTGGGCAACGCCGAGACCACCATGAACCTGGACGACAACTACGAGCGGGCCCTGTTTGGCCGGGTCGTCTGTTACAAACAGCGGCGCTGACCAAAGCCGCCGGGGTGGCATATGGCATGCTTTGCATCCGGCCATGATGACCCCCTTCGCCGTCTCAGGAATCAGCTCGCTGGCCCAATCCGCCCTCGCCACCTGGAACCGGATCACCGAACCGAAAGCGGCGCAAGAAACGCCGTCGCCCGTGGCATTCCAAGCCGTGCTCAACCAAGCCGTAACGGCCGGCCGGGGAACCGCCGACATCCAGCGGCAACTCAGCGCCTTGCCGGAAGTGAAAGCCGCCCTCGCCGCAAGCGGCACGGAAGCGGGAGCCCCATTCATCCTCGCCCCCGACGGCACCCTCTCCCGGGTACTGCCGAACGGGGGAACACAAAGCCTTTCCCTCAGCGCCGAAAGCCAGGCGTATTGCCGCTCCTGCGCGGCCGCGAACCCCGGCGCATCCATCTCCCTAACCCTGTAGGCCCGCCCCTCCTCGGGAAGAGCGCCGCATACCGAATCTTCCTCCCGGCAAAAATTGCCCCCTCCGGGAAATTTGAGGCGGAAGGCGAGGGGAACGCGGAAGGGGAGGTGACATAAGCCCCTGAAAATCAAAAGAGAACGCGAATCGGCATTTCGCTGGCATACCGGTTGCTTAGGGGATCGCCGCCATGATCGACGGGCTATTTTCCAACACCAACTACGTCGCCTCCAAGCGACTGCTGGATATGACGCAGCTTCGTCACGAAGCCATCGCGTCGAACATCGCCAACGTCGAGACCCCGGGCTACAAGCGGGTCGATCTGCCCAAAGACTTCAGCAAAGAATTCGCGGCGCGGCTTCGCTCGGGGACACTGGATCGGCTCCGCACCCCCTCCCTGGTGGAAGACACCAAAACGACCAGCCAGCGCCACGACGGGAACAACGTCGAGATCGACAAAGAACTGCTCGAAATGAGCGCCAATACCACGCAATACGACACCCTCACGGAATTCGTCAGCAACTCCCTCCGGCAGCTCAAAGTAGCCATCACCGGGCGCAGCTAACCGAGGATCCCTTTCCCCCCATGAACGTGATCTCTGGAATCAACCTCACAGGCAGCGCCCTCAACGCGGAAAAAATCCGCATGGAAGTCGTGGCCGAAAACATCGCCAACGCCTACACCACGCACGACGTGGACGGCCAGGCCTACCAGCGCAAAGTCGTCTCCTTCGAGTCCGTCCTCCGCGCCAACGGCAAAGGCGTCCAAGTCGGCCGCGTCTCCACCGACCCCACCCCCGGCGAAACCGTCTACAACCCCTCCCACCCCGACGCCAACAAAGAAGGCATGGTCCAGATGCCCAACGTCAACATCGCCACCGAAATGGTCGATCTCATGAACTCGTCCCGGGCCTACGAGGCGAACCTCTCCGTCGTCCGCAACGCCAAGCAACTGGCCTCCAAAGCCCTCTCCATCGGGAAATAACCCTCCGCACCCATGATCGGCTCCATCGGTTCCAACGCCATCCCCGGCATGTGGGGAAAATCCAGCGACATCGCGCGCGCCGCCGGCCCGTCGGGTGTGGAAGGCATCGAGGGAATCTCCAAACCGGCATCCCTGCGCTCCACCGAATCGGCGGGCGCGCCCGCCACCGGCGCCTCCTTCTCCAAAGTCCTGGAACAAGCCGTCCACGAAGTGGACGACAAAATGAAGATCGCCAGCGCCGACCAGAACAAACTGCTCAGCGGCGAGACCAACAACCTCCACCAGGCGATGATCTCCATGCAGGAGTCCAGCGTCGCCTTCTCGCTCATGGTCGAAGTGCGCAACAAACTGGTGGACTCCTACCAGGAACTCATGCGGATGCAGGTCTGAAGCCGGGCGCCCCCCTATGAACGATTTCATCAAACAGATGGGCCGGCTCTGGAGCCAGCTCGCCATCAGCCAGCGGATCACCCTCGGGCTCGCCATCGCCGCCGTCATCGCCGGCATGGTCGGAGTCGTCCTCTGGTCCGGCCGTTCGCAAATGCAGCTCCTCTACGGGCGGCTTGGCGAAAAGGACATCGCCGAAGTGCTCAGCCTCGTCCAGGAACAAGGCGTCAAATACGAGATCGGCGCGGGTGGCGGCTCCGTCTACGTCCCGGGCGAAAAAGTGCACCAACTGCGGGCGCAACTCGCCGCCAAAGGCGTCCCCTCCGGGGGCGGCGTCGGGTTCGAAATCTTCGACCGGTCCAACTTCGGCATCAGCGACTTCGTCCAGCGCACCAACTACGTCCGGGCCGTCCAGGGAGAACTCTCCCGCACCATCGCGCAAATCAACGGCGTCCACTCCGCGCGCGTCCTCATCGTCATGCCCGAAAACCGGCTGCTCTTCTCCGACGCCAAGTCCAAGCCGACCGCCTCCGTCTTCGTCGAGCAAG
Source organism: Chthoniobacteraceae bacterium (assembly GCA_028714515.1). GTDB lineage: Bacteria > Verrucomicrobiota > Verrucomicrobiia > Chthoniobacterales > Chthoniobacteraceae > UBA695. The sequence continues at coordinate 8,384 of JAQTMF010000008.1, read as the reverse complement.
GCGCGGGCGCGCTCACCCAGGAAGCCGTCAACTCCATCCGCTTCCTCGTCGCCAACTCCGTCGAAGGGCTCGGCGTCAACGACGTCGCCGTCATCGACAGCCACGGCAACGTACTCACGGAGAACCTCAAGGACGACCCCTCCCTCGGCGTCGCCACCGCCCAGATGAAATACCGCAAAAGCGTCGAAGACTACTTCGCGGGGAAAGTCGAGACCATGCTCTCCAAGGTCCTCGGCCTCAACAACGCCGTCGTGCGCGTCTCCGCCGACGTCGATACCGACAGCTCCACCACCGTCAAAGAAGAATTCGACCCCGAAAAACAAGTCGTCCGCAACGAAGTCGTCACCGAAGACAGCGTCGTCACCACCGAAACCGACGGCACCAACCAGCGGCCCGCCGTCGGCGTCACCTCCAACACCCCGCCCAACGCCAACGGCGAAGGCAACGCGAAATCGACCGGCAAAAACAGCGAGGAAACGCGGAAAAACAAAACCAACACCTACGAGATCAACCGGACCACCGTCAACGCGGTGAAAAACCCCGGCAGCATCACCCACCTCTCCGCGGCGGTATTCATCGCGGCAAAAGAGAAACCCCGCAGCCAGCAGGAACTCGACGCCCTGCGGAAAATGGTCGCCAACGCCCTCGGCATCAAAGCCACAGGGGGGCAGGACTCCTCCCAGGCCATCTCCCTGCAAGAAGTCGCCTTCGAGGCCCCGGCCGTCAGAAAACCCGAATTCACCGACGTGCTCTACAACAACCAGGATCTCCTGCGCAGCGCCGTCGGGCTGGGCATCGCCGCCTTCGTCATCCTCATCTTCCTGCGCCTCCTCAAGCGCACCAAACCCTACGAAATCCCCATCGAGATCCTGGAGCCCAACGCCGGGGAACTGCAAGCCTCCGGCACCCCCGTCATTTCCCCCGAGATGCTCAACGAAATGATCCGCCAGAAACCCGAAAACGTCGGCGCGGCCCTGCGCGGATGGATGGCGGCGCCCAATAACAAAAACTGATGGCGATCGACTACAGCCAACTCACCAAGATCCAGAAAATCGCGGCCTTCTTCATCTTCATCGGCGCGGACGCCGCCGCCGAAGTCATGAAAGAATTCGACACGGCCCAGCTCGAATTGATCTGCCGTGAAATGGCCAACCTGCACGTCATCGAAGAACCCGTGCAAAAAGAGCTGATCGGCGAATTCGGCCAGCTGATCCTCACCGGCGTGCGCTCCAAACTGGGCGGCGTCGGCTACGCGCAGAGCGCCCTGGCCAAAGCCAAAGGCGACTTCACCGCCGCGACCATCCTCAACCGCGTCGCCCCCTCCACCATCCCCTCCGAAGCGGGCGAAGACATCCGCCAAATGGACGGGCGGCAGATCCTCAACCTCGTCAAAGCCGAGCAGCCGCAAACCGTGGCCTTCATCCTCTCCTACCTCGACACCGCCAAAGCCGCGGAAATCGTCATGATGCTCGCCCCCGAACTGCGCGAAGAAGTCGTGGAGCGCCTGGGAGCCATGGAGCCCACCTCGCACGACGTGCTCCTGAAAATCGCCAAAAACCTGAACCGCCACTTCGACAAAAAATCACTCAAACAAGGGCTGCACCACAGCGGCGGCGTCAAGAGCGTCGCCGACATCCTCAACGCCCTCGACAAAGACACGCGCAAAACCCTCATGACGCGCATCGAAGAGCGCAACGCCCCCCTGGGCGCGGCCATCCGCAAGAAAGTCTTCAGCTTCGAAGACCTCGCGCGCCTGGAACGGGTCGACTTGCAGCGCGTCATGCGCGAAGTCGACATGGGCGACCTCGCCGTCGCCCTGAAACCGGCCAAGCCATCGCTCATCGCCGCCGTCATGGCCTCGATCTCCAAACGCGCCGCCGAAGGCCTCAAGGAAGACATCGAAATGCTCGGCCCCGTCAAGATGAAGGACGTGGAAGCCGCGCAAGACAAGATCATCCAGGTCGTGCGCAAGCTGGAGGAGGCGGAAGAAATCACCCTCGACTCGGGAGGCGACGACCGTGCTTTCGTGTAAATTCCCCAAGCGTCCGCGCGCCATCGCGCTGGCGGGCAGCGCGCCCGTCGCCAAGTATACCGAGGCCGACCTCCAGGCGGCGCGCGAAGAATCCTACCAGCGGGGGCACAACGCGGCGGCGGCCGAGCGCGCGGCGCAATTCGCGCGCCACCAGGCCGAAATGGTCGAGTTGCACCGGCGAACCCTGGAAGGGCTGGCCGCCCGGCACGACGCGTTGATCGAACAATTCTGCGGAATGCTCCCGCGCATGGTCATGGAAGCCGTCCGGCGCGTCCTCTCCACCGTGGACCTCGACGAAAAGATCACCAAAAACATCCTCTCCGAACTGATCGCCGAAGTGCATCCCGGCACCGCCGGGCTGGAAGTCTTCCTCAACGAGCGCGACCTGGAAATCTTCGAAGGCGTCGAAGCCGTGTACGACCAGAAATACCCCGGCATCCGCTTCGTCGCCGACCCCGAACTGCGCCCCGGCGACAGCCGCGTGCACAGCCGCTTTGGAACCTTCGACGGCAGCCTCGACGCCAAGATCGAAAACCTGGAGGAACTGCTGTGAGCGCCCAGGCGGACTTCGCCAGCCCCCGGCTCGCCGAACTCGGCGAGCGCTTCCTGCGCCGGTTGAAAAGCGTCTCCCTCATCGAACGAATCGGCCGCGTCGCCCAAGTCAACGGCCTCGTGATCGAATCGGACGGCCCCGCCGCCGCCCTGGGCGACGTCTGCCGCATCGAGTCGCCCCGAGGCGGCGCGGAGCTTTACGCCGAAGTCGTCGGCTTCCGCGACCACCGCATCCTCCTCATGCCGCTCGGCGACCTGCGGCATCTGCACGCCGGGGCCAAAGTCTTCGTCTCCGCCACCGCCTCGGCCATGCCGGTGGGCGAGGGGCTCATCGGGCGCGTCATCGACGGCCTGGGGCGTCCGCTCGACGGGCACGGCCCGCTCGACGCGGAATGGACCGCCCACCTCGACAACAGCGCGCCCAACCCGCTGCGGCGGCAGCGCATCAACCAGGCCTTCCAGACCGGCATCAAAGCCATCGACGTCTTCACCCCCATGGGCTGCGGCCAGCGCATGGGCATCTTCGCCGGCAGCGGCGTGGGCAAATCGACCCTCCTGGGCATGATGGCCCGCGGCGCGGAGTCCGAAGTCAACGTCATCGCGCTCGTGGGCGAGCGGGGGCGCGAACTCCGGGAATTCCTGGAAAAAGACCTCGGCGAAGAAGGCATGGCGCGCTCCGTCGTCGTCTGTTCCACCTCCGAAGCCCCCGCCCTGGTGCGCCTCCGCGCGGCCCTGCTGGCCACCACCATCGCCGAGCACTTCCGCGAACAAGGCCGCAAAGTCCTCTTCATGATGGACTCCGTCACCCGCTTCGCCATGGCCCAGCGCGAAATCGGCCTGGCGATCGGCGAACCGCCCAGCAGCCGGGGCTACACCCCCTCCGTCTTCGCCCTCCTGCCGCGCCTGCTGGAGCGCACCGGAGCGGGCGAAACCGGCTCCATCACCGCCTTCTACACCGTCCTCGTCGAAGGCGACGACATGAACGAGCCCATCGCCGACGCCGTGCGCGGCATCCTCGACGGGCACATCGTGCTATCGCGCGCGCTCGCCACCGCCAACCACTTCCCCGCCATCGACGTCCTGGAAAGCGTCAGCCGTCTCGTGCGCGAAGTCAGCGCCCCCGGGGAAGTGGACAGAGTCAGCAACGCCCGCGACCTCCTCGCCCTCTACCGCAAAAACGAAGACCTCGTCAACATCGGCGCCTACACCAAGGGCACCAACGCGCGGATCGACCTCGCCATCGAAAAACACGAAGCCCTCAACCGCTTCCTGCGCCAGAAACCGGAAGAAAAAATCGCGCGCGCCCAGAGCTTCGCTCAAATCGCCGCCCTGCTCCAATGAAAGCCTTTGCCTTCAGCCTCGAAGCCGTCCTGATCGTGCGCGCCCGCGAAGAGCAAGCCGCCGCCGAGGCGTGGGCCCGGGCCGTGCGGGAGCAAACCCGCGCCGGACAAACCCTGGAGGCCGCGAAACAAGCCTTGGACGCCGCGCAAACCGCCCTCGGCCAGACGCGCCGCGAACGCATCCGCCCGGGCGATCAAACATTGTATCTGCACGCCATCGCCAACCAGCAAGCCGCGTGCGGCCAGCTCGCGGACGCCCTGCGGGCAGCGGCGCAAGTCACCCAAGCGCGGCATACCGCCCTCCTGCAAGCAAGGATGAAGCGGGAAGTGCTCGCGCGGTTAAAACAAAAAAAGATGAAGGAATACCAGAGCGCCATCCAGGCCATGGAAGAAGCCGCCGTGGACGACCTGATCATCGTGCGTTACGGCACGCGGAGGGCCGGCCGATGAACTTCCTCAAGTCCCCGTGGACCGCCGCCATCCTGGCCGTCCTCGCCAACCTCGGCATCACCGCATGGCTCATCATGTCCCAGCAGGCGGCCCTCTTCGCCAACCTGCCGAAGGTCAACATCGAGACGCCCCCGCTCATGTGGAGCTTCAAAGACGCGGAGATCGAGAAATTCGTCGCCGAACTCCGGGCGGAGCGCAAGAAGCTCGACGCGCGGGAACTCGACCTGGAGAAAATGCGCGCGCGGCTCGCGACAGAGCGCGAGGAACTGGTCAAAGTACAGAACGATATCCAGGCATCGCGGGATCAACTGACCGCCTCCATCGTCGAAATGCAAGAGACCGAGGCGGCAAACCTGAAATCGCTCTCCACAACCTATTCCACCATGGCGGCCCCCGCCGTCGTCAACATCTTCGCCGAGATGGACGAGACAATGGTCGTCAAAATTCTCTCCTTGATGAAAGCCGATAAAGTCGGCGCGATCTTCCAGGAAATGGCGCGCCCCCGCACGCCCGACATCGGCATGGCCAAACGCGCCGCGCTCCTATCGGACAAACTCCGCCTCCTGAAAGCCAGGAAAGATCAACCATGAGCCCCGCCGGTGTGTCCCCAGTCCAAGCGCTCCCCGTGGACGCCCCCGGAGCGGCGCCGAAAAAGCTCCCCGGAGACGAGGCCGGGAAATTCGACGAACTCCTCCCCCAGCGGCCCGGCGAAAATCCCGCCGTCGCGGAAACGCCCGTCGCGCCTGGCGAGACGAACGAAGAGCCGCGTCCCCCGCAAAAGCGCAAAGACGCCAACCCTGCGGACGTATCGGCGGATACGCCCCCCGCCGTGACCTACCTGCCTCCGCCCCTTCCCGTGGCGGCAACCGTTCCCGAGACCGTCCCGGCCGCCTCCGCGCCCGTCGCGGAGAACACGGAAGGGGAGGGGACCCCGGAAATCGCGGCCCAAAGAGGCAGCCTCCTTCCCGCCGCGATCCCCTTTGCCGGGGAAAACAGCCCCGGCGTCTTGTCCCAAGCGGCCGTCTCCTCCGCGCACCCAAGCCCCGTGGAAGCCCCCCCTTCCGCCCCGGCGAAGCCCCCCGCGATCCCTCTCGGCCAGAGGCGCGATCCCGATGGCCGGGCCCCCGTTCCCAGCGAGGAGCCGTGGAGCGGCAAAATCCCGCCTCCCGCCCTCCCCGGTCCGCCGTCCGCGGTACAGCCAAAGCCCAGCGGCTCGGCAAAAATTGCCGAGGACCCCGCGCCTCCTCTCCCCATCGCGGAAGCCACTCCCGCGGACAGCGGGAAAACTACGGCTCCGGGTATTATTCAGAGTGCTAGTGGCATGTCTGTTGCTGTGGAGCATGCACCCATGCCCACCCCGCGCCCCCAGCCAGTGAAAGACACCCCGCCCCCGGCAGCTCCCCCCGCCACGGCGCCGGGCGTCTCCCCGGCACCGGTCGGCGCGCCGCAAGCGGCCGAACCGGCGGCGCGCGAGCAAACCCGCGACGGCAACGGCACCCCCTCCGGCGGCTCGGAAGCCTTTGGAACCTTCCTCCCCGTGGCGCGGGAAACGCCCGGCGCGGGCAATCCCCAGCCGGAAGCGGCCGCGAAAGCCGGGAGCCCGCAGGACACCGCCGCGATCCTCCATCACACCCTGGAGACGGCCGAGCGCATGCGTTCCGACGGGCGCGGCAACGTGGAGATCCAGGTGCGCCTGCACGACGGGCAGGAACTGACCATCCAGTTGCGCATGAACGCCGGAGAATGCCAGCCCGTCTTCAAAACCGAGTCCGCCGACCTGCGCGCCGCCCTGGAACATCACTGGAGCCAGTTCACCAGCACCTCGGCCGATCGCGGGCTGCGGATCGCCGCCCCCGTCTTCGAAACCCCGCAAAGCGGCCTGGGCGACTTCCAGCAACGCCAGCAGCACCAGCCGCCCTCCTCCTTCCTGCCCGGCGACGGCCTCCCGCGCCCCGCCCGGCCCAAAACCGCCGCCGCCGCATCCCGGCATCCGGGCGCGAGCCTGCCGGAAGAACGCGGAGCCATCGCCCTATTCGCCTAACCCCATCCGCCCATGTCCGTCACCAGCACCAACTCCTCCACGGCTTCCAACGCCTCGGCGCTCGACCTCCTCAACCAGCAAACCGACGCCGCGGGAAAACCGGCGCTGGATGAAAACGACTTCTTCAAACTCCTCACCGCCCAGCTCGCGGCCCAGGACCCCCTCAACCCCATGGACGACACCTCCTTCATCTCGCAGATGGCCAGCTTCAGCTCGCTCCAGCAGATGCAGGCGCTCTCGGAAAACATGGCGGCCTTCACCCAGCAACAGGGAGTGGCGAACGCCAGCAACTATCTGGGGAAAACCGTCACCGTGCTGGACGAAGACGGCAACAACATCACCGGCGTCGTCTCCGCCGTCAGCGTCGATTCGGGAACGCCGAAACTGATCGTCAACGGAGCCGCCTACGGCATCGACGCCGTGACAAACGTGGCAATCAACCAACCAACGGCCGACAGCACCCCGGGCACCGGCGCGCAGTAGGCAACCAAACACTGAAAGGATACTGACATGGCACTTGGATCACTAGATGCAGGCGTGAGCGCGCTCACCAGCTTCGAAAAAGGCCTCGAAGTCATCGGGAACAACGTCGCGAACGTCAACACCACCGGCTACAAAGGTTCCACGGCGGAATACGGCGACAGCTTCAGCACAATGTTGAGAAACTCCTCCCCAGCCTCGTCCGACGGCAACACATCAAACTCCGCCGCCATGCAGGTCGGGACAGGCGTGAAGCTCGACGCCATCACCACCAACTTCCAGCAGGGAACCCTCTCCCCCGCCGGTTCGGAATCCGACCTCGGCATCTCGGGCAACGGCTTTTTCGTCGTGCGCGACCCCGCCAGCGGCAACCTCTTCGTCACCCGCGCCGGGAACTTTCGCGTGGACGACAACGGCTACCTCGTAACCCAGGACGGCATGCGCGTGCAGGGACTCAGCGACGGCTCCGCCAGCTACGAAGCGACCAACCCCGGCGGCGTCCTCACCTACGCCCAGACGGCCACCGCCCCCAAGAGCGTCGGCGACGTAAAGATCGACTACAACATCGGCCCGGTCGTGGACAACACCAGCCCGTCCGTCCCCGTCAGCGCGCCGACGATGAACTCCTACTCCATCGACCAATCCGGCAACATCAACATCAGCCTCAGCAACGGCGACACCTACGTCCGCGGCAAAGTCCTCCTGCAGAGCTTCCGCGACCCGGGCTCGCTCGTGCGGGAAGGCGGCAACCTCTACAGCAACCTCGACGCCGCCGGTCCGCAAGGCGGCAACACCCTCAGCGACGAAAACAACGCGGCGGGAACCAACGGCCTCGGCAAGATCCAATCCAAGGCCCTGGAACTTTCCAACGTCGATCTCAGCTCCGAGTTCGCCAACATGATCAGCACCCAGCGGGCATTCCAAGCCGGCTCGCGCATCATCACCGTCACCGACTCCGTCCTGGAAGAAATCATCAACCTGAAACGCTCCTAACCGATCATGGCTGGCCCCGAAATATCCGAAGAAGAGATCGAAATCAGCGCCGCCCCCGCGCCGGTGAAGCAATCCGGTTCCTGGGGGCCCGTCCTCGTCGCGATCATCCTCACGCCGCTGATATCCTATGCGATGACCCAATATGTGCTGATTCCCAAAATGCGGGAATCGCTCATCAAATCGGCCGTCCAAGGCGTAGCCCTCCCCGGCAACGGGCAAACGGCGCAAGGCGCACAGGCCGCAGCCTCCCCCGGGAAAAAAGGCGAGGAAAAACCGACGACCTTCGACTGCGCCTTCGAGAACATCGTCGTCAACGTCTCCGGAACCAAAGGCACGCGCTACCTCAAAGCGAGCTTCACCATGTTCAGCTCCAACCCCGCGCTGAAAGAAATCATCAACCGCCGGCGGATCGAACTATTGAACCTCTCCCAAAACATCCTCTCGGCCAAAACCCTCGTCGATCTGGAAGTGCCGGGAGCAAACAACATGCGGCTCA
>JAQTMF010000007.1 GCA_028714515.1 Chthoniobacteraceae bacterium | reverse complement strand
GTGCCGACTCGGGAGGTTTCCCGCATCTTGCCGAGCTGGGAGGTTCCCCACATCTTGCCGACCTGGGAGGTTTCCCGCATCTCGCCGACCTGGGAGGTTCCCCACATCGTGCCGACCCGGGAGGTTTCCCGCATCTCGCCGACCTGGGAGGTTTCCCACATCGTGCCGACCTGGGAGGTTCCCCACATCGTGCCGACCCGGGAGGTTTCCCGCATCTCGCCGACCCGGGAGGTTCCCAGCATGGCATGAATGAGTGCGTTTTTGACGCACGCAACTTTCGCGTCATTGGCCAGGATATATGCACCCCCACAGAGAAGATCAGCATCACCCTTGATGATCATCCCAGAGATGATGATCTTGAGTTTTTCAGTGACTTTTTCTTTCGCCTTGTCGTCGAACCATTCCGGCGTGCGTTGCTCGTCGATGACAAGGATATATTTGTCCGGGTCTGCCATATCCTCCACTTTTTCGGGGCGGAACTCGACACGGGCGAAGCGCGGCTCTCCTCTCGGTGTAGGTGTGTCGTTGAGCTTAAAAAGTCGAATGAGATCCTCGTGGGCGTCCGTGTAGGGATTACTGAGGACATCCAGTGTTGCTGTTACGATTGCTGATTTGAATTGGCACATGTGTTTTTGTTTGGTTAAAAGGTGCGAGCGGGCCGGAATTGAACCGGCTTCGGGTTGGGCATTTTTAAAGTGGATACCCACTGGCTTGACCGAGCCTCACATCAGGTGCGTGTCTCCGTCCACGCCGCAGCTCGCATTTGAAATGGTTAGGTTTCCATCCAACGCCGTGCGCAGGATGTTGAGAAGTGCTCCGGGGATTTGGTATTGCTCATCCGGCGCGCATTCGCTCGGTACGAGATCGAGGATGCGTTTTGCTACAGTCGCGATAAGAACAGGCCGGAGGTAATAGCCGCGATCGACTCGGAACCCGCAGTTTGCGTATGTGATCTCCCGAGGAACGGATCCATTCATGGAAACATCCCCTGGTTCCAAAAATTCATCCTGGCGCAGAACGCGAAATATTTTGTCGTAGATGTTCATATCAAAATGTCCCGAAGTTCGACTTGCTGAAATTGATAGAGGTCGTCGTCCTGTCGCGCATCCCATACATCAATCTGTTGTTCCATGGTATCTACCTCGCGATTTTCGGGATGGCATGTCATGCAATCCAGCGCTCCGCATAGTCTGTCAGCGCAGGAACAGGAACAGGAACGGTGCATGGCTATTCTTGCTGGAGAATCACCAGGCGGGATTTTGGCCTGTAAACCGTGATTTCATTGCGTCCTGTCTCAATCAGAACGGCGTCAGGAAGTTTCTTGATCCAGTCTTCCAATAGCAGTCCCTCGCATTGCGTGAACGGAGTGCTCACTGATGCATGTGTTCCGTTGTTTCCCAATTTATCTATGATTCCGGCATCCTTTGCCTCATGCACTCCATAACACCGGAATGTATATATAGGCCCCCGAAGACAAACATTGTGCGGCATGACTATATTTTGGGTTGTTTAGTTTTTGAATCGCGGTATTTGATTATATCCGCGATGCGGTAACGGTTGGAACGCTCTCCGAGATTAATAAGCGGCCAGTGCCTTGCGCATTTTCTGGTGTTTGCCATTGATAGCCCTAGGAGTTGAGCCGCCCCGCGGATGTCTGTGCAGCACTCGCTTTGGATGAACTGCCTAGCGATGTTCTCCACCCGCTCGCCGACAAGGCGCATCTCGGTTTCAAAATAGATATCGGCGTCTTTAATGTTTGATTCCATGTCTTCGATGAGCGAAGCCTAATCCCGTTTTTTTGGAGATTCCAAAGATGCCTTAATTTGTCCATAATCTACTTTTATATGTTCGCTCTTTGACTTAACTTGTTGTTGACGCATTGGTGAATCAAGGAGGCTGGTTTCGTCAATAGACAGGCATTCCATTGGGTTTCCGATCTTCGTCAAGAGCAGCGCTAGCTTTACCTCTGCACGGTCAAACCCTGGGCGAATGTTGTGCCCATCAAAAAACTTCAAACCCTCAAGTAGCCGCCCGCGAACCAACTCGCGTATACGCTCAGTCACGAACGGCTGCAATACCTCGTATTGACTAGTCATGGCGATAGTGCTCAATGCAGGTTCCATCCTGAGTGAATAGATAGACCGTTCCTGGACTCGCGAGCTTCCCTGCAAAATCCTGTGCCTTTCGCGAGGCGAGCAGAACGGAATCGCGCCGGATGCGTAAACGACCTTTTTGTCCATCGTCCATTAGGATTTCGATGATGTAGGTCATAGTGCTAATGACGTTTTGGCCCGTTAAAATACCGGATCGCCTCCACTAAAAACCGATGGGGATGAAAACGGTATCGGTTGCGATAACGCCGCCTATGGATTTCGTCGCGGATGATCGGTGCTATGGATACCCAACAGATACCTAATAGCCACACGATGCCTATGTAACATAGGAGGTAATGGGATGTCATTCCGCACCTCCGTCCCGAGTAAGCCGGCGGCGAATGAACTCAAGGCCCTTTTGCGTCGCATAGGTAATGGTTCCGATTTTTGGCCCGTTGTGCGAATTAAACGGAAACTCACGGACGAAAGTTCCAACAAAAACGGGTGTTAAATTGAGATTTGACATATAGACAATGTATAACGAATTTTGTCAGAAGTTGGGCACGGGTGTGCCTTGGGTATGATTTTGTGTTTTGCCGGGCCCGAGTGGACCCGGCTGGGGGTTACTGTCCTAGGGGCGGCCTTCCGCTTTGGCGATGGCTATTGGCTCACCGTTGGTGTGGCGCGGACGATCCACCTTGCCTGCATCCCTCAAACGCAGTGTAATCCCGTCGATAGTGGCAATCCAATCGCAGATTTCGCTGCTATCGTAGCGGTTTTCCGCCCAGGCCCATGCGAGCCCAGGCCAGATAGCGGCGATTTCCTGCGCGGTTGTCTCTTTGCCGCGGTAGTGTGTCGGATCAATGTCGATTTCTGGCCACACGCAGGTTACGCTCCACTCCAGTCCCGCTAGAACGGCACTGTGTTTTGCGATGAACGCGCGCTGCTTTTTGGCGATGTCTTCTTGTTCCGCGATGCTCTCCAGGTTCTTTTTTAGAACATAGTCAGAGCCACAAGAGGGCCAGCGAGTATTGACGAGGTAGACGGCTCCTGCCGCTGCTTGTTCTTCAGGTTTTCCCTGAGAAATTTCCGATTGATCTGCGGTTCCGCCGGGCGTAATCTGCTCGGCAGAAGATTTGATGTTTAGCGACTTCATCTTCTGTATGTGCCCCATGGAGTGCTTCAACACTCCATGGGGTCTTTGTTTATGGTTTCATTCCCAGTAAATGAGCCAGGGTTTTTGGCCTTGAGAGCTTTAGCTCTGCGGACCTTTTATCGAAGGCTTCCTTGACTGGATCTTCTAAGGCCATCGTGATTTTCTTCAGAGGCACTTCCCGGCGTTTTCTCCCAGGCCGGGCAGGGTTTTCTTTTTTCTTTGTCACAAACTGCGTTCAGGAGGTTGGCGTGTTCTCGTGAGAATCAGTTACCCTCGGAACTGTTCGTGTTTGTAGGACAATCTCTCAAAACATGCAAGCATGAAATGCGGGATTCCCTATTTTTCTTTATCGGGATCATCTGGGGAGATGTTTGAAGCGGCCGCTTCCTGGCCATGGCGGGATATTACGAATTCCTACAATGTGCGCAATACGTCTTGCTCCCAATTTGCAACGGGGTCACGTTGCAACACACTGGTAGGCAACATAATAGGGAACACACATGGGAACACAAATAAAGCCTTCTCCCTCTGTAAAACGGGGCTTTGTATTACCAGGTGCCGCAATCAGACTTTATTCACACCAAGCTCTCTGCCCCCTTAAAAGCCGAATTTTTACGCGCGATCCGTAAGAGCGAGGACTTTGCAACGGCCACGAAATTTATTGAGGCGGCCGTGACGGCATTTACGCTGCAATCTAAACGCGGAGAGCTATTCGCGGTTCCCCTGGAGTTTGTGACGGATAAATCCAGCGACCAAAACCAGGATTGACCGCGCGCGGACGCCAGAGTAAAAGGGCGGCATGAACATCAGGATGATGGCCACCGCAGCACTTCTCGCGTTTCCACTTTCCGCAATCTGCCAAACGCCGATTCCGAGCCCTACACCAACCATGGAGGAACGTAAAGCGGCCGCCCTGGAAAAACTCCGCTCACAGCAGGCGGACCGGGCGTCAGTGCAGCAGAATCCTACGCAAACAAAAACGAGCATCACGCTCGACGTAAAAAGCGGAGCCACGGGACACAAACAAAACGACACGTGGAAAACCGACTGGGGGTCATACAATCGAGACATTGACAGCCGACGCAGTATCGAATGTTCCGTCTCGCTTTTTGGGACCCCAAAAACAGTTCGTTTGCTGTGCTATTTTTTCGGAGATCGAGAAGGATTGATAGAACTCGGGAAAAGCGGAGCCCGTCTTGACTTTGAACGACCGGGAAACCAATCGCAGAAATTCGAGTGCTCCGCAATGAAGCACGTTGATAATTACGCAGCACTCGGAGCGCATTATGAGCGCGGGGACACCGTCAAATCCTGGATTGTCCAGGCCTATGTTGACGGAAAACTCGTGGCATGGAGGTCATCAGACAACGGGAGCAAATTGGAGGCGGTTGCAAAAATGCATGTGGCCGAAAAAAAGGAACTCGAAGGACAGACGAAATAGGCAATTCGCTACGAATCTCGCATCGCAACTCATTGCAGATCAGCATCTTGTATTTTCTTTGAAAAAAGTTGTTGCAAATCAAAGGAGTTTTGGTATCTTTTGAATCGTCGAGGGCAATGAGGCCCGAGCTAAACCAGAAAACACACTATGAAAAAATTCTCTCTCACAGTCGCAGGAAAATCCGTCAATTTTATTCAGCGCGGAGACGAGCGGTTTGACGATGCTCTCTCTCGCGGGGCTGCAAAACTCGGTTATCGGGGGGGGGCATTTGCGCAACCCAATTTCAGCTGCAGTCATCAGGTTACTGTTTGCGACCGCCCCGCCAGCCGCACATCGAATGCTCGCCAGAGCTACAATGGAGTCTGCTGCGAGGCTTAAAATATGATTCCTGAAAACATCACTCGGTGGGCATTGAGTCAGGTCATCGCTATCGGAGCGAATACTGAGGAAATAGCCACGGCAATTCAAGCACTTGATCAGAATTCCGCCATTGCTGAAAAGCGTGCCGCCAGAGCATTAGTTAATGCGATGGCCCATGGCAATGCAGCTAAATTGCCAGACAATACCCGCAAAAAAATCCTTAATCTCATCCCTCAATTACCGTCCCCATGGCCGAGTCCAAATGACTCCAGCCAAAATCATTGATTTCCTCAACGCCCGATGACCCCTGCCGAATACAAAACCAAACGCAAACCAACCCGGGGCGGAAAACGCCCCGGAGCCGGGCGTCCTCCTGGAGAGCCTCAGATTGCCGTCAAAATCCCGGCGCGCCTTGTCGTAGCTGCCCGAGAGGAAAAAGCCCACAGGCGGCCAGCTAGGGCCAGCATTCCGCAGATTTTGACGGAGTGGGCGGACGCTGGACGAAAATCAGCGTGATTTGCCATGCTGCCCCTTGCGGAATTTTCAAAAACTGCGCTTAGTCCTTTTCAAGCGCATCGCATTTTTTCCAATGCTTCGGGCCAGGGATTGTTTTATTTTTGGAACTTCCTGGAACTTTTTCGGGTCATATCCCCGGCGATGCCGATAGAATATGGCTCGAGCGGTAGGATTCGAACCTACGACCAATCGGTTAACAGCCGATCGCTCTACCACTGAGCTACGCTCGAGTCTCTCCCCCTTTGGAGAGGGGAGGCGTATTTCTACGCGCCCGGCTGCTGTTTGCAAGCGTTTTTCGCATTTTGGGGAGATTTTTTGCGCGGGCGGCATTTATTTCGCCGTGAGGAAAAAAAATCGGGCGTTCTCGTTGACAAATCGGACGTTAAAGGACATCGTTCACGTCCGCCGTTTTCAAGGGCATCCTTAGCTCAATTGGTAGAGCACGTGACTCTTAATCACTAGGTTCTGGGTTCGAGTCCCAGAGGGTGCACCACTTCTTGTTCGATGGCTCCCCATCGTCACAACCCCGCCGGGGTTGCCGCCTTCAAATCCCGCCCATATTCGGCGGGGCTCTTGCCGATCTGACGGCGGAAGACCCGGTGGAATTGCACGTAACTGCCAAACCCCGCCAGAAAAGCCGCTTCCGTCAGCGAATACCGCGCCCCCGCTCGGTAGATCCGCAAAAAACGCTCCAGGCATTGTCGCTGGCGAAAGGTGGTCAGGCTGACGTGCGTCTGCTCCTTGAAAAGGCGGCTCAGACGCGAGGCGCTCAGCCCCGCCGCCCGCGCCAGCTTCGCCAAAGGCATCGCCCCCTCGGTTTCCGCGAGAATGCGCACCGCCTTCGCCACGGCCGGGTGCACATCCGTTCGCGCGATCGCGTCCGGCGAAAATTGGAACGCCTGCCACGAGGCGATCAGCGCGTAGGCGAGCGCCGTGTTGGCAAACTCCGCGTCGTCCCCGCCGATCGATGCGCTCTGATACACGCGGTTCAGCGCGTCCACGTCCCCGCTTTCCAACTGGCGGCAAAAGAGCGAGCCGGGATCGGGAGAACGCAGAACGCACCGTTGCGGGTGGGCCGCATGGCGTTCCACGAGGCCGGGCTTGAACACAACCACCCACAGCGAGAAATCCGGCGAGCAATCGATAAGGACGTGCTCCTGCCGGGGAAAAAGCCAAACCATCGACCCGGCAACCAGCGGCAGCCGCTCCGTTCCAAACAAATAGGCGGCGGAACCCGAGAGGACCAGATTCACCTCCAGCTCATCATGGTGATGCGGCACGCCGTGATCCAGAGGCGAACAGACCGGATGGGCAAAGCCTTCGATGCCCACCGGGATGCGGAGTTCCTCTTTCATGACGACACAAAATGATAGGAAAACGGGCGGACAATGAAAAGCGCATATCCCCGGGCTTTGGCAAAGTGTGCGGCGTCGGCGCGTTCCCGTTCCGGGGGAGGGCCGGCCCTTTCAATCAACACCGCTATGCCTGAATGTGCCTGGAAACCAAACTGGGAAGAAACCAAACAACATTTCACCGAATGGTGGCGCCGTGACGGCCTGGTGATCAGTATGTGGGGCGCGCCCCCCTCGGATCATCCCCGCTCCGGCCCGCCAGCTCCCGAGCGCCCCGCCACAGTCGCCGAGGCCTACACCAACAACGCTTGGCGGGTTCGCAAAATCCACCACGACCTTTCCCGCTCCGCTTTTCCCGCCGACATTGTGCCGATCGCCGACACGAACCTCGGGCCGGGATCGCTGGCGACCTTCCTCGGTGCCGAGCCGCGCTTCACGCCCGAAACCGTCTGGTATACGCCTTGCATGGAGGGGATCGACGCGCCGGAGGACCTGCCGCCGCTGCGGTTCGACCCGGAGAACCGCTGGTGGCGGCTCACGGAAGACCTGCTCCGTCAATCCCGGGCGCAAGCCGGGACGGACTACATGGTGGGATGCCCCGATCTGGTAGAAAACATCGACATCCTCGCGGCGCTGCGCGATCCGCAAACAGTACTCTTGGATATGATCGAGCGTCCGGACTGGGTGCGCGCCAAACTCCGCGAAATCAACCAAGTCTGGTTTGAAGCCTACCGCCGCATCTACGACATCATCAAACTCTCCGACGGGAGTTCGGCCTGCTGGGCGTTCTACCATTGGGGACCGGGCAAAACCGCCAAAGTGCAATGCGACCTGTCGGCGATGTTTTCGCCCGCGATGTTCGCGGAAATCGTCCTGCCCTCCCTCACGGAACAATGCGAGTGGCTGGACCACTCGGTCTACCACCTCGACGGCACGCAGGCGCTTTGCCATCTCGACCACCTGCTGGGCATCGGCGCGCTCGACGCCATCGAGTGGACACCGCAGGCGGGGATCGAGCGGGGCGGCTCGCCGCGTTGGTATGACCTCTACCGGCGCATCCTGGCGGCCGGAAAATCGGTGCAAATCGTCGATGTAATGCCGGAGGAAGTCCCGCCGCTGCTCAACGCCATCGGCACCAAGGGCGTCCATATCCTGACGCAGTTCCGCAATGAACGCGAAGCGGCGGATCTCGCGGCGCGCGTGAAACGCCCGCGCCGACAGGCAACCTTTTCCTAATCCCCCTCTACCTCGTTGGGCAGCTCATTGGAGCCGTCCGGCCTCGGCGGGAAATGTTCCGCGAGAAGCGCCCCGCAGCGTTCGACAGCCAGAATGACCGCCTCGGTGAACTGCCGGTTCTTCAACGCCGCACCCATCGCGGCGGTCAATTGCCGCCAGAAATCGTCGCCACAGCGCTCGTGAACGCCAGCGTCCCCCACCACGGCAAACTGGTGGCTGCGGGGGGCGAAATAAATCAAGACGGCATTGCGATCGCGGGTCTTGTCCATCCCGAGGGCCATGAACCGGGCCTTGGCGCGCGTCAGCGCATCCTCAACGTCCTTGCGGGAGATATACACGCGGATCTGGCCGGAAGTGTGGCGCTCGCTTTCCGTAATCGCCGCCACGATCCGCTGATCATCCAGTTGATTTAGAAATGCTTTTGCTCTCATTACCAACTCCCTCCCGCGCCGCCGCCGCCGAAGTCGCCGCCGCCGCCGCTAAAGCCTCCACCTCCGCCGCCACCGCCGCCACCGCTGTCAAAACCGCCGCCTCCGCTAAAGCCGCCGCCGCCGAATCCGCTGCCGCCGCTGTCTCCAAAGAAAATGGGGCCGCCGCCCGAGGGCCGGTTCCCGCCGGAAATCCCGCCAAGGATGCGAAAGATTACCCAGATGAAAAAGAAGAGGAACAGCGTGCCGATCAACCCGAAACCGCCTCCCTGGTGCCGGGGCTGCGGGTGCACGGTGTTGCGGTCCGCGACGGTTTGGCCGGAGCCCTTGTATTCGCCCTTCGTGGCGGCGATCATCGCATGCACGGCCGCGCTCAGCCCGCCATCAAAGTCCCCGGCGCGGAACCGGGGCTTCAGCTCATTGTTGATAATCTGGCTGCAAAGATAATCCGTCAGCGTGCCCTCCAGCCCGTAGCCCACCTGGATATACATCTTCCGGTCCTGGACGAAGACGAAGAGCACGGCCCCGTTGTTGAGCCCCTTTTGACCGACCCGCCATGCGTGGGCGACGCGCACCGTGTAATCCTCAATCGAGGAATCCGACTGCATCTTCGGGAACACCGCGACGACGATCTGGTTGGACGTGTCGCGCTCAAACTGCTCCAGCTCGCGATTGAGGCGGCTCGCCGTCTCCTTCCGCGCGACCCCCGCTTCGTCGTTGAAGTATGCCTTCGGCGGGGGCGGGATCACCTCGGCCGCCAGCGCGCCGCAGCTCCACAGGGCCAGGAGGAAAATCAGACCGCATTTGGCAAACAAGCAGAGTGGCTTCATGGCTTCCCGCCTTTACTTCGCGGGGCTGGCCGCCGGAGAGGAGAAATCGAACTGCACCTTGGGCGGTACCTCGGAACCCGCGCTGGCCGAGAAATACGGCTTTGGCAGGAAACCCATCGCCGGGGCGAAGATCACCAGCGGAAACCGGCGCGCCGTCGTGTTGTATTCCTGGACGGCCTCATTAAAGCGTCCGCGTTCCACCGAAATGCGGTTTTCCGTTCCCTCCAACTGCGCCTGCAAGGCTTGGAAATTGGAGTTCGCCTTCAAATCGGGATACTTCTCGGCCACCACCAGCAAGCGCGAAAGAGCGGAACTCAAGCCCCCCTGCGCCGCCTCAAACTGGCGCAATTGGGCAGGGTCGGTCGGGGCGGAATTGGGGTTGATCTGCACCTTGCCCACCGACGCGCGGGCATTGGTGACCTCGACGAGCGTCGATTTCTCGAAATTCGCCGCCCCCGCGACCGTGTTGACCAGGTTGGGAATCAAGTCCGCGCGCCGCTGGTAGACATTCTGGACCTGCGCCCATTTTGCATCCACGGACTGCGAAAGGCCCGTGAGCTTGTTAAAGCCGCCGACGCACGTGGCGATCGTCATAATGGCGGCGATCAGCACGGCAACGACAACAACCCCGAGACAACCCAGAACTGGTTTCATAGGAAGCCGATTTTCCGCGAAAACCGGGCCGCTGGCGAGCGGAATTTCAAAGGCTTGGGAGCTGCCCCGAAGCGTGAGCCATCAGCGGATGGCTGGCGCTGACGAGCCGCCAGTCCCACGGCTTCCAACTCTGCCGCCGCCAGGTGAACTCGAACGGCTCCCGGGAATCGTTGACCGCCCCCTGGACGATCTCGGCGAGCGCCATGCCCGTCCCGCTGAACCGCAACCGGGTCCGCACCGCGCCGTCGCGGCCGGAGACGGTGACTTCCGTCTCGCTGTCGAAGATTTGCAGCGCGAAAAACGGCCGCAACCCCTCGGCCATGAGCGCCAGCGCAATGGGCTTGTCATGGCCGTAAGGCGTGCGGAAGCCATCATCAAGGATCGCCTTGATCTTGGGCCAATCGCGATTCTCCGCGGCATTCAGGAAGTGGCGCTGATGCAGGCGCACCTGGCGTTCCGGCCGCCACAGCCAGGCACAGCCCAGGCCGACCAGAACGGCCGCCGCGAGGAGGATTTTCACTTTTTCGCCGAGGAGAAAAGAGAGTAGGGGAGGCATAGGGGGGGATACCAAGTCTCCCACGGGAAAGCGCGAAGCACACGCAGAAAAGACGGGAGACGCGGAGACGGGCTGTGATTAAGCGCCCCGCAGCTCCGCGACGATGGCCCGCGCGGCCCGGAGGCTTGCCCCGCCCGGCCCCAAGCCCTCGATAACGCGCCGGAACTCCGCTTGTTGGGCCGCCCGTTTCTCGGGATTGTTGAGCATACTGAGGAGTTCATCCGCCATCGCCGAGGGGTCGGCGTCTTTCTGGAGAAATTCGCGCACGATCTCGCGCCCCGCCAGGATGTTGGAAATGCCGAGGAAAGGGACGCGCACCAGCCACTTGCCGATCACCCACGTCACGGGCGCGACGCTGTAAACCAGGACGAACGGGAGCCCGAAGAAAGTCGCCTCCAGCGTGGCCGTGCCGGAAGTCACCATCCCGGCGGCCGCGCGATTCATAAGGCCGTGCGCCCCGCCCACATGGATGTCGATCTCCACACCGGCGGCCATGGCGCGCATCGTGGCGGCGAGCGGCTCGCTCGCGGCCGCGGCCTCAAAGCGGAGCTCCGGCCGCGCCTGGCGTAGGATTTTCGCCGTTTGCAGCATGAGGGGAAAAATGCGCGACACCTCCTTGGTGCGGCTGCCGGGGAAGAGACCGACAAGCGTTTCCGCCCGCGCCTCCGCCCGCGCCTCCGCCCGCGCCTTTTCCGGCGCGAGAGCGTCGAGAAGCGGGTGGCCGACAAACTCCGTCTTCAGGCCCGACTTTTCATAGAGCGCCTTTTCAAACGGGAAAATGCAGAGCATCAAATCGAGCGTGCGGGCCATCTGCGGGATGCGCCTGCGGTTCCAGGCCCAGACCTGCGGGCTGACGTAATAAATGACGCGCTGGCCCCGATACCGCCGCTTCACCGCCTTGGCCATGCGGAGATTGAAGCCGGGGTAATCGACGAGAACCACCGCGTCCGGCTTGCGCTCGCCGATCTCCCGGAGCATCGCCGCGAACTTCCGGCGGAAATACGGGTATTTTTTGAGCACATCCCATAGGCCCAGCACCGCCTCCCCGCTCCAGTCCTCGATCTCCGGCCCGAGCGCCCGCATCTTCGGCCCGCCCGCGCCGAAAAACCGCGCCGGCTCCCCCCGCGCCTCCGCCAAAGCGGCCAGATGGCGCATCACTTCCGCGGCGCGCGCATCGCCGCTGGCCTCACCCGCGATCAGGTAGAAGTTCATATCGGTGGAAATCTCGGGCTCTCCGCGCCGGGCCGCAAGCGCGTCTTACGGCTTGATCCCGGCGGCTTCGATCTGGTGGGTAATGCGGATCGCCAAGTCGAGCGCGGCCGCGCCTTCGTAGCCCGTCACCTCCGGCTTGGCCCCCTCCCGGGCGCACCGCACAAAAGACGCGATCTCGCGCTTGAGCGGCTCGTCTTTCTCGATCTCCACCGTTTCGCGCAGAATCCGGCCGCCCTCCAGCTTGTGGATCTCTCCGGTCTGGTTCTGGTAATCCAGCGAGAGATAAGCGTCGTGCTGGAAGACGCGGATTTTGCGCATCTTCTCCGGGCTGATCCGGCTGGCCGTCAGGTTCGCCACGCAACCGTTCTCGAACCGGATGCGGGCATTGGCGATATCCTCGCCCTTGCTCAAAACGGGAATGCCGACCGCATCGACAGACTGGACGGGCGAGCGGACGAGGTGGAGCACGATCTCCAAATCGTGAATCATGAGGTCCAGCACCACGCCGATCTCAATGCTCCGGTTCGGGTAAGGGGACAGCCGGTGCGCCTCGATAAAGCGGGCCTGGGTGAGCCGGCTTTCCAGAGCCTTCAGCACCGGGTTGAACCGCTCGATGTGGCCCACTTGCAGCACAAGCCCGGAGCGCTGGGCCAGGTCGGCAAGCGCCTTGGCGTCCCGCGTGTTTTCCGTGATCGGCTTTTCCACCAAACAATGCTTGCCCGCCTCCAGGAGCGCCTTGGCGACGGGGTAATGCGTCGGCGTGGGCGTGGCGATGGTGGCGGCATCCACCAGCGAGGCGAACTCGTCCAGGGAACTGACGGCCTTTACGCCGAGGCGCGCGCCGATCTCCGCCGCCGTGGCGGGGTTGGCGTCATAGATCGCCGCGAACTCGACATCGCCGAGCTCCGACATCACGCGCGCGTGGTTTTTCCCGATGGACCCAGTACCGACAACACCGACTCTGATTTTTTGCATACAAAAGCGGCATTATCCCGGAGCCGCCGGACAAGGGAAAGGGAAAAAACGCCGCCGCTTGCACAACGGCCCGGCCCGGCGTTACCGTGGGAGGCATTATGTTATCCCGTCGTCCCCGCCGTCTCCGCGCCACCCCGGTCCTCCGCAGCCTGGTGCGGGAAACCCCCCTCGCGGTTTCCGATTTGATCTACCCGCTTTTTGTCAGCGAAGTCATCACCCGGCGCACCCCCGTCAGCTCCATGCCGGGCGTCGCCCAGCTAACCGTGGAAGAGGCCGCGCAAGAAGCCGCCGCCGCCTGGGCCGAGGGCGTGCGCAGCGTCCTCCTCTTCGGCATCCCGGCGGAGAAAGACGAGCAGGCGAGCCAGGCCTACGCGAGCGGCGGCATCGTCCAGCGGGCCGTGCGGGCCATCAAGAGCGCCGTGCCGCAAATGATCGTCATCACCGACGTCTGCCTGTGCGAATACATGAGCCACGGCCACTGCGGCATCGCGCAGATCGAAGGGGACCACGTGGAAGTCCTCAACGACGCCTCGCTGGAACTGCTGGCGCGCGCCGCCGTCTCCCACGCCGCCGCCGGTGCGGACATCGTGGCCCCCAGCGACATGATGGACGGGCGGGTGGCCGCCATCCGCCTCGCGCTGGACGACGCCGGGTTCGAAAACACCGCCATCCTGAGCTACGCCGCGAAATTCGCCTCCGCCTTCTACGGGCCCTTCCGCGACGCCGCCGACAGCGCCCCGCAAGCGGGCGACCGCCGCAGCTACCAGATGGACCCGGCCAACGCGCTGGAAGCCTTGCGCGAAGTGGCGCTCGACATCGAGGAATCCGCCGACATGGTGATGGTCAAGCCGGGCCTGCCCTACCTGGACATCCTCTGGCGGGTCAAAGAGCGTTTTGAGATGCCGACAGCGGTCTACCACGTCAGCGGCGAATACGCCATGGTCAAAGCCGCCGCCGCCAACGGCTGGCTGGACGAGCGAGCCGTAACGATGGAAACACTATTGGCCTTCAAGCGCGCGGGAGCCGACCTGATTGTCACCTACGCCGCCCGCGACGCGGCCCGCTGGCTGCGGGAAGGCTGACACAGGCGAAAGGGGCGGTTGGCCCAGAAAAAACGGGAGCACAAAAGAAACCCGGGTTCCTGTTTAGCGAGGTAATACCAACTCGCAGAAATATCCAGATACTTGGCTCTGGAAAATTCAACAGGATTCACAAGATTTTACAGGATTCTCAGGAATAGAAATCCTGTTCATCCGCAAAATCCTGTGTTCCATCTGTCCGTTTTACTTTTTGAACTGGTATCATACGAATTCTACAGTCATAGAGCAAGAAACCGCAGATTACGCAGATGAAAATCCTCCTTTAAAATAAATCTGCGAAGATCTGCGAAATCTGCGGATAAAACGCCTTTTGACTGTATAACTCGTATAATACGAAGCGCGGATTAAGAGCGAGAAACCCGGAGGGTTTCCAGCCAATAGCCGGTGGTCAAGGCGCGTCCCCGCGCCGACACCACCGGAACTCGCCCCCGCCGTGTATTCACCCTGGAAGGGTGGCAGAAAACGGGGTTTCCAGCCCTAGCGCGGCGTCCCCTCCGGCGACGCCTTGGGAAGCGGCACCGGCAACGAGCGGAAGACCCCGTGCGCCCGGCAAAAGGCGAGGTAATCCGCCACGCTCTCTTCCGGGGCCTCGGCATCTTTGGAAACCTCCCGCTCGGCCGCGCTTTTCCCGTCCTTGTCCGCCTTCAGCTCCTTCGCAGGTTGAACTGTCTTGGTCCCCGTATACGTGTTGCCGTCCCTTAGCACTCTCTCCCCGCCAAACCGGGGCGGACGGAGCGCCTGGGCGTCCCGTGGAGTATAAAGAACGCGGCAGACGAGGCCGACGCGTTCGCGGAGCCGCCGGTCCCCGGGGGCCTTGGCGGTCAATTCCGTCAGTTCTCGAATCGCGCCCTCCTCGCCGAGCGCCACGTAGTGGTTAACGGCCTCCGCGAGTTCCTTGCCGGAAAAAGAGGGCCCTTGCAAAAGAACCGCGCCGAAAAGGGCCGCGCCGTCTCCGTTGGCGGTGATCGCCCCGCCCCCCCTCGACAGACCGGCGGCTTGCTTGTTCTTGAGCGAAACCTGCCCCGCCAGGAGCGGCTGGCTGGCGGCGGCGGGCGCGGATGGTGCCGCGGGAGCCGCGGAGCGAGCGGGAGCCTCAGCGAGAGCCGCCGCCGCGCGTGCGTCAATGGGCGTGCCGTTGCCAAAGTTCTGCCCGGCAAACCCGATTTGCGATTGGACCTTGGTTTCCAGCGAATAGCGCGCCCCGGCCGTGGCTGCCGGAGCCTCAAGACGCTCGGCCGGTCGATCCGCCGCACCCGCCGCATCCGCTCCTTCGGCGCGCGGTTTTTGCGCCGTGAGGTCGAGCGGGGACGCGTTGTTCGTATTCCGGAACGCCAGGGCGGGCGTGGTCTGGGAGTTGGTCAGGCTCAGGAAGTCGCTGGAAGCGGCGGATTGGTCAAGGCCGAGCGGCTCCTTCGCTGGGGCCGCGACGGAGCCGCCAACAACATCCGCGTTGGGCCGCGTCTCCCCGCTGTTCTTGGCGAGGAGAGAATCCGCCGGGAGCGCCTCGCCCTTGGCGACAAACCGGTCTTCAGGATCGGCTCCCTCCATCTGGGAAACCGTGGCAACGTGCGGCGGGCGCGCGGCCGGGACATGCACGAACCGGCCGAGAGCGGCCAGTGCCACCAGCGCGGCGGCGATGCGCAGCGTCCAGACAACCCACGGCCGGTGCGGGAACGGGATCGTCTTCCTCCCGTGGCGCGCCTCTTCCAGGACCTCGGCGCGCTGGGCGGGAGCGAGCGTGGCGGGAGCCGGTTCCGCGTGGAACGCCCCGGTCAACATCCGGCCAAACGCGGCCGTTTCGTCCACCTCCGCGCGGAGATTCGGGTCATCGCGCAGGCGTTGCTCCACGGCATCGCGCTCGGGGCCGGAAAGCTCGCCCAGCGCGTAAGCGGTCAGTTTGGGATCGTCGGAATTCATGGTCGGACCTCCAGGGGATGGGGCCAAAGTTGGCGCAGCGTCTTAATGCCGGTGTGGAGCAGGAACCCCACATTGCCCTCGCCGAGCTGGGTAATCTCGCTAATCTCCCGGTAGCTCAAATCGCACTGGAAACGCAGCCGCAGCACCTCGCGCTGGTTCTCCGGCAGGCGCAGCAGCAGCCTGCCCAGGCAGTCCGCCTGCTCCTTGGCCTCCAGACGGGCGGCCGGAGAGGGCTCGCTGCTCGCCGGTTCGGGATGGGAATCCTCGTTCATGGCGACGATTCGGTTTTCCTTGCGTTTCAGATCAATGGCACGGTTGCGGCAAACGGTATAAAGCCACGGGGCCAGGCGTTCGGGCTCCAGCGGCCCCTGTTGAGCGAGCCGCAGGAACGTATCCTGCACAATGTCGCGGGCGCGATCCTCCGTTCCGGCGATGCTCGTGGCATACTGGATCAGCGGACGCTCGAAGCGCTCCAGGATCGGTTCGATCCAGCTGAGGGTGCTCGGGGTTGTCATGGGCCCGTTCAAAGATAGTAACGCACCGCCCGCCGGTTTCTTAGAAAAACCGTGATTTTTTTCGCCGCGCGACCCACACTGGCGCCACCCCTATGGAAAAGACCCTCCTGGCAATGATTGCCCTGCTTCTGATCCTGGGATGGAACCAGTCTTTCAAAGAGCGCTGGGACCATCTGGTTGGCAAACCGGTGGCCGAACAACGCATGCCGGGCCACAGCAAGGCGCTCTTGATCGTGGAAGGGAAACAAGGGGGCGGCAGCGCTTTCCTATGCCGGCTTGACGGCCGCCCCGTCGTCATCAGCAACGCCCATGTCATCGGCGGCATCCCCGGTTTCAAACTGACCAGCATCGCGGGCACGGCCTTCACCGTGCAATCGGGAGCGGTCGCGGTGGGGCACGATCTGGTGAAACTGGAAGTCGGCGCGAATCCCGGCCCGGACGAGATCTTCGAGGTCATGGAGAACCTGGACGCCAACGTCAAAATCGGCGACGCGGTCTCCGTCCTGGGCAACGCCGAGGGGGCCAAGGTAGTCCGGCCCGTGGAGGGGAAAGTGGTCGGCATCGGCCCCAACCTGGTGGAAGTGGACGCCCCCTTCGTGCCCGGCAACAGCGGCAGCCCCATCATCCACCAGGCAACGGGCAAAGTGCTCGGCGTCGCCACCTACCTCATCAAGCGCAACGTCAGCAAAGACGCGTCGGAATGCGTCACGGTGGAGCCGCGCCGGTTCGGCTACCGGCTTGACCACGTAAAAACGTGGGAGCCGATCCAATGGCCCGTCTTTTACGCCCAGGCGCAGCAAGTGGAGAAAATCGAGCTTCTCAGCCAGGACTTCATCACCCTCTTCCGGCATTGCCAGAAGACCGGAGCGGTATCCGGCGACTACAAAAGCCCCGCGATCCTGCGCGCCGTCCAGCTTTTCTCCAATCAGAACGTGCGCAACCTGGGCAGCTCGGAGCGCGCCACCCTCGTGCCGAAGTTCCTGGGCGAGCTGCGATTTGCGAGCCGGGCGGATATCCTCTCCTTCGACACCGTGCACGCCTACGATTATTTCCGCCAAAAGGTCGAAGAGCACAGGCTCTTCCGGGACGCGATCTACACCGGCCTCACGCGGGCGATCGACGGAACCCGGTAAGCGCCCGCGAGCCCCCGATATTACCCCGCCTTCGCCTCGGCCTCGGCCTGCGCCGCATGGGCGCGTTCGGCGGCTTTTTGGAGAATGCCCTGGAGCCGGGCGACGGCGGGCGCCCCCTTGATCTTGTTCCCCAAGGCATCGGTAACGTAGAAACTGTCGATGGCCGCGCCCTTCTCCGTGGCAATGCGGGAGAGGGCGATATTCAGCCCCGCTTCAACGAACCCCGTGAGAATATTGTAAAGCAGCCCCAGGCGGTCGGGCGTCTGGATATCCACCACCGTGTAAACCGGGTGCGTATCGTTGTCGATGCCGATGCGCGTGGGGAACTCCAGCTCCTGCGAGAGGTGGGAGGCGGGCCGCCGCATCGCCTTTTGCAGCGCGGGCCGGAAATCGAAATACTCCTTGACCAGCGAAGCCGTGAGCGCCTTTTCCACCGCCTCGATATCGCGCGCATTGGTCACGGCCTGGAATTTCGTGTCGCAAACGCGGAAAACATCGAAGACGAGATTATCGCCCCGGGTATAAATATCGGCGCTCAGGATATTCAGATGCGCCACGGCGAGGGAACCGGCGATCTTGGCCAGCAGATATTTGCGGTCCCAGGTGCAGACCCACAGTTCACTGTGCCCGCGATCGGGGTGGGGGACCCAGCGGATCGCCGGAGCCAGGCCGTCGGTCTCGCGCGCTTCAAAGAAAGTGCGGAACAGCCGGATATGGGCGGCAATCGTCAGCTCGTCGAAGGAGTTGAAATACCCGTCGGGCATGAACAGGAAGTGGGCTTCCACCTCTCCCGCGTAGGCGGGGCCCAGGCGCTTGAGGACCGCCTCCTGGGTAATCAGGCGTTCCTGAGCGCGCTCCGTAAAGAAAGCCTCGCCTTCGGCCAGGTAACGCGAGGCGCTCCGGTAGAGCTGCCATACCAGCGACTCCTTCCAGTCCGACCACGTATCGTCGCCGATGCCCATGCCGTCGGCCAGCGTGATCAGCATCAGCGCGTCCAGATTCGCCTGGTTGTGGATCGCGGCGGCGAACTCGGAGATCGTGGCCGGGTCCTCCACATTGCGGCGCTGGGCCGTGTTGGAAAGCTGCGTGTGCTGGTCCACCAGCAGAACGAGCATCTTGCGCCGCTCCGAGGAAAGCTGGAGGCGGGCGGCCACGCGCGCGGCGACCATGGCGCTGGCCTCCGCGTGGTAGCGGGCATTGGACGATTTGCCGACATCATGGAGCAGCATCGCCAAATACAGGATGCACGGATCGTCGATCTTCTGGAACAAATCGCGGTAACCCCCCAGGCGCTCCGCCTGGGTATCGATCAACTCATCGAGCTTCTCCAGGCAGACCAGCGTGTGCTCGTCTGCCGTGTAGCGGTGGAAAAACTCATGCTGGACCAGGCAGGTCATCGGCGCGAACTCCGGGATGTAGCGGCCCAGGAAGTCACAGCCGTGCATCATTCGCAGAATCCGGCCCACCTCGCCCTTGCGGCTCAGGATGGCGCAGAAAGTCTCGCGGGCGGAGCGGGCATAGATATAAGTGCGATCCACGAGCTGGAGGCGGCGGCGGATCAGCGTTTCCAGCTCCGGCGAAAACCGCGCCTGCCGCTGCTGGGCGTGCTGAAAGGCGCGCATCATGCGGAAGGGGTCTTCCTTGAAGATCTCGCGCGATTCCGGGTAAAGCAGCCCCTCGATCAGGCGGAAGCCGTCAAACGTCTCGTATTTCTTTTTCGGTTTGAGGAAGCTCAACATCCCCTTGCGCACCGGCTCCTGGCCGGGCAGCGAGAGCTTGGCGGCGGTGCTCTCGGTAATCTGGTAAATATCGCGCGTGTGCCGGTAATAGTCGCGCATGAAGGCCTCGATGCGCCGCAGCGGGCTCTTCTGTTCGTAGCCCAGCTTGGTCGCCACCTGGAGCTGGTAAACGTGGCTCAACGAATCGCACGCGCGCTTGTTGAGATAATGCAACTCCGTGCGCACGCGCAGCAGAAAGTCATAGGCGCGGTCCAGCTTGCGGCGTTCGCTCTCCGTTAGCAGCTTCGCCTCCACCAGCTTGCCGGTGCTGCCCGCGCGGTTGGTGAAGATGGAA
Organism: Chthoniobacteraceae bacterium; assembly: GCA_028714515.1. Taxonomy (GTDB): domain Bacteria; phylum Verrucomicrobiota; class Verrucomicrobiia; order Chthoniobacterales; family Chthoniobacteraceae; genus UBA695. The sequence continues at coordinate 14,254 of JAQTMF010000007.1, read as the reverse complement.
ACCCAGATCAAGTTCTGGTAATCGCGCAGGGAGCCGCAGCCGCTCTTGATATTGGGCTCCTGCATCGTGATTTTGGAGCCGTTTTTGAGATGCCGGTCCTTCTGGTTCTCCATCCGCTGGGCCAGGTATTCCTTCTCGTGCCCCACGATGCACTTTTTCTCAAAATCAGCCTTGAACCGGTCAAACAGCGCGCGGTCCCCGGCAATAAAGCGGGACTCAAGAAGCGCCGTCTTGGAAAGCATATCCACATTGGCCTGCTTGACGGCCCCGTCGATGGAGCGCGTCGAATGGCCCACCTTGAAGCCGACATCCCACAACGTACGCAGGATCGCCTCGATCACCGCGCCGATCTGCGCCGGGATCACCTTGCAATCCTCGTGCAGGAACATCAGGTCCACATCGCTATACGGGTTCAACTCCCCCCGGCCAAACCCGCCGATAGCCACCAGCGCGATGCCGCATCCGGCTTCCGAGGGGGAGGGGCCCATCTTGGTCGCGGCGTGGTAAAGATGCCGCAGCACGATGTCCACCAGAACGGCGCGTTGCTGGGCGATCTCGCGCCCCCCGCCGCCCGCCTGGTGTTTAAGGCGCAGGCGGTGGTTCTCGATGCGCAGGAATTTCTTATACAGCAGCAGCAGCCGCGGCTCGTCGTCCATCCCCTGGGAGGCCAACTCCTGCTCCGCATGGGCGAGCACCAACTCCCGGTGCCTGGCCGAGCGGGCGGCCAAGGGCGAGAAAAGCGGCGAGTGAGGTTCGAGAATGGGCGGCTCCTCCGTTCCCTGCCGGTTTTCGGTTTTGGCGGGAGCGGCGGGTTTGGAGCGGTGGCGTAAAAAAGGTGTCACGGTGGAATCCGGTGGCGCTTCATCTTGCTGTAAAGCGTCGGGCGATGAATGCCAAGCAGTTGTGCAGCTTTCTTTTTATTCCCAGAAGTTTTGCCAAGTGCAAGGAGGATTGCATTCCGCTCCAGCGTATCCAAGTTCAGCGTCCCCCCCTCCGGCGTTGCGGACGGGGTGGGGGAGAAGAGTTCCTTGGGCAGTTCTTTCTCTGTAATCCGGCCGCCGCAGGCCAGCACCACGCCGTATTCGATGGCGTTTTGCAACTCCCGGATATTCCCGGGCCAATCATAAGAAGCCAGGCGGGCGAACGCCTCCGGCGCGATCTGCGGCGGCGGCTTGCCCAGGCGGCAGGCGAACTGGTTCAGAAAAGCGGTCACGAGCGCCGGGATATCCTCCTTCCGCTCCCGCAGCGGGGGAATCTCGATCTGGAACGTATTGATCCGGTAATAAAGATCGCGCCGCAAGAGCCCGTCGCGCACCGCGTCGGCCACCGGGCGATTCGTCGCGGCGATGAGCCGGAAGTCGGCCTGGACCGTCCGGGTGCTGCCGAGGGCGCGAAACTCCCGCTCCTGGAGCACCCGCAGAAAGCGCGTTTGCAGATCCGCCGGCATCTCCACAATCTCATCCAGGAAAAGCGTCCCCCCCTCCGCCTGGGCGATCATCCCCGGGAAATCGGCCACCGCCCCCGTGAACGCCCCCTTGACATAGCCGAAAAGCTCCCCCTCGATCAAATTCGCCGGGAACGCCGCGCAGTTGAGCCGGATCATCGTGCGGTCGGAGCGGCGGCTTAGCCGGTGGATACGGTTGGCCATCACCTCCTTGCCCACGCCGCTTTCGCCGATCAAGAACACATTGGAATCGGAAGGCGCGACGCGGCGGATCAGCGCGTCCACCTCCTTCATCACCCCGTTCGAACAGCCCGGCTGGAGCTGCTGCTGGGCCTCCTCCAGCCGCCGGGAAAGGAGTTCGGCCCGGTTGCGCAGGTGGGCCGTTTCCCGCACAAGCTCCCGCTTCTCGGCCGCGCGGCGCACCAGCGAGAGAAGCTCCTCCGGCACATAAGGCTTGCTGATAAAGTGGAAAGCCCCCCGCTTGATCGACTCGATGGCGTTATCCAGCGAATCCTGGGCGGTGACAATAATGACGGCCGCCTGGGGCTGGCGGGCATGGATTTCGTTCAGCGTTTCGAGCCCCCCGGCATCGGGAAGGCCCAAATCCAGGAGCACCACGTCGGGTTCCTCGCGGGCCAGCGCGGCGAGACCCGCGGCGGCGGTCGAGGCGGCCGAGACGCGAAAACCGTGCCGGCCCAGCCACCCGGCCAGCGTAACCTGGATCACCCGGTCATCGTCGATGACAAGGATTTTACGTTCGGCGGCTTGTGTGGCGGCTTTCTCCTGGGTTCCCATTTTTCCCTTCCCCCTCCCGCGGAAAAGCGCACCTACTCCTCCAACGGGAGCGTCATGCGCGTGACGAGCGCCTGGCCCGTCCATTGAATCTCCATCCCGCCGCCCTGCGCCTGGGTGATCTGCCGGGCCTGGTAAAGCCCCAGGCCATAGCCGCCCGGCCGCGTGGAATAGAGCGGCAGAGTGCCCCACTGTTCGGGAGGCAGATCGGGCTCGAACGCGGTTTTCGGCTCGCTCAGTTCCAGAACGGCCACGCCGTCCCGCATCTCCCCGGTGAGGCGCAGGGGCGCGGTGCCGTCCCCAAACTCCAGGGCATTGCGGACAATCGCCACCACGGCCCCAAGGGTTTGCAGGAGGTCGATGCGGAGCGTTTCGGCCGCGAAATAGTGCTCCACCGCGATGCGCCCCGCGTCTTCGGGAAACTCGGTCTGGAGCCGTTTGCGCAGCTCCTCCATCACCGTGGCCGCCGCCCAGGGGATGGCATGGATGCTCACGGATTGGAAATGCTGCGAAACGGCGCGCAACATCTTGGCCGTCTCGGCGATCATCTCCCGCAGCTTGCGCGTCTCCACGAGGACCTCCTCGTCCTCGGCGATCTCGGCAATAAACGCCGTTTCGAGGTCGATGGCGCTCAAGCCGTTGCGCACATCGTGCGTCAACTGGCGCACGAACTTGGCCACCCGCTCCAAGGGCACGACAGATTCGATCGGTTGGAGCGGGGGATTCATAAGGGGGAGCCTCAGGCTGCGGCGCTGAAACGGTCGTCCGCCGCCGTGGCGCCGGGCGTCCGCTTGAGCGTGCGGCGATTGGCGGCAAGGTGGGTCAGGACGTGGAACACGGCTTCCGGATCGGCCAGCAGCGTGGCGGCAATCTCCCCCGCGGTGCGCGGCTGGACGTCCAGGGCGGCAAGCACGCGGGCTTGCAGCGCGAGAACGGCGGAGGCGGCTTTCTTGCCCGCTTCCACACCGGGCTGATGGTAGGCGTTGATGTTCACGAGACTGGCATAGAACCCGACGGCCCTTTCGTAGAGCGCGATGAGCAAGCCCACCTGGAAAGCGTTCACTTCGGGAATCGAGATCGTAAGGGAATCGCGGCCGCCCTCATACAAGGCCGTGCGGGTTCCCCGGAGGAACCCTTGCAGGTAATCGGCGCTGGCCGCTCCCGGCTCGACTTCCATCGACTCGCCATCGCGCCCCTTGCGGACTTCGATGAAGGTGACGAAGAAGTTCGCCACGCCGTCGCGGAGCTGCTGCACATACGCGTGCTGGTCGGTGGACCCCTTGTTCCCGTAAACCGTGAGCCCCTGGTTGACCACCTTGCCGTCCAGGTCGAGCCGTTTGCCGATGGACTCCATCACCAACTGCTGCAAATACTTGGAAAAGAGGACCAAACGGTCCTTGTAGGGCAGCACCACCATGTCCTTTTCGCCTCGCCCGCCCGTGGCATAGTGCCACATCAGGGCCAGTTGCATGGCGGCGTTGTCGCGGATGCTCGGCACGCGCGTTTTCGCATCCATGGCCGCCGCGCCCGCCAGAAAGTCGTCAATGGCGAGCCCCTGCAAAGCCATCGGCAGCAGCCCCACGGCGCTCATTACCGACGTGCGTCCGCCCACCCAGTCCCACATCGGGAAGCGCTCCAGCCAGCCCGCTTGCGTCGCCACCTTGTCCAACTCGCTCCCCTCGCCGGTAACGGCCACCGCGTGCTTCGCGAAGTCGAGGCCCCGCTGCTCAAACGCGGCCTGCGTCTCCAGCATCCCGTTGCGCGTCTCCTTCGTGCCGCCGCTCTTGGAAATCACCACCACCAGCGTCGTGCAGAGGCGGTCGCTCAACTCGTCCACCACGCGGTCGATCCCGTCCGGGTCCGTGTTATCCAGGAAGTGCATCTGGATCGGGTTGGCCGTGGAGCCGAGCGCGTCGGCCACGAACTGCGGCCCCAGCGCGGAACCGCCAATGCCGACCACGAGAACATCGGTGAACTTCTTGCCGCCCGGCGCGGTCACGCTGCCGGAATGCACGGCGGCCGCGAAGAGTTCAACCTTCGCCTTCGCCTCGTCGATCGTCTTGTGCAACTCGGCGGTGGGCGCAAGGGGAGGAGTGCGCAGCCAGTAATGGCCCACCATCCGCTGCTCGTCCGGGTTGGCGATCGCGCCCTCCTCCAGAGCCTTCATCGCCGCGAAAGCGTGATCCGCGTCGCCTTGCATCGTGACAAAGAAATCGTCACCGAAGCGCATCCGGCTGATATCGAGGGTAAACCCCAGATCATCATAACGGAGAAGGTGCGCGGCATAACGGTCCCAGAGAGATTGTGCGTTCATAAAGCCCTCATTTAAGGGCCAAAACACGGCGAAAGAGAAGCCGAAACTGGCGCGAACCCCAGGGAAACAGGGGAACCCCGCGGCAACCCGCCGCCGCTGTGCTACATTTTCCCTATGAAGATCTTGAAAACAATCACCCTCCAGTGGTGGCAGACGAGTCTTTTCAAACTCTCCATGCTGGCCCTGGGGATACTCGTGGGCGCGACCTGGCCGGAATTGCTGGCCCCGTGGCGTTGCCTGTTTGCCGTCCTCTTCGCCGTGCCCGCGGCCTACATCACGTGGGTTTGGTGGAAGCAGTAAGCGGAAGACGCCGGTTTGGAGCAAACCCATCCGCACGCGGGATACGATTCCCATCGCGTCAATCCCTTACCTATGAAAAAATTGTTATTAGTCAGTATCGTGACGGCGGGGCTCCTTTCAGCGGGCACGGTTTTCGCCCAGGAAGCCCCGGCAATGCCCATGTGTCCCTGTCCCTGCGGCATGATGCAGGGCATGGGAGCCAAGAAAGCCGCCATGATGGAGTGGCATCAGAAGATGATGGAGAAAATGAAAGCGAGCCAGGCCGAACTCGATAAACTGGTCGCCGACATGAACGCGGCCCCCGCCGAGAAAAAAGCGGACGCCGTCGCCGCCGTCATCAACAAGATGATGGAACAGCGCAAAGCCTGGCATGCCGAAATGGAAACCCACATGAAAAAAATGATGGAGACCATGAAGGAAAAAGCGGAGCCCGAGAAGAAAGCCGAACCCGAAAAAGCCAAAGTCAAAAAGTAGAGCCGTGTTCCATTCCTAGAGCGGGGCGGCGCGCTACACAAACGCTTCCGCCAGGGCGTCGGCCACCAGCACGCCCTGGCGGGTGAGCCGGATGCGTTCGCCCTCCGGCGAGGCCGCGCGGGTGAAAAACCCCGCATCAAGGTATTCGTCCACGGCCGCCTGCCACGGCCCGAGCAGCGCCGCCGGGACGCCCCGGTTGGTGCGCAGCCCAAAAGCGATCCGCTCCGAGAGCCGGGTCGATTCGTCGAGCGTCTCGCGGAAACCGGCGGCCGATTCCCCCGCCAGCACGCGGGCGGTATACGCCTCCGCGTCGGCCACATTCTCCCAGCGTTCCGTCCCCCGCGTGGAAAACGCGCTCGGGCCCAGGCCCAGGTAGTCCGCCCCCTCCCAGTAGGCCAGGTTGTGCAGACACTCGCGGCCGGGCCGGGCGTGGTTGGAAATCTCGTAGGACTCGAACCCCGCCGCCGCCAGCCGGTCGAGCGTCATCTCAAAAAGATCCGCGTCCCACTCCTTGTCCTGCCGGTATTCGCCCGCCTGGAAGCGCCGGAAGAAATCCGTGTCCTCCTCATACGTCAGGCAATAGGCGGAGACATGCTCCGGCCCCAGCGCGAACGTCTTCTCCAGCGTCGCCGCCCATTGGGCGCGGGTCTGCGTGGGAATGGCGAACATCAGGTCGAGGTTCACATTCTCAAACCCGGCCTCGCGCAAAACATGGTAGGAGCGCTCCGCCTGCGCCGCCGTGTGAACGCGCCCCAGCACGCGCAGCAGAGCGTCATCCCACGCCTGCACCCCCATGCTGATCCGGTTCACCCCCAAGGCGCGCAGCGTGCGCGCTTTCTCCGGCGAAACCGTGGCCGGGTTCATCTCCATCGTCCACTCCGTCAGCTCGCCCAAGTCCAGGCGCTCGCGCAAACCCGAGAGCAGGCGTTCCAATTGCGGCGTGGAAAGAGCGCTCGGCGTGCCGCCGCCGAGGAAAATCGTGCGCGGCCGCACGGCGTGGCGGGCCAGTTGCCCGTCCAGTTCCGCCAGCAGAGCGTCCAGAAAACGCGGGGTTTTGCGCAGGCTCCCCACTTCCTTGTAAAAGGAACAATAGGGGCAGGCCCGCAGGCAAAACGGAATGTGCAGATAAAGATGGCGGATCGGCGTCATGAAAGCGGAGAGATACTCTCACGCAAAGACCCGAAGACGCAAAGAAGAGATTCGCCGCTCAATCGCAAATCCCGGGCGGCGGCTCCGCGCATTCCTCGGAGCAATAGAGCACCTCCATGCGCGTCGCCCCCTCGCCATCCCATTGTTTACGCGGCTTCCCGCACCGGGGGCAGGGCCTGTCGTGCAGATCCCGCGAAGGAGTGGCCTCCGGCTGGATGAACTCCTCCTGCACAGGCGTGGTTTCCCGGGAAATCTCGTGGATGCCCGGCGGAAATCTCGGCTCTTTCTCCATACGCGGGATCAGGGTGCGGGCGCGGGGCTTGGGGACACGTCTGGCGCGGGAGTCGCGGGCTCCGGCGTGGCGGTCGCGACAGGCGTGGGCACCGGGGTGGCCGCCGGAGTGGGCGCGGCCGTCGGCATCGGTGTTGGTATCGGCGTAGCCGTGGGGAAAGGCGTCGCGGGGGGCGTGGGAACCGCCGTCTCCTTTTTCTGTTCGCAAGAGGCGAGGGGAAGCAGAGCCAGAGCGGCCGCGACGGCGAGGAAATCGAGCGAGGTAATCCGTCTCATGCGGATGGAATCGCGGGGAACGTCTTTTTGCGGCCCTGATTTGAACGCCGGGTTTTCGCCGTGGTCTTATCTAAACCCATGACTTGCGTCTGGAAACCCAGGCGCTTAACTTCCCTTTCCCACGTATTTGCCGGATGCATCCCGTGTTTTCCCAACGCTTATGAAATTACCTCTTCTCGCCGCGTTCGCCGCGGCCGCATTCCTGGGGGCGATGCCTTCCCTTTTCGCCGAACCCGCCCCCGCCCAGGCCGCCGTGAAAATGCCCGTGATCGACTTCGTGGAATACGACCTTCCCAACGGCCTCCACGTCATCCTGCACCAAAACAAAACCGCGCCCGTCGTCTCCACCTACCTGCTTTACCACGTCGGCAGCAAAAACGAGCGGGCCGACCGCACCGGGTTCGCCCACTTTTTTGAGCACCTCATGTTCGAAGGGAGCGAGAACATCCAGCGCGGGCAGATCGACAAACTCGTCTCCGCCGCCGGGGGCAACCTGAACGCCTCCACCTCCTTCGATCGCACCGACTACCACTTCAACCTCCCCGCCAACCAGCTCGGCCTGGCCCTCTGGATCGAGAGCGAGCGGATGCTGCACGGCAAAGTGGAGGAAGTGGGCGTGGAAACCCAGCGCCAAGTCGTCAAAGAAGAGCGCCGCCTCGGCACCGACAACGCCCCCTACGGCACCCTCTTCGAGAATCTCGCCGCCGCCGTCTTCGCGGGCACCCCCTACCAGTGGACCCCCATCGGCTCCGCGCAATACATCGACCAGGCGAGCCTGGCCGAATTCCGCGACTTTTATCACAAATACTACGTCCCCAACAACGCGACCCTCGTCGTCGCGGGCGACTTCGACATAGAGGCCGTCAAAAAACAGATCGCCGCCTACTTCGGGCCGATCCCGCGCGGCAAAGAGATCGAGCGGCCGCAGTTCGAACTCCAGCCGCAGACCGCCCCCACGGAAAAAACCGTCGCCCTGCCCACCACGCCGCTCCCCGCGGCCGTCCATGCCTGGCGGGCCCCGGCGGAAACGGCGGACGACGCCCCGGCGGTCGAACTGCTCGCCGATATCCTCGGCACAGGCCGCAGCTCGCGGCTCCACGAGCGCCTCGTGCGCCAGGAGCAAGCCGCCTCGGCCGTCGATGTCTTCCCCTACCTGCTGGAAAAAGGCGGAACGCTCGGCATCTTCGCCACCGGCAACCCGGGCACGCCGCTGGAGAAACTCGACAAGATCCTGGACGAAGAGATCGCCAAAGTGCGCGACCACGGCGTGAGCGCCGAGGAACTCCAAAAAGTCAAAAACAACAAACTGCGCGAACTCGCCTCCTCCTACGCCACCATGCAAAACCGGGCGCGCAACCTCGCCCACTACCACGTCATGTTCGGCGACACCAACGCGCTCAACCACCAGTGGGAACGCTACGACGCCGTCACACCGGAGGCGATCCAAGCCGCCGCCGTCAAATACCTGACGCCGCAAGGCGCCAACGTGCTGCACTACCCCGTCGTGAAACCGAATCCTTCCAAGTAACATGAAAACACTTTCCTTGATGCTTGCCCTCAGCCTGGCCTCGGCCCCGCTCGGCTTCACCGCCCCCGACGACGTGGACCGCACCCAGCCCCCCGCCGCCGGCCCGCTCCCCGCCGTCACCTTTCCCGACGCCGTCACCGAGACCCTTCCCAACGGCATGAACGTCTTCATCCTGCCGACCCAAAAGCAGCCCATGGTGACATTCCGGCTTCTCCTCCGGTCGGGCGAAATCTGCGACGGAACCAAGCCGGGCCTGGCGGATTTGACCGCCTCCCTGCTGAACAAAGGCACCGCCGAGTTGAGCGCCGGGGAGTTCGCCAAAAAGACCGACTTCCTGGGCATCCGCGTCGAGGCCCAGGCGGGCGACGACGCCACCGCCATCACCGCCAGCGGCCTCAGCCGCGACAGCGCCGAAATATTGGGCTTCCTGCGCGACGCCGCCCTGCACCCCGCCTTCCAGCAAGGGGAAGTGGACAAAGAGAAGCGCAAAATGATCGCCGATCTCACCCAAAAGAAAATGGAGCCGGAGGACCTCTCGGAACGCCTGCGCGACAAGCTCCTCTACGGGCAGCACCCCTATGGAGCCTCGCCCACGCCGGAGACAGTCCAGACCATCACGCGCGAGGACATCGTCCAATTTCACGAAGAACATTTCCTGCCCAACAACGCCTCGCTCGTCATCGTAGGCGACGTGCAGCCGGAAGCCGTCCTTGCGCAAGTGAAGGAAGCCTTTGGCACGTGGAAACAAGGCACGGTGGCGATGAACTACCCCATTTTCTCCACCAAGAAAGGGAGCCTCTTTCCCTTAATCAAAGGCATCTCCGTCGCCGTCGTAGACCGCCCTGGATCCGTGCAAAGCAACATCCTCGTAGCCGGGCGCGGCGTGGCGAAGAACAACGCGGACCTGCCGCAACTGGGCGTCGTCAACGCCGTGCTGGGCGGCGGGATGTCGGGCCGTCTCTTTGCCAACCTGCGTGAGAAACACGGGTACACCTACGGCTCCTACTCCGGCTTCACGGCGAAAAAATTCGGCGGAACCTTCGCCGCCACCGCGCAAGTGCGCAACGCCGTCACCGGCGCGGCGGTCGGGGAAATCCTCGCCGAGTTGAAGCGCATCCACACCGAACCCGTCCCGGAAAAAGAACTGGCCCTCCAGCGCAACTACCTCATCGGCAACTTCCTGATGAGCGTCGAAAACGACGAGCGAACCGCGCAGCGCCAGCAAGAGATCGACCTCTACGGCCTGCCCGCCGACTACTACAAAACCTACGCCGCCAAGCTCGCCGCCCTCACGCCGGAAAAAGCGGCGGAACTGGCCAAGCAATACATCGACCCGGCGCACCTCGTCATCGTCGTCGTCGGCGAAGCCAAGGAAATCGTCCCGCAGTTGGAGAAATACGGCAAAGTCACCGTCTACGACGCCGACCTGCAACCCGTGAGCGGAAAAGCCGCGAAGAAAGGCCAATAGAGCGCCGGGCCCGAGCGCAGCGGGAGACAGCGAGTGAACAACTCTCGTCGAACCCTCTCGTTCCCAAGCTGGAGCTTGGGAACGCCTCTGTCATCGAGGCTCCAGCCTCGTCACGCGAGGCGAGGGCCAGCGTCCGCGATCCTTACCGGGCCCAGTAGTGGTGGTGATAAGGGCCGTGTCCGCGCCGGACGACGACCACATTGCTGCCATAGAGGCGGTGGTGGTGACGGTAGGGGTGGTAGGCGTAGACCGGCGCGGGCCGGACAACCACCGCGCGCGGCCCGTGGTAGTAACGATGGTGATAACCGCGAGTGACCACCACGGGATAAGCCGAGGCGGGCGTGACCGAGCCGAGCGTCAGAACGACAGCGGCCCCCAGAAGCAGAATAGAGCGATACGTGTTCATAGGAATACGGCAATAATTGCCGGGTATATGAACTATTTCGAACCCCGCGCGCCTCAAGATTGTATAGGCGCTACACCACGCTGGCCAGGATCCGCTCCAGATTCCTCGCCGAGTCAAAGCATTCCACGGCCGTTTGCCGGGCGCATTTGGAAAGGTGATCCCAATCCTTGAGCACCCGTTGCACAGCGTCCACGGCCTCCTCCAGGTTGGAGACAATCAAGACGCCGGAATCCTCGGGCAGATAGCGCGAAGCCGTCGTGTCTTCCGTGATCTCGGGCCGCCCGGAGGCCAGGTACGCGGCCGCGCGGTCGCTGAACCACCCCGTGCGCCAGAGCGCGTCCGCCTGCTTGACGGGGGTGAACTCCGCCAGCGAACCGGCGATGTAGGCCCGGTATTCGGCCGGGCCGGGGGCGATCTCGTGCGGATGCACCAGGTTCCAGCCGAACCCGCGAATGCGTTCCCGTTCCGGGTCGTCCGGGTTCAAATTCACCGCGATCTCCATCTGCGCCTCGGGCACACGGCTGGGGAGCGTCATGTATTGTCCAAAAGCCGCCTGCTTCGAAAGCTCCGGGTACTGGCCGTTGACCTCCATGTATTTGCCCCAATACCACTGCGTGACGGTCGTGAACCGGGGACGGGCGGGGCGGGGGGAGGGGACGAAAAGCTCCGTATCGACGATGGGGTAGAACGTGTGCCGGGGCATCACGGCCGGGGCGGCGGTGCAATCCGGCGCGTTCAGGTTCAGGCAGATGGTCCACAGCACATCGTGGAAAGACTGCCCCATTTCGATCCGCGCCATCCAATAGGAGATCTCGCCCGGGTCCAGGTCGCAAAAAACGCGGCGCTCAAAGCGCTGGAGAAAAGGGGGATGGATCGAATAGCTCAGGTTGAGGAGAATGTTGGGCCCGGCGAGCCGTTTTTCGAGTTCCTCCTTCGAGAGCCCGTGGGCCTCCATGCAATCCAGCTCCTGTTCCTCGCCGGGGCGGCGGTGGTGGAGCAGGCAATAGTTGCCGCCCAGGCCGTGCTGTTCCAGGCGCTCTTGAAAGACGCGGATGTGCCGGGCATCGCTGGCCGAGTCGTCCGTCGCGGGGAGAAGCTCCAGCCAAACGGCATCCACCCCCAGCCGCCGCAGGCCCAGCATCCACTGTAGCGGCACCGAGAAATTCCCGCCTCCGAGGAGGTATTTGGCGGCGAACCCGCACCCGACGAAAACGGTGCAGCCCTTGAGTTTGGCTAAAATCGACATGACGCGGACCATGCTGCCCGAGCATCCGGGGAAAGTCCAAAAAAAAGCCCGTGGGAGAAAATCGCTCCCACGGGCACACGGAACGAACGCTTTGCCTTACGCCGGGATCAAATCATCCACATTGTCGCTTTCCGCCACCACGTCGGCAAAGAGCCACGAGGAGAGGTAGCGCTCGGTGGAGGAGGGGACGATCACCACGATCTGCTTGCCCGCGTTTTCGGGCCGCTTGGCCAGTTCCAGGGCCGCCCAGATGGCCGCGCCGCTGGAAATGCCCACGGGGATGCCGTCGAGCTGGTTGACCTCCTTGGAGATCGGCCCGGAGTTCTCTTCCAGCACCGGGATGATCTCGTCGATGATCTTCGTATTGAGCACGGCCGGGACGAATCCCGCGCCGATGCCCTGCAATTTGTGGGGCGCGGGCTGGCCGCCGGAGAGCACGGGCGAGCGCGCCGGTTCCACCGCGATGGCTTTGAACCCGGGCTTGCGGGCCTTGAGCACTTCGGCAATGCCGGTGAGCGTCCCGCCGGTGCCGATGCCCGCCACGATGAAGTCCGCCTTCCCCTCGGTGTCGCGCCAGATCTCCTCGGCCGTCGTGCGGCGGTGGGCTTCCGGGTTGGCGGGGTTGGCGAACTGTTGCAAAATGATGCTGTTGGGGATCTTCGCGTGGAGTTCCTCCGCCTTGGCGATGGCCCCCTTCATTCCCTTGGGCCCCTCGGTCAGCACGAGCCGGGCTCCCAGGATTTTGAGTAGCTTGCGGCGCTCCAGCGACATCGTCTCCGGCATCGTGAGGATCAGTTTCAACCCCCGCGCCGCCGCGATAAACGCGAGCGCGATGCCCGTGTTGCCGCTGGTCGGTTCGATGAGCACGGTGTCCGGCTTGATGCGCCCCTCACTCGCGGCGGCGTCGATCATCGCCACGCCGATGCGGTCCTTGACGCTGGAGAGCGGGTTGAAAAACTCCAGCTTGAGCAGGATCTCGGCCTGCGCGCCGTGTTTTTTCGCCGTCCGGTTCAGGCGCACCAGAGGAGTATTGCCGATGGTTTCACTAATGTCATTAAAGATGCGGGACATAGGTTTTTTACGATTGGATTTTGCGTTGATCGTCCGTGGACGTGGGCCAAGAATAAAGAAAAACTACGCCATGTCAATCGGGTTTGCGTAGAAAAGTGCGTCAAAAAGAGGGGGATTTCCAGAGAAGATCATGGAAATCAGCGCCTTGATCTTGATTTTCTCGATGGAGATTACGATAATGCCATTATGAAACTTTCGCTTCGAGGAGATTACGCCTTGCGCGCCCTGATGGTGCTCGCCGAGCACTACGGGCGGGGGATCGTCCGCATTCAGACGATCTCGGAGCAGCAAGCCATCCCCAAACGGTTCCTGGAGCAAATTCTCAACGATGTGAAAGCGGGCGGTTTCGTGGAAAGCCGCCGGGGTATCGCGGGCGGCTACCAGCTCGCGCGTCCGCCCGAACAGATCACGCTGGCGGACTTGATCCGCTACGTCGAGGGATCGCTGGTCGCCCTGCCGCCCGACGCGGAGCCGACGCCCCGGGGCGCGGTGCCGCCCGACGAGGTGCAACTCGCCATTCGCAGCGTCCTGCGGGAAGTGCGCGAAGCCATCCTGAAAGTCCTGGAACACGTCACCCTGGCCGACCTTTGTGAGCGCGCGCGGAACCTGCGCGGCAGCGCGGGCGTGCTCGATTACGTTATTTGAGTTTTTCTATGGATCCAGAGAATGCGCAAGGGTTCAACACGCGGGCCGTCCATACCGGGCGCGGCTACGCGGGAAACACCGGGGCGGTCATGCCGCCCGTCTACCTGACCTCGACCTTCGAGCAGGGGAATGCCGATGGCTTCGATTACACCCGCTCCGGGAACCCGAACTTCCGGCTGCTGCAAGAGAGCGTCGCGGCGATGGAAGGGGGGCAGTATGCCGTCGCTTTCGCCAGCGGCGTCTCCGCCATCACGGCCGTGGTTTCGAGCCTCAAAAGCGGCGACCTCGTGCTGGCGGAGGAGAACCTGTACGGCTGCACCTACCGGCTTTTTCAGCGCGTTTTCGGCAAATTCGGCGTCCAGGCCCGCTACGTGGACTTGAGCCGCGAGGAGAACCGGGCGGAGATTCGCCGGAGCCGTCCCGCGCTCGTCTGGCTGGAGAGCCCCACCAACCCGCTGTTAAAAATTGTAGACATCGCGGGGATCAGCCGGGTGGCCGCCGAAGTGGGCGCGGCCACGCTCGTGGATAACACCTTCGCCTCCCCCTACTTGCAGCATCCGCTCGCCCTCGGGGCCACGCTCTCGCTCTCCTCCACCACCAAGTACATCAACGGCCATAGCGACTGCCTGGGGGGAGCCGTCGTGACCAACGACAAAGCCTGGAACGCGCGCATGGTCTTCGCCCAAAAAGCCCTCGGCCTGCAACCCGCGCCCTTCGACGCCTGGCTCGTCACGCGCGGCCAGCGGACGCTCGGCCTGCGCATGGAGCGCCATTGCGCCACGGCCCTCGAACTGGCCGCGTGGCTGGAGCGGCACCCGCGCATCCGGGCGGTGCGGTATCCCTTCCTGCC
>JAQTMF010000006.1 GCA_028714515.1 Chthoniobacteraceae bacterium | reverse complement strand
TACTATGCGCTGACCGGCGCCGACTTCACCTTGAGCCGGCGGTTGACCGCATCGACCCGCTTTGGCGCCACCTTCCGCGACCAGGATGATAGCACCGGCACCAGCGCCATCCCTTACGCGGAAGGTTCCCTGAACTACGCCCTTACCAAAACGTCCCAGGTCAGCGCCAACGTCCGTTACGGTTACAACGACAACGGCAGCACGGGTCAGGAATCCACCAAGAGCACCCGCGCCGGGGTCGCCTACTCCCAGTCTCTGACACCCCACCTCCGGGGCACCCTCAGCCTCAACGGCAACTTCGTCGAAAGCGGCGTCTTTACTCCCCGGGAGGATACCATCAGCGCATCCGCGGGGTTGCAGTATGATGTTTCCAAGTATCTGAGCGTCTTCGCCACCTACAACCAAATCAGAGAGTTGTCGTCCGCGGATACCCTGGAATACACCAAGAACATCTACTACCTGGGCGCGACCTACACCTACTAGGCGCCGGGAGCGGTCGTCTTTCTTTTTCTTTTAGCTGGGGAAAAGTGTGCCTTGCATAACCGGTTGTAGAACGTAATGTCCCTCGGCTTTCTCTCCAACCCGTTCCCAGCTCCCTCTTTGATATGAATGACACCAGCGAAGTAAAATTGCATTTTCTCGACTATTGGCGCGTCATTCGTGTCCGCTGGGCGATCCTGGTCATCACCTTCTGCCTTGTGCTGGCCACCGCCGGCGTCACCTGCTTCTTCCTGCCGCGCCAGTTCTATTCCCGCGTCGTCATGGAGGTGAAACCGGACGACAACGGTATCGACGTGTTTGGCGGCGGCGAGGCCTTCCGCCCCAGCCGGGACCCGAACCTCCAGCCGACCCAATTCCAGATCATCCAGAGCAAGGAAATCCTCTACCCCGTAATCGATAACCTGAAGCTGGTCGAAACGTGGAGCGGCCAGGAAGGCGGCAACATTCTGCCCAAGGAGGAAGCCTACAACCGCCTGCTCGGGCAGATGAAGCTGAACACCGTCCGGAACACCGATCTCATCGAAATCGGCGTCTTCTCCACCGACCGCGCCGAAGCGGCCAGCATCGCCAATACCGTCGCGGTCGTCTACCAGACCGTCCGGCGCGACGACCAATTGCAGATTCGCGACGCCGCCCTGGCCCAACTGCGTGAGGAAGTCATCGCCGAGCACAAAAAGGTCGATTCCACGCAGCTCAAGATGCAGACGATCCGCGACCGGGACAAAATTGTCGATCCCAACCCGGAGTCGTTCGAACTGAACCAGAACACGGCGCAGAACATCGTCAACGCCGACGAAACCCGCTACAACGAGCTGAAAAGCCGCATCACCGAACTGAAGGCGCAGTTGGAGCAAACCTCCAAGCTCAAGCCGGAGGAGTTCATGGTCGCGCTGCCCTCCCTCGACATCCAGGACCCGACCATCTCCAAGGTCCTGCCGCAGCTTCAGGAGACCACCTCCGAAGACGCCCGGCTCCTCAATAGCGGCCTGGGCGAAAACCACCCGCGGATCAAGGCCCTGCGCGCCCAAAAAGAAGTCTTCTCCAAGCAACTCAGCGACGCCATTGCCGGCGTGCGCAACTCCCTGAACATCAAGCTCGGCGTCGCCGAGGCCAGCCTGCCCGAGCTCAAGACGAAAATGGAGCAGGTCAAGGCGGGGCTCAACGCCGCCAACAACCTGAGCCAGGAATACATCAACGTCAAAAGCGACTACCTGAAATCCAAGCGCGTATTGGAAGAGGCCGAGCGGCGCCTCTCCACCCAGATGGTCCAGTTGAAAATGACCGTTGTCCCGGCCAAGATCTGGGAAAAAGCCGAACCGGCCGTCTACCCCGCCAAGCCCTACGTCCTGCGGATTATGGGCGTCGCCATCTTCATCGGCCTCTTCTTCGGCGTGATGCTGGCCTTCTTCATCGAGTATCTCGACACCAGCGTCAAAACCCTCGACGACGTGGAGCACTACCTGAAAGCCCCCGTCCTGGCTGTCATCCCCAAGGGCATTACCTCCCTGTTTAAAATCCAGGGCGATACCGCCGACGCCGAAGCCTACCGGATCCTGCGCACCAACATCGAATTCAACAGCCGCAACCCGAACGCCAAAACCATGACGCTCGTTTCCGGCGGTCCGGGCGAAGGCAAGTCCACCACCCTTAACAACCTGGCCGTCACCTACGCCAAGGGCGGCTACAACGTCCTCATCGTCGACGCCGACTTGCGCCGCCCCTCCCAGCACACCTTCTTTGACGTCGATTACGAAGTCGGCCTCACCGACGTCCTCACCGGCGCGCGCAGCCTGGAGGAATGCATCATCCAGACCAGCCTGCCCAACCTCTCCTTCCTGCCCAGCGGCAACCTCCCCGACGACGCCGTCGGCATCCTCAACTCGCAGAGCATGATCGACCTGATCGCCGCCGTGAGGAACCACTACGACCTCATCTTCTTCGACTCCCCCCCCATCCTGGGCGTCAGCGACGCGGCCATTCTCGCCAGCGAAGTGGACATCGCCATCATGGTCGTCCAATACCGCCGGTTCCCGCGCTCCATGCTCCAGCGCGTCAAAGGGGCCGTGGAAAACGTCGGCGGCCATCTCCTGGGCATCGTCCTCAACAACGTCGAAACCAAGCACGACAGCAGCTACCAGTACTACACGCAGTACTACGACTACTATACCCCGGACGCCGAACGCCGGAAACGCAAACCCGCCCTCCATGGCGTGGCCGGAAATTCGGCGGCGGAGCCGCTGCAACCCGGAGACTACTAAGCATGAAACCCTTGCTCTCCTTCTGCGCAGCCCTGCTGCTCGCGTTTCTCCTCGGCGGCCCGGCCTGCCTTGCCCAGCAAGCCACCATTCGGGCCGGCGACACCCTGGATATCCGGCTCTCCGGCGTTCCTCCCGAGGAAATCAGCGCCATCAGCGCCACCCAGACGGTGGACGACGGGGGGATGCTCAACATCGCCTACATCGGCAAGGTCAAAGTGACCGGGCTGGACGCCTCCCAGGCGCAGCAGCTCATCGAGGGCAAGCTGAGGTCGGAGAAGATCTTCACCAACCCCACCGTCACCGTCACGGTCCAGTCCAACTTCCGGCTCGTCAACGTCAGCGGGGAAGTCCGTTCCAGCGGGCGGCTCACCTATACCGCCGACCTCACCGTGATGAGTTCCATCGCCGGGGCGGGCGGGTTCACCGACTTCGCCGACAAAAAGCACGTCAAACTCGTGCGGGGCGGCAAAGTGCAGGTCGTCGACACGACAAAGATCTCCAAAGACCCTTCCGTGGACATCAAAGTGCTGCCGGGCGACCAAATCGTCGTCCCGCAGGCAGGCACCTTCTCCTGGTAGGCGGCACGAAACAGCATTACGAGAGAACCGGAAGGGCTCGCCCTTCCGGTTTTTTTTGGCGATCACCCCTTGCATCGGAAAGAGACTTTGGCGGGGCGGTTCCCACACCGCCGCCAACCCATGGGCAGGGAATGCCAATCGGAGGGCAGCCCCGCGGCTCGCTTTGCGATTGAGTAAGGGAATGAGCGCTAATCAAGAGCAGGGCACCGCCGTGCTGTCCCCCAAAATCGCAACCCTCGACGCAAACGAAGCCGTGGCCTCGGTGGCTTACCGTCTGAGTGAAACTATTGCCATCTATCCGATTACGCCTTCTTCGCCCATGGCGGAGTCGTGCGATGAGTGGTCCACCAAAGGCCGCCTGAATCTCTGGAACACCGTGCCGGGCCTGGTGGAAATGCAATCCGAAGCGGGTGTGGCGGGCGCCGTGCACGGCATGCTCAACTCCGGCGCGCTGACCACCACGTTCACCGCTTCCCAGGGGCTCCTCCTGATGATCCCCAACATGTACAAGATCGCGGGCGAGCTGCTTCCCTTCTGCTTCCACGTCACCGCGCGCGCTCTGGCCACCCATGCGCTTTCCATCTTCGGCGATCAATCCGACGTCATGGCCTGCCGCCAGACCGGCTTCGCCATGACCGCCTCCAATTCCGTCCAGGAAGCCCAGGACATGGCGTGCATCTCCCATGCCGCCACCTTCGACACCCGCGTGCCCTTCATGCATTTCTTTGACGGGTTCCGCACTTCCCACGAAATCTCCAAGATCAACCTTCTCGACGACGACACCCTGCGCGCCATGATCGACGAGGAGGCCATCACCGCCTTCCGCAACCGCGCGCTCACGCCCGACCGCCCCTCCATCCGCGGCACCGCTCAAAACCCGGATGTCTACTTCCAGGCCCGCGAAGCCTGCAACCCCTTCTACAACGCCGTTCCCGGCGTCGTGCAAGGGCTGATGGACAAATTCGCCAAGCTCACCGGCCGCCAATACCACCTCTTTGATTATGTCGGCCACCCCGAAGCCGACCGCATCGTCGTCGCCATCGGTTCCGGCGCCGAAACCGCCGAGGAAACCTCCGAGTGGCTTAACGCCCACGGCGAAAAAACCGGCGTCGTCAAAGTCCGCCTCTACCGCCCCTTCAGCGTCGAAGCCTTCATCAAAGTCATCCCGGCCACCGTCAAGAGCATCGCCGTCCTCGACCGCACCAAGGAGCCCGGCAGCCTTGGCGAACCCCTCTACCTCGACGTAGTCGCCGCGCTGGCCGAAGCCCGCCAGGACAACCTCAGCCAGTTCGCCTGCGAACCCGTCGTCATCGGCGGCCGTTACGGCCTCGGGTCCAAGGAATTCGACCCCGCCATGGCCAAAGCCATCTACGACGAACTCAAAGCCGAGCGGCCCAAAAAACACTTCACCGTCGGCATCAACGACGACCTCACCGGCACCTCGCTGGCCTACGATCCGAAGTTCGACCACGAAGCCGACGACGTCATGCGTTGCGTCTTCTTCGGCCTCGGCGCTGACGGCACCGTGGGCGCGAACAAGAACTCCATCAAAATCATCGGCGAGGAAACCAGCAACTACGCCCAGGGCTACTTCGTTTACGACTCGAAGAAATCGGGCGCGATGACCATCTCGCACCTGCGCTTCGGGCCGCGCCCCATCGCCGCCCACTACCTCATCAAGCAGGCCGGTTTCGTCGCCTGCTCCATGGCCACCTTCATCGAGAAATTCGACGTTCTCGGCTATGCCGCCCCGAAAGGCGTCTTCCTGCTCAACTCCCCGCACTCCGCCGACACCGTCTGGGAGCACCTGCCCCTGGAAGTGCAAAAAGAGATCGTGGAGAAAGAGCTGCGCTTCTACGTGATCGACGCCGCCGCCGTGGCCCGCGCCGCCGGAGCCGGCAACCGCACCAACACCATCATGCAGACCTGCTTCTTCGCGATCTCCGGCGTCCTGCCGCGCGACGAAGCCATCGAGCAGATCAAGAAAGCCATCAAGAAGACCTACGGCCGCAAGGGCGAGGCCGTCGTGGCCCAGAACTTTGCCGCCGTGGACGCGGCCCTCGCCGGGTTGCACCAAGTCACCGTTCCCGCCGGGTGCCTCAACGGCCACCCCCGGCCCCCGCAAGTGCCCGACGCCGCGCCGGACTTCGTCAAGCGCATCACCGCCACCATCATGGAAGGGAAAGGCGACGACCTGCCCTCCAGCGCCTTTGTCGCCGACGGCACCTGGCCGGTGGGCACCACCCAGTGGGAGAAACGGAACATCGCCGACCGCCTGCCGGTTTGGGATTCCAGCATCTGTATCCAGTGCAACAAGTGCGCCTTCGTCTGCCCGCACGCCTCCATCCGCTCCAAGCATTACCCGAGCGAACTCCTGGCCAACGCGCCGGAAGGCTTCCAATCCACCAAATTCCGCGGCGTGGAAGGCCACAGCTTCACCATCCAGGTCGCCCCGGAAGACTGCACCGGCTGCACCCTCTGCGCCTCGGTCTGCCCGGCCAAGTCCAAGACCGACCCGAGCCACAAGGCGCTGACCATGACGGTCATCCCCGAGCGGCAAAAGGAAGCCGCGCAATACGCCTTCTTCCTCGACCTGCCCCAGCCGTCGCGCACCGAAATCAAGGCCGACGTCAAGACCAGCCAGTTCGCGAAGCCGCTCTTTGAATACTCCGGAGCCTGCACCGGCTGCGGCGAGACGCCCTACATCAAGCTGCTCACCCAGCTCTTCGGCGACCGCCTGGTCGTTGCCAACGCCACCGGCTGCTCCTCCATCTACGGCGGCAACCTGCCCACCACCCCGTATACCGTCGACCAGAACGGCCGCGGCCCGGCGTGGTCCAACTCCCTCTTCGAGGACAACGCGGAATACGGCCTCGGCTTCCGCTTCGCCATCGACAAACAGACCTCCATCGCACGGGAACTCCTCGCCAAACTCGCCCCGCAAGTGGGTGACGACCTGACGACGGAAATCCTGAATGCCACCGCCAACCGCGACGAAGCCACCATCGCAGCCCAGCGCGAGCGCGTCAGCGCCCTGCGCGAGCGCCTCGGCGGCCTCGGCACCCTGGAAGCCCGGCGGCTCGCCGACGTGGCCGACTACCTCGTGCGCAAGAGCACCTGGATCCTCGGCGGCGACGGCTGGGCCTACGACATCGGCTACGGCGGCGTGGACCACGTCCTCTCCACCGGCGCGGATATCAATATCCTCATCCTCGACACCGAAGTCTACTCCAACACCGGCGGCCAGATGTCCAAGTCGACCCCGTTCGGCGCGACCGCGAAGTTCGCCATGGCCGGGAAAAACCGTCCGAAGAAAGACATCGGCATGATGGCCATGAGCTACGGCAACATCTACGTCGGCCGCGTCGCCTTCGGCGCCAAAGACGCCCACACCGTCAAAGTCTTCGAGGAAGCCGAGAGTTACGCCGGGCCTTCGCTCATCATCGCCTACAGCCATTGCATCGCCCATGGCTACGCGCTGAGCCGCGGCCTCGACCAGCAACGCCTGGCCGTGGAATCCGGTATTTGGCCGCTCTACCGCTTTGACCCGCGCCGTTCGGCCGAGGGCAAACCGGCCCTGCAACTCGACAGCCCCGCGCCCAAAGTCCGCGTCGGCGAATACCTGCGCAACGAACTGCGCTTCAAGATGAAGCCCGAAAAAGTGGCCGCCTTCGAGGCCGCCGCGCAGGAGCAAGTCGAAGCCCGTCTCGCCCTTTACCAGAAGCTAGCCGCCGAGGGAGCCGCCAAGTAGCCCCCCGCCGAAACGGAACTTAGAAGGATCCTACAAGCACCATGAACCTCGCCACAGAATACCTCGGTCTTAAACTGAAAAACCCGCTCATGCCAGGGGCCTCCCCCCTGGGGGATGACCTCGACACCGTGCGCCGCTTGGAAGACGCCGGCGCCGCCGCCATCGTCATGCACTCCCTCTTTGAGGAGCAGCTTGAACTGGAACACGAGACCGTGGAGCGCGACGTGGAATCTCACAACGAGAGCTTCGCCGAAGCCACCACCTACCTCCCCAACGAGGAAGACTTCGAGGAAACCAGCGAGGAATACCTGGAGCTGATTGGGAAAATCAAAGCGACCGTCAGCGTCCCCGTCATCGCCTCCCTCAACGGCACCACGCCGGGGGGGTGGACGGGGCACGCCAAACTGATCGAACAGGCCGGGGCCGACGCCCTGGAACTCAACTACTACGACCTCCCCTCCGATCCGTGCCGGACCGGAGCCGAGATCGAACAGCGGGCCCTGGACCTCATCGCGGCCATCCGCAAGGAAGTCCGCATCCCGCTGGCCGTCAAACTCTCGCCCTTCTTCTCCTCGCTGCCCAACTTTGTGAGCCGCGTGAAGGAGGCGGGAGCCAACGGCGTCGTCCTGTTCAACCGCTTCTACCAGCCCGACATCAACATCGAAGACCTCGACACCGACTCCGTCCTGGAACTCT
Organism: Chthoniobacteraceae bacterium; assembly: GCA_028714515.1. Classification (GTDB taxonomy): domain Bacteria; phylum Verrucomicrobiota; class Verrucomicrobiia; order Chthoniobacterales; family Chthoniobacteraceae; genus UBA695. The sequence continues at coordinate 30,341 of JAQTMF010000006.1, read as the reverse complement.
CCACCTCCTCCGAACTCCGGCTGCGCCTGCGCTGGCTGGCCGTCCTGAGCGCCCAGGTGGACACCTCCTACGCGGCCACCGGCGGCGTGCACACGGCCGAGGACGCCGTCCGCGCCATCATGGCCGGGGCGCACGCGGTCCAGATGGTCTCCGCCTTGTTGAAAAACGGGCCGGATCACCTCGCCGCCGTTCTTGCCGGCCTCTCCACGTGGCTCGAAGAGCACGAATACGAGTCGCTCGCCCAGATGCGCGGCACCATGAACCTGAAACATTGCCCGGACGCCACCGCGTTCGAGCGCGCCAACTACCTGCGCCTTCTCAAGAGCTGGCACGCTTAGAAAAAATCCCGTTCCCCGCTAATACGGGGAACGGAACACCCAGCCGATGACGCCGTGGCTTGAAACCTATCTGCACAGCCTGGGAGGCATGGGCCTCCTGGGGGGCGTCATCTTCATCCTCTCCCTGGCGGGCTTGAGCCTCTTCGGCCTCCCGTTGATTCCTTTTGCCGTCGCCGCGGGGCTCCTCTTTGGCATCCCCGGCGGCCTGGCGGGCATCATCGCCGGGTCCACCCTGGGGGCGGCCGTCGGCTTCCTCTTCAGCCGCTACGTGGCCCGGAAACGGGTGGCGAAATTCCTGAACCGCAACCCCAAATTCGTACTCATCGACCAGGCCATCCACCGCGAAGGGTGGAAAATCATCGGCCTCCTGCGGCTTTGCCCCATCCCCTTCGGCGTTTCCAACTTCGCCTACGGCCTCACCAACGTCCCCTTCGCCCATTACCTTTTTGCCACCATCCTCGGCATGCTCCCCGGGGAAATCGTCTTCGTCTGCATGGGCTCGGCGGGTAAGCAGCTCAGCGAAGTCAACAGTTCCCCCGCCCTCAAAGTTCTCACCGTCCTGGGGGTATGCGCTCTCTTCGCCGCCCTTTTCGTGCTTCGCCGCATCGTCGGCAAGCGCCTGCAATTCGCCGCGGAAGAATGAATCTTGTCTCCTGAGGGGCGTCCCCCTACGATAAGGAACCCATGGCGCATCGTTCCTGGGTTCGCGATGGATTGTACCCAAGCACTTCTTTTGCGTTTTTCCGTATGAAACGTCTCTCTACCTTCTTATTCCTCGGCCTCTGCCTTCTCTCTCCCGCCGTTCAAGCCGCCGACTGGCCCTGCTATCGCGGCGCCAACCAGGACGGCATTTCCACCGAAACACTCGCCCTCGACTGGGGGACCGCCGCGCCCAAGGTGCTCTGGAAAGTCCCCGTCAACACCGGCTTCAGCTCCATCGCCGTCAGCGGCGGGCTGGCCGTCACCCAGGCCGTCCGGGAGATCAACGGCGCACCGCGCGAAATCTGCCTGGCCCTCGACGCCGCGACCGGCCAAGAACGTTGGGCGGCGGATGTCGCCCTCGGCAAGGGGTATGACGGCGGCGGACAGGGCGACGGCCCCCGTTCCACGCCAACCATCAGCGACGGGGCTGTCTTCGTTTTGACGCCCGACCTCGTCCTGCACGCCCTGAACACGAACGACGGCTCGGCCCTCTGGACCCACGATCTGGTGAAAGAATACGGCGCGGTCAACATCCACTGGAACAGCGCCGCCTCCCCCGTGGTGGATGACGGCCTCGTATTTGTGATGAGCGGAGGAGAGGGGCAATCCCTGCTTGCGTTTGAACAGAAAACCGGAAAACTCGCCTGGAAGGTCGAAAGCGAAAAAATAACCCATGCGACTCCGGTGGTGGCGACAATTCTTGGCGAACGCCAAGTCATCTTCTACTGTCAAAGCGGCCTGGTTTCGCTCTCCGTGAAAAATGGAAACTTGCTGTGGAAATTCCCCTATAAATACTCCACCTCCGCCGCCGCGTCGCCCGTGGTCTCTGGTGACATGGTATATTGCTCTGCCGCCTATGGTGTCGGCGGCGGCGTCTGCAAGATTACCAAGGAGGCCTCCGGGTTCAAAGCCACCGCGCTGTGGCAGACTCCCGGCAACACGGAGACCGCCAACCACTGGAGCACCCCCGTCTGCAAAGACGGTTTCCTCTACGGCATGTATGGCTTCCGCGCGCTGGGCAACGGCCCGCTCAAGTGCGTCGAAATGGCCACCGGCAAAGTCCGTTGGGCCCAGCCCGGCTTTGGCCAGGGCAACGTCGTGCTCGCTTCCGGCAAATTGCTCGCGCTGGCCGACAACGGCGATCTCGTGGTCATCGACCCCTCCGCCGACGCCTACAAGGAACTGGCCCGCATCAAAACCGTGCAGGGCAAATGCTGGTCCACTCCCGCCATCAGCAATGGCCATATCTACGTGCGCAGCACGCAGGAGGCCGTCTGCCTCGACGCCTCGGTCCAGTAAGAATATCGCCCCGCAACCCAAGAATAATCGCGAGACCTTATCCCATGTCGTCTTCCCTTCCCACAGACGTTGAAACAACCATCGGCCGGATCCGCCAGGAGGTCGATAAACGCAAAGGCGTGCCCGCCTCGGACGCCCCTCCGGTCATCGAGTTCCCGTCCATTCAGGAAACCGGGAAAAAGACCCTGCTCCAAAAAGCCTTCCATGGCGTCGAGCGGGCCCGCGCCAAACAGGAAAAGGCCGAACGGTGGCCCCGGCCGTTGCGCGGCCTTCGCCGCGACCAGGAAGTGATCAACAAAGAGCTGATCAACTCCGCCTCCGTCCTGACGCAGGAAGTGGAACAGCTCCAAAAGATCGTCTTTTCGCTCGCGAACCAGCAGGTGAACATGCTGATGCAGCATCAAATGCACACGCGGCAGGTCGAGGGGGTGGCGGAACAACTCGCGGCCATCGAAGAAGCGATCTCCAGGCCCGCCGAACGGCAAATGCCGGCAGCCGCGCCTTCGGGCAACAAGGCGGAGCAGGCGCAGATCGACGCCTTTTATACGGCCCTGGAAGAGCAATTCCGCGGCAGCCGCGCCTTGATCAAGGAACGGGTGCAAGAATACCGGCCCTTCCTCCAGGATCTGAAGAAGAGAATCCCCGACGCCGAGGCCCTGGACCTGGGCTGCGGGCGCGGCGAATGGCTGGAGTTGTTGAAAAAGGAAGAGATCCCGGCGCGAGGCGTGGACGTCAACGCCCGCATGGTGGAACAGTGCCGGTCGCTGGGGCTTGAGGCGGCGCAGGGAGACGCCATCACCTGGCTGCAGGGAGTGCCGGACGCCTCGCTGGGGCTCATCTCGGGCTTCCATCTCGTGGAGCATCTTCCCTTCCCCGTGTTGCTCCGGCTGTTTCGGGAAAGCCTGCGGGCGCTTCGCCCGGGGGGGATGGCGATCTTCGAGACGCCCAACCCGGAGTGCCTGCGCGTTTCGAGCTATACGTTCTATTTTGACCCGACCCACCGGAACCCCCTTCCGCCTGAGCTGCTTTCCTTCATCGCAACGCACGCCGGTTTTTCCACCGTTCACATCGAGCGGCTCCACCTCAATACGGAAGAAAACGTTTTCAAAGGATATGGAGACTACGCAGGCATCTTTACCAAGTAAACAGGCGGCGCATCCCTCGGACGCCACGGATCAGCCCCTCTCCAAGCAAACCTCTCTGGCCATCGCCGTGGATTTGACGCCGCTGCGGCCCGGCGGCAGCAACGGCGGCATCAAGCCCGCGATCTTCAGCATGCTCTCGGCGGCCATGCGCCAGACCGGGACGCCGGTGGTCTTTGTGTTTCTCACCAATTCCGCCACGCATGAGGAAGTCCGCCGCTTTTCCCGCCCGGAGGATCTGCTGATTTGCGTGATCCTCGAGCCGGAATCCCCGCTGCGCCTTTCGGGAACGGAAACGCCGCTGGAATTCTCGCTCCCCAACCCGCCCCATGGCTTCCTTCGCTGGACCGGCGTGGACCTCCTCTACGCTCCCTTCGGAGGCTGCACCTTCCATAGCGAGGGCGTGCCGACGGTGGCGCTGATCGCCGACCTGCTTCACAAAGATTACCCGCTCACCCTGGATGAAAAGGAAATCGACCGGCGGGAAGTCTCCATCGCGCGGACCCTCCGGTGCGCTTCCATGGTCCAGTGCATCAGCCGCTCCGGGATCGAGCGGATGAAGGCGCACTATCACGTGCCGGAGGAAAAACTCTTCTTCACCTACCTGCCCGTGCAGGTCCGCCTGGATGCCGGCCCCGCCTGTTCGGATTTTGTCCGGCAACAGGGGCTCGACGCGCCGTACTTCTTCTACCCGGCCAACCTTTGGAAACACAAAAACCACGAAGCGCTGCTGGAAGGCTATCGTCTTTACCGCGAGCGCGCGGGAGAGGGCGCGTGGGATCTCGTCCTCACATTCCATGAGGACGAACGGGCGGCCGCGATCCGCGCGCTGGCGCGGGAACTCGGCGTGGCGGATCATCTGCATTGCCCGGGATACGTTTCCGAAGCGCAATTGCACGAACTATGGCGGCACGCCGGAGCGCTGGTCTTCCCGTCGCTGCACGAGGGGTTCGGCATCCCGCTGCTGGAAGCCATGCACTACGGGGTCCCCATCGTGACGAGCCCGGAGTTTTCCCTCAAGGAAATCGCCGGAGACGCCGCTCTCTTGATCGACCCGCGCAAGCCCGAATCCATCGCCGGGGCGCTGGAGAAAGTCAGCGGGAACGCCGAATTGCGCGAATCGCTGCGCTGCCGGGGGGCCGAGCGTCTCGGCTTCTTTGACCTCGACATCGAGACCCGCAAACTGCTGGACGTCTGGAGCGCCCTGCCCCGCTGCAAAGACGGCTTTCCCCGCAAATGCAAGGTGCTCGAAGAGGACCCGGCGCTGGCCGTGCCCACCCCGGCCTCCGACGCCCTCTGGACGGTGGAAGTCCGCGTCAACCCGGGCCTTCCGCAGAACCGGTATTCCTTTTACCTGGACGATGCGGCGCAGGGATCCTTTTCCATCGGGCAGAACGGACAGCCGGTCTTCCATTTCGACTGCCAGCCGCGCAGCCGCACCCTGCGGGTCTTGATCTCGCGCGACCGGACCGCCGCGGGGAACGCCCCCGGCGAGCCGCGGGGGGCCATCCGGGAGATCTCCATCCGCGGCGCGGAAGGCCGGTCATTCCGTCTGTTCCGGCAAGAGGAAGGAGGCGCTGGTGAAAATTAGCGTCGTTGTTCCCTCCTACCAGCAAGGCCGGTTTATCGGGCAAACGCTCGACAGCCTGCTCAACCAGAATTACCCGGACCTGGAGGTTCTGGTCTTCGACGGCGGCAGCACCGACGAGACCGTGGAAGTCCTGCAAAGCTACGGCGACCGCATTCGCGCGGTCTCGCGCAAGGATCACGGCCAGACCGACGCCATCAACCAGGGAATGCGCCAGGCAAGCGGAGAAATCCTGGCCTACCTGAACTCCGACGACGTTTACCTCCCGGGCACGCTGGAGCGCGTGGCGCGGTATTTCGAGGACAACCCCGACGCGCTCATCCTCTACGGGCAGGCGTATTACCTGAACGCGGACGGCTCGGTCATGAAGCGCTACGCCTCCGAACCGTGGTCGTACCGCCGCCTGCTGGATGTCTGCTACATCTGCCAGCCGGCCGTTTTCTGGCGCCGCGAAGTCATGGACCGCTTCGGCGTGTTCGACGATCGTCTCGACCTGGCCATGGACTACGACTACTGGCTGCGCGTGGGCCGCCACGTTCCCTTCGCTTACCTGGAAGACGCCTACCTTGCCGGATCGCGCCTCCACGCCGACACCAAAACGCTCAGCCAGTGCGTCAAAGTGAACCATGAAGTGCTCCAGGTTGTGATGCGTTATGCGCCGGAGCCGCCTGTCGCCTGGCTGTTGAGCCTGGCCCGCGCCATCGTGGTTCATCAGAAAGCCTCCTCCTTCCGGGGCAAAATGGCCCACAAGCTCAAGCGGGCGTTGATTATGGAAACCGTGATGGAGCAGGCGGAGCATTACCAATTTCCCATCGGGAAAAGCCTTTTGGAGCGAATGGAGCGGATCCTGTAGATGCGCGGGCGGCTTTCATCAAGCGCATCGAATTCCCCGGATTGGGGATTGACTCGCCTTCCCTAATCCCTCAAACGATGAGGCCGGTAGACAAAATAGCACTGGATTCTATGGACACCACTTCCTCTCCCCATTTTTGCATCGTCGGCGCCGGGTTCTCCGGGGCCGTGCTGGCCCGGGCCCTTGCCGAAAAGATGGATTGCCGCGTCACCGTCCTGGACGAGCGCCCTCACCTGGGCGGCAACTGCCATACCGAGCGCGACGCCGCCACGGGCGTCATGGTCCATTGCTACGGCCCGCACATCTTCCACACCAGCCTGCCCGAGGTGTGGGATTACGTGACGCGTTTCGGCCGCTTTGGGGCCTTCGTCAACCGCGTCAAGGCCGTCACGCCGCGCGGCGTCTTCTCCCTCCCCATCAACCTCCACACCATCAACCAGTTCTTCGGCAAAACCTTCAACCCCGCCGAGGCCAAAGCATTCATCGCGACGCTGGGGGATGCCTCCATCGCCGAGCCCCGGAACTTCGAAGAGCAGGCGTTGAAATTCCTCGGCCGCGAACTGTACGAGACCTTCTTCTACGGCTACACCCGCAAACAGTGGGGCTGCGAGCCCCGGGAATTGGCCGCCTCCATCCTCAAGCGCCTGCCCGTCCGCTTCAACTACGACGACAACTACTACAACAGCACCTGGCAGGGGATCCCCGAAGACGGCTACACGGCGATGGTGGAGAAAATCCTCGCCCACCCCGCCATTACCGTCCGCCTCGGCGTCCGTTTTGAGCCGGAGGCGCGGCCCGCGTGCGATCATCTTTTCTACACCGGCCCGCTGGACGCCTACTTCGGCCACCGCGCGGGGCGGCTCGGCTACCGCACCGTCACCTTCGAGCGCGGCGAAGCCGAAGGCGACTTCCAGGGCAACGCCGTCCTCAACTATGGCGACCCGGCCGTGCCCTACACGCGCATTCACGAGCACAAGCACTTCGCCCCGTGGGAAGAGCACGCGCGGACGGTCTACTTCAAGGAATACAGCCAGGAAACCGGCCCGGCCGATCCTCCGTATTACCCCAAGCGCCTCGACGCGGACCACCGCCTGCTGCGCGAATACCGGCGGCTCGCGCGCCAGGAGCACGGCGTCTCCTTCCTGGGCAGGCTCGCCACCTACCGCTACATGGACATGGACAAAGTGATCGGCGAGGCCCTGGCCTTTGGCGGCGCTTTTGCCCGGGCCTTCCAAGACGGCTCCGCCGATCGCCCCATCTTCCCCAACGCCGACGCGGAAGCCTAAAAAGTCCGCCTTCCGAAATGCAGCCCTGTCTTTTCTTCGCCGTCCTCCTGCCTTTACTGATCTGCTCTACTCTTATCGGACGCGCGCTGACCGCCCGGGTTCCGCCGCGGCTGCGCGGCATCTGCCGGTTGTATCTGAGCCCCGCCGCGGGAGCCGCCGTGCTCGTCTGCATGAGCATTCTGTACGGCTGGCTGACGGGCGGCGGCGGGAGCTGGCTGCCGTGGATCCTTGTCGGCCTGGCCACTGTCGGCGGCTTTGCCCTGGACCCGGACCGGCGGGGGATGGCGAAACACCTCGCGCTCGTCTGCGCCTTCGGGATCCTGGCCAGTTGGCCCGTGGCCGCGCAAATCTGGCGCTTCGAACTCATCAACCCCTACAACGACACCTTTACCTACCTGGGGCACGCCCAGTGGCTCCAGGAGCATAGCTTCCGCGAACCGGCGAATCCCGATTACCACCCGTTGTGGACTCAGGTGCTCATCTACCAAAACCAGGATTTCCGCATGGGCGCATCCTTCTTTCTGGCATGGGTCCAGCGTCTCGCGGGCGCGAAATGGGCCCTGGACGTTTTTCCCGCCGCCGCCGCCTTTGCCATGGCGCTGGCGGGCCTGGCATTCGCGGGCGGGCTTGCCGTGGCGGCCAAAGCGCGCCCGGCTTGGGCGCTGGCCGGGGGCCTCCTTCTGCCGTGGACGCTCAACGGCTTGTGCTTCGCGGCCGTCCTGGGCTTTTTCCCCCAATGCTACGGCATGGCGTTCGCCCTGGCGGGAATGCTTCTATGGGGCATGATCCTAGACCGTTGCGGCGCCGGCGGGGCTCCGTTCCGGGGCCGAATGCGCTGGCTGGCCGCCCTGGCCGCGCTGCTCCTTGCCACTTCCGTTCACGCTTATACGGAGTTTGTTCCCTTCCTCGGCCTCGCCTGCTTCCTCTCCTGGGCGTGGGCGCTCGCCGTCCGCCGCGCGGCGCGCGGCGCGCTGGTCCGCGCCGGTCTCTTCACGGCGGGAGGCGTCTTCCTCCTCGTCAATTTGGAATGGCTTCGCGCCGTTCATGCCCTGCGGACCCAAAGCGGCATCACCGTCGGCACTTCCGTTCCCTGGAGCATCCTGCAATTCTGGACGCACAGTGCCGGCTGGAAACAGGGCTTTGTGGACGGAAAAATCTCCATGGTTCCCTTTCCCTGGCTGGCGGCCTTGGTGACTTGCGTGCTTTTGGCCGCCGCGTTTTACGGCATCCTGCGCCAATTCCGGCGCGGGAGCAGCCTCGTGCTGACCCCTCAGTTGGCCCTCTTTTCCGCCCTTCTCGCGGCATTCTTTTACTTCCGCTACGGCGTCCCGTCGCCCTGGGGCGAAGGCGTGGGGCAGACATGGAACCAATTCAAACTGTGCGAATGGGCAAGCCCCGCGTTTTTGCTGATCGCCTGGGCCGTATTGATCGCCTCCACGCGGCGGTCCCGGCTTGCCCGCAGGGCGCTGGCGCTCGCGCTGGCCGCCACCCTGGCGATAGGCGGTTCCGTCCAATTCCAAAAAGCCCAGGAGCGCACCAGCCCTCCTTTCAAGAGCGCGGGCTCGAACTTTGCCGCCTTCCGGAAGTTGGAAGCGGAAGTTCGCGGCTCCGTTCGGCCGGAGGAAATCGTTTTCCTGACTTCGGAATACGTGAAACCCAAACAAATCGCCTCCCTGTTCCTTTACCGCTACCGGATAGTCGGGGACTGGTCCAAAGACGAATACGTCTATCCCGTCATCTCCGAAGAACTTCGCGGCATCCCTTTGAGCCGGGCCGATTGGGTGATAAACGGGAAAAAACACGACAAAGAGACGCCCGCCTCCTGGAGCCTGTCCAAAAACGCCCCGCCCGCCGCCGCCCAAGCGCGGTAAAAGCGATGGCCTTGAGAACCATTTTCTGCGAAAGTCCGTCTGCCACCTCGCTGCCCCATGCCCATTTGCGCCCCTCCCATCGCCCTCATCACCGGCATCACCGGTCAAGACGGCTCGTACCTCACCGAACTCCTGCTTGCCAAAGGTTATGAAGTCCACGGCCTCGCCTGGCGGCCGGGCGATCCCGAGGCCTCGCCGCTCAAAGAACTCGCCCGCAACCCTCGGATCCACGGCAAACGCCTCTTCTTCCACTACGGCGACCTCGCCGACGGGCAGACGCTGCGGCGCGTTTTCCACGAAGTGACGCCCGGGGAAGTCTACCACCTGGGCGGCCAGAGCCACGTGGGCAAGAGCTTTCAAATCCCCGAGTCCACCTGCGAGGAAGTCGGCATGGCCTCGCTGCGCCTGCTGGAGAGCAGCCGGGCCCTTGGCGACCAGGTCAAAATCTACCTCGCCTCCACCGCCGAGGTCTTTGGCGACGCCGCCGAGACGCCGCAAACCGAAGAGACGAAATTCCGGCCCACCAGCCCCTACGGCTGCGCCAAGGCGTTCATGACGCAGATCGCCCGCGTTTACCGCGAATCCTACGGCATTTTCGTCTGCAACGGCATCCTTTACAACCACGAGTCCCCCCGGCGGGGCCAAGCCTTCGTCACGCGCAAGATCTCCCGCACCGTCGCCGCCATCAAACTCGGCCTTGAAAATAAACTCATCCTGGGTAATACCAAATCCCGCCGCGATTGGGGCCACGCCCGCGATTACGTCCGCGCCATGTGGATGATGCTCCAGCACCCCAAGGCCGACGATTACGTCGTGGCCACCGGCATCACGCACAGCGTGCAGGACTTCGTGGAAGCAGCCTTCCGCGTCGTCGGCCTCCCGTGGGAGAAATACCTCGTCACCGACCCCGCCCTGGAGCGCGTCCTGGAGCCGAAGCAACTCGTCGGCAACCCGGCGAAAATCCAGCGCGTGCTGGGATGGCGCTCCGAGCATACCTTCGATGACCTCGTGCGCGAAATGGTGGAAGCCGACCTGGCCAGCCTCGCCGCCCGGGAGCCCGCCATCGCGCTGTAGGATCGCGCTGATTTCGATGAAAATCGGGGTCCATTGTTTCCCGCTCAAGGCCGACATCGGCGGGATGAAGCAGTATTTCCACACCCTTTTTGGGGAACTGCTCGCCCGCGACCGCGCCAACGAATACGTCTTCTTTTACCAGGAGAAAAACGCCGAGGAACTCGCCCGGCTCCCGGAGCGCTGGCGGGAAAACGCCGTGCGGCTGGACAAGCCGCGGGAACTCAAGCGGCATCTGCGCGGCCTGGACCTCTACTTTTCCCCCTTCATCGTCCTCAAGCCGCGCCCGCTGCCGCTGCCCACGGTGGTCATGGTCCCCGACAACCAGGAAGTCTTCTTCCCGGATTTCTTCCCGCCCGAAAAACACTACAACCGCGCCTGGCACTTCCGCGGATCGGCCCGGATGGCCGACCGGGTGCTGACGCTTTCCGAGTTCTCCAAAAACGCCCTGGCGGAGCATTACGCCCTGCCGCGCGAGAAAATCAGCGTGGCCCATCTCTGCGCCGCGCCGTGCTTTTTCGAGGCCGAAGCCCTCGCGCGGCGGCCGGAGGTCCCCCTTCCCGGGCGGCCTTTCCTTTTCTATCCCGCCAACCGCTGGCGGCACAAAAACCACGACGGGCTGTTGCGCGCGCTGCGGCTGCTGGCGGACAAAGGGCGCGCCGTCGACCTCGTCCTCACCGGCCACGACGTGCCCAACGGCTACCCCGCCCGGCAAAAGGCCGGGGAATACGGCGTGGGCGGCCGGGTCTATTCGGTGGGCTACGTGGACGAGGCGGAACTCGCCTGGCTCTACCGGAACGCCGCGATGACGGTATTCCCGTCGCTTTTCGAGGGATTCGGCCTCCCGCTGGTGGAGGCGATGGCGGCGGGGTGCCCGGTCGCCGCGTCCAACGCCGGGTCCATCCCGGAGGTCGGCGGCGACGCGGTGGAATCCTTCGATCCGCGCGATCCGGCGGCCATCGCGGGAGCCGTCGAGCGCCTTTTGGACGACCCGTCCCTGCGGGCGGAGCGCGTCGAACGGGGCCGGCAACGGGCGCGCGATTTTTCGCCGCAGCGGCTCGCGGAAATCCACTTGCGGGCGTTCGCTGAGGCCCGGGAGGCCTACCGCCCCTGGCGTTACGCCTGGAACGCGCTGGCCTACGGCCCGTGGCATGCCTGGAGCACCGCGCGCAAGTACCCGGGGCTCAAGGCGCGGTAGCGGGGGAAGCGGCGCGCCGCCCCTACCACTCGATGTCCACCTGCCGCTTTTGCTGGAAACGGTCGAGGAAAAAAAGGTGGCCGTGGTCGCGCCCATACTCGTGGACGAGGCGCGTCACCTTCACGTCAAAGCAGCAGTATTCGGCGATCTCCAGCAATTTCCCCTCGCGCCACCAGCGGATGGCGTCGAGGCCGTCGGCGGTCTTGCCGACGCCCAGGGAGGCCGTGGCCACGGCGTCGAGGCTCAGGCGATGGCCGAGTTTTTTCTCCAGGTCCACCATCAGGTCGAGCGTCCGGGCCAGCGCCGGGATGTCGTAGGCGGAATAGCCCATCAGCACCTCGTAGTCGAAGTTGATGACGTTGAACCCGACGACCAGATCGGCCCGCAACAGCTCGTTGACGAGATCGTGGACCCGGTTTTCGGGGTAAATCCGGTAACTCCCGGAGGCGGTGGAGTAGGTGACGCCGACGGACATGCCCATGTCCCGCTTGTGGTCCCAGCCGCCCGCGTCGTTGGCGGTGCGCTGGGTTTCGAGATCGAAGTAGACGATGTTTTGCGATGGCATACGGCGAGATATTCATTATCGCTCCATCGGTTCGCCCTGGCGAGTCTGATCCGCCAATCCCTTTTGAATATTCGCGAATTGACAACATTGGGAAAGGGATGGATTAATCCTTTTTCCGGTAGAGCGTATTCTCATTGTCGCTAAAGAAAGGCATCGCATGTACTCCTCCCCCCTCGATTCCCGCCTCCTCAAACTCGGGCTGACGCTGGCTGTATTGACCCTTTGGGCTCTCCCTCGCGGCATGGCTGATCCCCAAAAGACCGGCACCCCCCAAGGCCCGTCCATCGGCATCGAAGCCAAATTCGTGGAGTTTACGCAAACGGGCTATGCCGACTTTATAAAAGCCACGAGCCTGCTGAAACCCAAAGAGACGCAGCTCGTTTTGAATCCGGCGAAATTTGAATCCGTCATGCAAGTGCTTCAGAAACAGCCGGGCGAGGCGAACCTGATAAGCGCTCCCAAGGTGTTTGTAAAATCCAAGCAGGAAGCGGAAATCGAGATCGCCCGCGAATTCCGATTCGCGACGGAATTCACGCCACCCAAGGGAGAGACGCCGTGCACTCCCACGGCTTTCGACGCAAAGATGGTTGGGGTGATATTGCGTGTAAAGCCAGAGGCGGCAAAGGATGGGAAGGCGCTCCAATTGCGCGCCATTCCCAGTTTCACGGAGTTTTTGGGACTCAAAAATCTTTCCGACAAGGCTCCCATCCAAAGGCTGTTCGATTACGACAAGCTGCCCATTTCCGAAAACATTCTGGATCGAGTCATGAGGAAGGGCGTGAATGGCCAGAATCCCGCTGCCACGGCGAACGGCGTTGACGGCCGCACGCCCACCAAACCGATCTTCTCCGCATACCAAAAAGATGCCCATTGCCAGCTCGCGACCGGCCAGACGATCGCGCTCCGGCTATCCAGGCAGCCCGTGGCAGGCGAAAAGCTGCCGCGCGACCCTCGCGTCTTCCTTGTTTTTGTCACGGCGCGTGTTCTTCCCGGGGCGGAGGCGGCCAAGATCTTGGAGGATAGCGCCAAAGCCTATCCTTTGGCGATCATGAGGCCGGGCGACAAAAAAGGATTCGTCCGCAGCCCCTACAAACCCGACGCCGCTCCCGTCGAAGTGCACGCGGCCGGCCCCGGGGTGCTCCAGAAGTGCCCCTATACGGGGAACCTGTTCCGGGTTCCCACAATTTCAGAGTCTTAGGCGCGCTTTTCCAACTTTCCCTTGGAGGTGTTCCGCGTTTAGACTTTGAGAAATGTATATTCCCGGCCCTTCCACTCCGCAAGACCCGCTATCCTCCCGGCCCCTCAGCGCGGCGGGCACGGGCGAGGTCGCCCGGCTCCAGGTGCAGGTGGAGCGCCTGCTCATGATCACGGAGGCGCTCTGGGGGATCCTCAAGGAGCAGCACGGCTTCGACGACAAGGAACTGCAAAAGCGGATCGTGGAAATCGACCTCCGCGACGGCCGCATGGACGGCAAGGTGGCGGCGGCCCCGCCCACGGAATGCCCCAAGTGCGGGCGGACCATCGCCAAGCAGAGCATCCGCTGCATGTACTGCGGCGAGCCGCTTTTGATGGACCCGTTTGCCCGTTAGCAGCCTGTTGAAAAATCATGAACGTCGATTTTGCGCATCTTTTTGTCTTGGGCGGCGTCGCTCGCTTGGCCTGTGTTTATCAAACACAGGCGCTGCGCTCGACTCCTTGCCCAAGCCAAAAATCTGCTGCAAACTCTCCATTCCTGATTATTTCAACAGGCTGTTAGCGGCGGTCCGTGGTATCTTCGGCATCCATGACTCCTGAATTACTGGCCCCGGCGGGCAACTGGGATTGCGTGCGCGCGGCGGCGGCCAACGGCGCGGACGCGGTTTACTTCGGCCTGCCCCGGTTCAATGCCCGGATGCGGGCGGACAACTTTACCGAGGAAGACCTGCCGGAATTGATCGCCTTTTGCCACCGCCACGGCCTGAAGGCTTACGCGGCCTTCAACACGCTGGTCTTCGCCGGGGAACTCGACGAGGCGGCCGATTTTCTGCGCCTGCTCAACCGCTCGGGCGTGGACGGCGTCATTGTCCAGGATATCGGGCTGGCGCGGATGGCCCGGCGGCTCACGCCGGAGCTGCCGCTCCACGCCTCCACGCAAATGACGGTCACGTCGCCCGAGGGAGCGTCACTCGTCCGCCGCGAGCTGGGCGTCGCGCGCGCCGTGCTCGCCCGCGAGCTTTCCTTGCGGGAATTGGCGAAATTCGGCGCGGGCGACGGGCTGGAATTGGAAGTCTTTGTGCACGGGGCGCTCTGTGTCGCCTATTCGGGCCAGTGCCTTACCAGCGAATCGCTGGGGCGGCGCAGCGCGAACCGGGGCGAGTGCGCGCAGGCGTGCCGCCTTCCCTACGACCTGCTGGTGGACGGCGCGGCGCGCGATTTGGACGGCCGGCGCTACCTCCTTTCGCCCCAGGATCTCGCGGCGGCGGAGGAAATCCCGGCGCTGTTGGAGCGCGGGGTCGTCTCCTTCAAAATCGAGGGCCGCCTCAAGTCGCCCGAATACGTCGCCGCCGTTTGCCAGGTTTACCGCAAGGCACTGGATAACGCGATGGAGCGGCGCGCGTGGACCCCGGCTCCCGCCGACCGCTACCAGCTCGAAATGACGTTTTCGCGCGGCTTCTACACCGGCTGGCTGCACGGCGTGAACCACCAGCGGCTGGTGGCCGCGCGGTTTGGCAAAAAGCGCGGGGCATTCGTGGGACGCACGGGACGCCCCGGCCGCGCCGGAGACGACTTCGTGGAAATCGCCGCGCTGGAAACGCCCGTGAAGCCGGGCGACGGCGTGGTGTTCGACACCGGCGGCGATCCCGACAAGGAGCAAGGGGGGCGGGTCTATGCCGTGCGCGGGAAGCGTCTCTTCTTCCAGCGCGGGCACGTCGATTTCGCGCAAGTCCCCGCCGGGAGCCGCGTCTGGAAAACGGACGATCCGGCGCTGAACGCGGCGTTGAAAAAGAGTTTTGCGGGCGCGCTGCCGCCGCGCCATCGCGAGCCGGTGGACCTGCGCGTCAGCGGCCGCGCGGACGAGCCGCTCACGCTCGAAGCCCGTTTCCGGGGCCACGCTTTCCAAGTCCGCTCGGCGATCCCGCTGCAACCGGCGCGCACCGCGCCGCTGACGGATGAAAAACTGCGCGAACACCTCGGGCGCTTTGGCGAAGCGCCGCTCCGGCTCGGCGCGCTGGAAAACACGCTCGAAGGCGCGGTGATTCTCCCCATCGGGGAATTGAACCGCCTGCGCCGGGAGCTGGCCGCCCCGCTCGAAGCCGCCGCCGCGCGGCCCCCTCGGGCCGAATCGGCCGGGAGCGCCGCCCAACTGCTCGCCGAACTTCGCGCGCCCGCGCGTGCCCCGGGAGATCCCGCGTTGAGCGTCCTTTGCCGCACGGAGGAGCAGCTCGAAGCCGCGCTCGTCTGCGGTGTCGCCACGGTTTGCCTCGATTTCGAGGATGTGCGCCGCTACCGGGAAGCCGTGGAGCGGGTCCGCGCGCGCGGGGCCGCCGCCGTCTTCCTGGCCACGCCGCGTATTCAGAAAGCGGGCGAGGAGGGGTTCTTCAAGCTGATCGAGGCGGCCCGGCCCGACGGCGTGCTGCTGCGCAACCTGGGCGCAATCGCCTATTTCGAGCAAAGCCCGCTGCGCAAGCGCGGCGATTTTTCCCTCAACGTGGCCAACCCGCTCACCGCCGCGTTCTTTATGGAAAAAGGCCTGGAGAGCGTGACGGTTTCCTACGATCTGAACCTCGGCCAGGCGCTTGATCTCTTGCGCGGCGCGCCGCCCGCGTGGTTCGAACTGACGCTCCACCAGCACATGCCAATGTTTCACATGGAACATTGCGTCTTCGCGGCGTTCCTTTCGCGCGGCTCCTCGCATCTCGATTGCGGGCGGCCGTGCGAGGCCCACCGCGTGCATCTGCGCGACCGCGTGGGGATCGCGCACCCGCTGCGGCCCGACGCCGGCTGCCGCAACACGCTCTTCAATGCCGTGGCGCAGACGGGGGCGCAGTATTACCAGGAGCTCCTGGATACGGGGTTGCGGCGCTTCCGCGTGGAGCTGCTGGAGGAGACGGCGGCGGAGACGCGGCGCGTCATCGAGGCTTACCAAGCGCTGCTTGCCGGGACGCAGAGCGGGGACGGCCTCTGGCGGGCGCTGCGGGCGCAGTCGCAACTCGGCGTGACGCAAGGCACTTACCGGGAATAAGGCCCCCCTCATGGAAAAGAAAATATCTCAAAACGCCCCGCTGCTGGCGTGGGGCCTCGCCGCCGCCGCGTTCGTGCTGGCCGCGTTCTGCCTGGCGAGCCTGACGTGGGATGGCAGCTATTACCTTTTCCGCTCGATCCAGGAGGGGGTGCCGATGATCCCGAACCACCGCTGGATGAACGCGCTGTTGCTGGGGCCCGTCGTCTGGGCGCGCCCGCTGGCGGAAACGCCCGCGCAACTGGCCGTGCTGCACGGGCTGCTTTGCGCGCTCCTGCCCCTGGGGAGCCTGGCCATCTGCCTGGCGATGCTGCGGGGAGCCTTCGCACCGCTGCGGTTCTGGGCCGCGTGCGGCATCCTGCTCGCGCCGCTGCCGGGCCAGATGGTCTTTGTGGCGGAGGCGACCCCGGCGCTCCAGTGGAGCTGGGTCTGCCTCGCGTTTGTGTGGCGCGGCTGCCCGGGCCGGTGGAGCCCCGCCGCGCTCCTGGCCGGGGCGGTCATGTGGGGGCTGCACCCGCTGGCGGCTCCGCTCTTTGGTCTCGTGGCCGTCACCGCCGGGGCTTTGGGATTTGCCGCGCCCGGAAAGCGCGTCCGCTATGGGGTGTGGGCCGTTCTCTTCGCCCTGGCCGCCGGGGGAAAACTGGCGGAGACGTTATTCTTTGCCACGCCCTATGAACAGGCGAGCCTGCACGGGAGCGCGTGGGTCCAGGAAGCCTTCACCGCTTTTCTGATGACGCCGGTGCTCGCGATGGCTTTGGCGCTGGCCGCTCCGTTCGCGCGGCCGCGCGCGGCGCGTCTCCTGTGGGGGGCGGCGTTTGGGCTGGGCGTGATCTACAGCCTGGTTCCGGGCGGCTGGGGCGGGGCGCTTTGCTACCGGAAGTTCGGCCTCGTGCTGGCCGCGCCCCTGGCGTTGTGCGCCGGGGCCGAGGCGTGGCGGTTCTGGCGCTCCGGCGTCCCGTTCCCGGCGGATGGCGGCCGTTCGCTGCTGCGCCCGGCGCTGCTCTTCGCGGTGGTGCTCTCCGGGATGGCGCTTTCGTGGCGGGCCACGTGGGGCTCGTTGGGGACGCACCTCGCGGCACAGCCGGGCCGGGTCGAAACGCAGGCGGATCTCCCGCGCGCGGATCTTTCCCGGGGGCTGGACCACTGGTCCTCCACGGCGCTTTCGCTGATGCTCCAGGGGTGGAGCCCGCAAAAGGTGCACGTCTGGAACGCCGCTTTCCAACAGGGCGCGGGCGGATTTTGCGTCTGCCCGGGCGACCCGATTGTGTGGAACGACGGCGTGTTCCGCCTGGCGTGGCTGGCGCGGCTCCAGTTGCCCGGAGCCGCCTCGGCGGCGGGAACGCCCGTTACGACGCCCAGGTGATCAGCCGCAGCTCGTGGGCCTGCGTGAGGCTCGGGTGCGTGGGGATGACGCGGACGTTGAAGCCGTAGGCGACGCTCTCGGGGGCGTGGATGGAGCCCCGGTAGAGATGCGTGCCGTTGGCGTCCTGCTTGGATTCCTCCATGTCGATGGTCAACGGGCGCTCGATCTGGTTGTCGGCGGTTTCGCCCACGTAGATCTGCACGCGGACATACTCGGGGCTCAGCTGCCCCAGGTGCACGCGGGCTTCCACGGCGAGCGCGTCGCCCACCAGAACGTTCACGCGGTCGGTGCTGACGATGGCCACGCTGTCGATCTTGACCTGGCTCCAGAGGTGCCGGATCTGCTTCTTCCACGCGGAGACCTCGCGGGCCTTGGCGGCTCCGTCGGCTCCCAGCCGCGTGGCGGCGGCGGCGGCGGGCTCATACATTTGCTCGTTGTATTCCTGCACCATCCGCTGGGTGTTGAAGACGGGGGTGACGCTGCGGATCGACTCGCGCATGAGCTGCAGCCAGGCGATGGGCAGCCGCCCGTCGGGCTTGGCGTAGTAGAGCGGGACGATCTGCGTTTCGAGGATGTGGAAGAGGCTCGCGGTGTCCACTTCGTTCTGGAACTCCACGGAGCCGTCGGTGATTTCCGCGCCGATGGCCCAGCCGTTCTTGCCGTTGTAGCTTTCGCACCACCAGCCGTCCAGGACGCTCAGGTTCAGGCCGCCGTTGGGCGGCAGCTTCATGCCGCTCGTGCCGGAGGCTTCCAGCGGGCGCAGCGGGTTGTTGAGCCAGAGATCGACGCCCTGGGTGAGCCGGCGGCCGATGAAGGTGTCGTAATCCTCCACGAAGACGAGCCGCCCCTCCAGGCCCGCGTCGCGCGACCATTTGTAAACCTCCTGGATCAGGCGCTTGCCGCCCTCGTCCTTCGGGTGGGCCTTGCCCGCGAAGACGAACTGCACGGGGCGCTCCGGGTTGGTGAGCAGGCGCTTGAGCCGCTCCATGTTGGAGAAGAGCAGCGTGCCGCGCTTGTAGGTGGCAAAGCGCCGGGCGAACCCGATGGTCAAAATCTCCGGGTCGAGGAGCTGGTTGACGGCGCGGATGCGCTCCGGGGCCTCGCCGATGCGCTCGCGCTGGGCGCGGATGCGTTCGCGGACGATCTTCACCAGGCGGTGCTTGAGCGCCATGTGGGTTTTCCAAAGTTCGTCGTCGGGAATCTCGATGACGCCGCGCCAGTATTCCGGGTCCGTGAGGTTTTCCTGCCACTCCGGGAGATACTTGCGGTAGAGCGCCTCGAATTCGGGCGAGAGCCACGTCTTGGTGTGGATGCCGTTGGTGATGGCGCCGATGGGCACCTCGTCGCGCGGCACGCCCGCCCAGACGTCCTGCCAGAGGCCCTGGCTCACTTCGCCGTGGAGCTTGCTCACGCCGTTGGCGTGGCGGCTGGTGCGCAGGGCCAGGATCGTCATGGAGAAAGCGTCCACCTTGTTGACGGTCATCTGCCCGTAGGAGAAGAAGTCGTCAAAGGAAACGCCGACCTTGGCCGGGTAATCGTGGAAATACTTCTGCATCAAGTCCCGGGGGAAGGCGTCGTTGCCCGCGGGCACCGGGGTGTGCGTGGTGAAGATGTTGGCGGCGGCGACGAGCTGGAGGGAACTCTTGAAGTCGAGCCCGTGGTCCTGCACGTTGCGCCGGATCAGTTCCAGGGAAAGGAAGGCGGAGTGCCCCTCGTTCATGTGGAACACCTCCGGGTGGAGCCCCATGGCAAACAGGGCGTGGACGCCGCCGATGCCGAGCAGGATCTCCTGCTTGATGCGCATTTCGAGGTCGCCGCCGTAGAGCTGCGCCGTGATGAGCCGGTCTTCGGGACGGTTCTCGGTGATGTCGCTGTCGAGCAGGAAGAGCGTGATGCGGCCGATCACCATTTTCCACACCTTCGCGTGCACGTCGCGGTCGAGGATGCGCACGGTGACGAGGAGCGGCTTGTTGTTCACGCAAACCTCGCTCAAGGGCAGGTGATGGAAGTTCTGGTTCAGGCTGATGCTTTCCTGCCAGCCGTCCTTGTTGATCTGCTGTTTGAAGTAGCCGTGCCGGTAGAGGAGCGTGACGGCCACGAAGTTGAGGCCCAGGTCGCTCGCGGCCTTGCAATGGTCGCCGGAGAGGATGCCGAGGCCGCCGGAGTAGTTGGGAATCGACTCGTGGAAGCCGAATTCGGCGGAAAAATAAGCGACGAGGCCGTTTTTATGGGCGGCGCCGTAGGTGTCCTTGCGCGCCATGTAGGCCCGGAACTGGCCGTAAACGCGGTCCATCTCGCGCAGAAAATCGTCATCCTCGGCCACTTCCGTCAGCCGCGCCTGCCGGCAGAGCTGCAACATGCGCACGGGGTTGTGGTTGATGCGGTTCCACAGCTCGGGGTCGAGAGTGCGGAAGAGGTTGCGCGCGTCGGGCTCCCAGGTCCACCAAAGGTTGAAGACCATTTCGCGCAACGGTTCGAGCGCGGCGGGCAGTTTCGGAATGACGTTAAAGGCGAATAACGGCTGCATGATTTTTTTTGATTCCCCCTGATATTGTGTTCGGAAAGCGTGCGGTTTCCTGGCGCACCAGAGTTTCCTCCGGCCCCCAAGATCCGAGACGATACCGGCAGCGGGCCCGCGTGCAAGCCAAAGAAAACGCGCCGGGGCGGAGCCAGGGAACAAGGGCGCGGATTCTGCAAGAAAAATCGGGCTCGACCCGGCAATTTTTGCATGTTTTTTTGCACCAAAAAAGTTTCCTTGAACGATCGGTTTTACGCTATTTTGCATTCCTTCATGGCAACCACACCCACCTCCGTCAAACTCGCTCTCGTCCAGATGAGCTGCACCGCCGACCCGGCGCAAAACCTGGCCAAGGCGCTGGAGCGGATCGGCGAGGCCGCGCGGGGAGGGGCTCAAATCGTTTGTCTCCAGGAGCTTTTCCGCTCCGTCTACTTCTGCCAGGTGGAAGATCACCGCTACTTCGGCCTCGCGGAGCCGGTCCCCGGCCCCTCGACCGCCGCGCTGTGCGAGGCGGCCCGCGAACACGCCGTGGTGATCGTCGGCTCGCTGTTTGAAAAGCGCGCCCCGGGCGTCTACCACAACACGGCCGCCGTCATCGACGCCGACGGCGCCTACCTCGGCAGCTACCGGAAGATGCACATCCCGGACGACCCGCTTTTCCTCGAAAAATTTTATTTCGCGCCCGGCGACCTCGGTTTCCGCGCCTGGCAGACGCGCTACGCGAAGATCGGCGTTTGCGTTTGCTGGGACCAGTGGTACCCGGAGGCCGCGCGTCTTACCGCTTTGCACGGCGCGCAAATCCTCTTTTACCCGACGGCCATCGGCTGGCACCCGGCGGAGAAAGCCGAGTTCGGCGCGCGCCAGCACGATTCCTGGGAGACGATCCAGCGTTCCCACGCCATCGCCAACGGCTGCTACGTCGCCGCCGTCAACCGCGTCGGGCACGAAGCCCCCGACGGCGGCCCCGGCATCGACTTCTGGGGCCAGAGTTTCGTGGCCGACCCGAGCGGCCAGATCGTCGCCAAGGCCAGCGTGGAGCGCGAGGAAGTCCTTTTCGCCGACGCCGACCTTTCCGCCATCGACACCCAGCGCGTTCACTGGCCCTTCCTGCGGGACCGGCGCGTGGACGCTTATCAGGGTATTGATCAACGCTTTCTTGACTAGCCCGCCGGAAGGCTGTTTTTTCACCCCCTGCTTTTCTCCATGACTTTCTCCGACTCCCCCTCCTCCTCCCCCGGGACGCCCGCAACGCCCGCGCAAATGGGCTACCGCATGCCCGCCGAATGGGAACCTCACGAAGCCACCTGGCTTTCCTGGCCCAACCGGGAGGGCATCAGCTTCCCCGGCTCGTATGATGCGATCCCACCCGTGCTCGCGAAGCTCGTGGACGCGCTGGCCGACTCCGAGCGCGTCTGCATCAACGTCTCCGGGCCCGAACAGGAGGCCGAAGTCCGCGAAGCCTTCCGCCGCGCCCGCGCCCGCACGGGGCACGTTTGCTTTTTCCACATCCCCACCAACGAGCCCTGGTGCCGCGATCACGGCCCCGTTTTCCTGACCCGCAAAGACGCCTCCAAGGCCGCCATCGTGGACTGGGACTACAACGCCTGGGGCTGGAAATACCCGCCCTTCGACCTCGACGATGTGGTGCCCACGAAAGTCGGCGAGGCGCTCGGGCTCCAAGTCTTCAACCCCGGCATGGTGTTGGAAGGAGGCTCGATTGACGTCAACGGCACGGGCTCGCTCCTGACCACCCGCTCCTGCCTGCTCAACCCGAACCGCAACCCGGACCTGACGAAAACCGAAATCGAGCAAAAGCTGCGCGATTACCTGGGCGTAACCAATATTTTGTGGCTGGGCGACGGCATCGCGGGCGACGACACCGACGGCCACGTGGACGACCTGACGCGCTTTGTCAGCCGCACCTCCGTCCTCACCTGCGTGGAAGACCAGGAGGACGATCCGAACTACGAGCCGCTGAAGGAGAACCTCGCCAAGCTGCGCGAAATGGACGCCGAGGACGGCTCGCCGCTGGAAGTCCACGTGCTCCCCATGCCCGGCAAGCTCGTGCGCGAAGGCCAGCGGCTCCCGGCCAGCTACGCGAACTTCTACATCGCGAACAAAGTGGTGTTGCTCCCGGCTTTTGGCGACAGCGCGGACGCCTGGGCGGCCTCGGTGCTGCAAACGGTTTTCCCCACGCGTAAAGTGGTCTCCATCGACTGCCGCGACCTCATCTGGGGGCTCGGCGCGTTCCACTGCCTCACGCAGCAGCAGCCCGTGGCGGGCACTTAAAGAAGCGGCCGCGAAGAGGGACTTTTTTTTGATGAAAAAACTCCTGCTCACTTTGTTCTGTTGCATCGCCGCGGCGGCCGCCCCGGCGCAAGCGCCCAACGAAAGCCCCACGCCCGAACCCACACCGGCGGCACCCACGCCGCTGGACCCCGCGCTGTTCGCGGAGACCGTCTGGGATTCCCCCGGGCCGCAATGGGTGGAGGCCAACAAAGCGCTCGGCTTTCACTGGATCTCCGCCGCGCACGACACGGCCCAAAGCACGCGCAAAGGGGCGAAGCTCCTCGAAATCCCCGTCTGCCAGACGCTGGCGCGCTTCGAGGGCGAGCGGCTCAAGGAGATCACCGTGCTATTCTATAACCGGGGCGACATGGGGACCCTGGGGCGGCGGGACTACGATGCCCTCATCAAGAAGGCGGTGGATGCGGTTTCCACCGCGACCAAGGTCCAGTTTGTTCCCCGGGGCCGGGACGCTTCCAACGCAGTGCGGGCCGACGGCGTGACCTGGACCACCCCGCGGGTTGTTTACCTCCTGGAGTATTCCTGCACCCACACGCCGGAAATTCCCTTCCGCGCGGAATTCGTGCGCCTGCGGATCTCGCCCGGCGTGGACAAGTCCAAGGGGTTCCTCGCCGCCTCCTTCGAGGCGACCAAGAAGGCGGCCGCGCCGTTCCGGGGGACCGACCATGTCACGCGCGATGTCGCTTCGGGGGACGTGGTCATCAAGGATGTGCCGATGGTGGACCAGGGCCAGAAGGGCTACTGCGTCGTGGCGGCATCCGAGCGCCTCCTGCGGTATTACGGGATCCAGGCCGACGCGAACGAACTCGCGCAGTTGGCGAACAGTTCCGCCGAGGAGGGGACCAGCGTCCGCGCGATGATGGAGTCCCTCAAAAAACTGACCGCCCGGCTCAAGATCCGTGTGCGGCCGGTGTATGAGATCTCTTTCGAGCAGCTTATCGCCGACTACCAGCAAGCCGCCAAGCGGGCCAAGGACACGGGGATCAACCCGAGCGTCCAGGATCTCGGCGCGCTCTATGAGCAAATGAAGCCCGACATCCTTCGCGCGGCCCGCACCAAATCCAAGAGCGAAATGGGGGCGTTCCAGCGGCATGTGAAGACCCGGATCGACGGCGGCTACCCGCTTCTCTGGGCGGTGGTCCTGGGAGTGCTCCCGGACGGTTCGCCCGCCAAGGTCCCGAGCGGGCACATGCGGCTGATCATCGGCTACAACGAGAAAACGCAAGAGATCCTTTTCTCCGACACCTGGGGCGCGGGCCATGAACTCAAGCGGATGCCGCTGGTGGACGCCTGGGCCATCACGAACTACCTCTCCACCGTCGAGCCGTTTTAGGGCGTCTTCACGAACTCCAAAAGGCAGAGGAGGGTCCGCAGATTACGCAGATTCTCGCAGATTTCCGGAATGACAAAAGGAGATCTTCTGCCTTCCAATCTGCGTCCATCCGCGAAATCTGCGGATAAACCTCTTTGAATGCGTGAACAGCCCCCGGGGCGGGATCAAGCGGGGAACAGCACGTTGTGCTCGACGTAATCCAGCAGGCGCCGGGCGGCGGCTTCACAGGAGTAGTGGGTCCTGGCCCATTGCCTGCCGTTGGCGGCGATCCCGGCCCACCGGGGGCGCTCCGCCATCAGCCGGTCCACCGTCCCCTTCGGGTCCGCCAGGTCGATGGGGATGTAGTGTTCCCAGGCCTTGGGCATGACCGGCAGCGCGAAGCCGTATTTGTCGAAGTCCAAATGAAACGTCAAGCAGCCCGCCGCCAGCGACTCCCACCAGCGCCAGCTATCCCAGCGCACGATCGCCACCGGCTGGCGAAAGGTGATCTGGTCGAACACGCTTTTCACCGAGGGCTGCGCCGCAAAATAAGGATTCTTCGTCAGGTCGTCGCTAAAAGAACCGCCATACGCCAGGCAGCCAAGGGACGAGAGGAGGCGTTCGTTGTGGTTGGCGTTGATCTCCCGGTCGATGGTGAAGTGGTCCTGGAGATGATCTAGTAGCATCAAATCGAGGGCGTTGCGGACCTCCTGGTTGCCGGACGGCCGGAAATTGCGAATGATGACGTTCTTGCGCTGGTCAAACGGCACCTCGGGGGCGGTCTCCTGGAGGGTGCGCTCGGAGAGGCCGAAGGCCCAGGGGATGCGGCGGCCGCGCACCCGGCGGAACTGGTTTTCGTGCGTCATCAGGGAGGGGAGGCCGTCGGGGGTGAAGATGATCCCGGCGATGTCCGCCATGCAGAGGATCACCTTGTGCGGCGCGGCGAAGCTCTCAAAAGCCTTCATGAGGGTCGGGCTGTAGTTTTTCTCCGTCACGTTCATCACGTAGAGATGGGAGCCCATCGCTTTGAGATCGCGCTGCCGGGAATGGGGCGTCTCGATATTGCAAAACAGAGGCACGCCCAGGCGGTGCAGACCCACGGCGAGGCATTCCGTGACGTGATCCATCTTCTGGGGGTCGCTCGGGACGGTGGGGACGTAGAAATACACCCCCTTTGTCATCACTTGCTTCAGGGACAGTTTGGACATTTGGAATCCAGAACAAAACAAAGTCCGTCCCCCCTCACCCCACCCTCCTTGGCGGGGGATCGACATTTCTTGTTATCTAATATTACGCCCCTCCCCGCGACTGGCCGCGTAAGTCCGGCCGCTCGCGCGGTTTACTGGATCAACGGGTCGATGAGCCGCTGCCGCAGGGCCTTCCCTTCGGGTGCGCCGAAGCGGAAAATGCCGGTCTGCCCCTGGAAGGTTCCGAGACAGGAACCATCCTCGTCGGGGGCGGCGAGGGTCAGCTTGCCGGTCCGGTTGTTGGTGGCGGCGAACTCAACCACCATCGCCGGGGTCAGCGGGCCGGACTCGTCGGTCCATTGCTGCGCGTTCAGGTTGGCGAGAACGTTGACGACCCCCTGAATGTTGCCGCGGTTGAGGATGCCCGGGGGCGCTTTGTCGTCGGCGATCCAGTTGAAGGATCGCATGGCGAGCTTCAGCGACTGCCTTTGGATGCCGTCGCTGTAGGGCGTGATGCAGAGGCTGTAAATTTCGGCCGGCCGGCAACGGAAGAGCGCGAGAGTGCGCCAGGCCCCCGGGGAAAGGGGGATGCCGTCCAGCAGCGATTTGTCCACGGTGACGACGGAGGATTCGTTTTCCACGCGGGCATAGACGAGGTCGCCCTCGGTTTTGCCAAAAGCCACGGTCACAAGCGGAAGTTCTCCCGCGTTGGATTCGGACGTATTTTCCGAGGCGTAGGCGGAGAAGACGACGCGGAGGCGCGGCTGGTCGAGGCCGTATTTTGCAAGATCGGAGGCGACGTCGGTGACGAAAGCGGCAACGAGATGATTTTGGAGTTTCATCACGAACTGGAGGATCTTGGCCCTGTTGGCGGGGGCTGGGGTATCGCGTCGGCTGTCGCTGCGCACAGTCCATTCCTCCAGCTTGCGCTGAAAAATGACGGCCGGTTTTCCCTCGGGCCGCAGGGTGATCCGGTCCGTCTGGTCCATATCGACGTGCACCAGCCGCCGGTCGCGCAGGTCGTTGGGTTGCAGGCCGAGAATGTTCTCCGAGGCCTTGGGCAGCAGGAAGACGGCTCCGCGCGTGGAGATGCGGCCGTAGATGCCGCCGGTTTTTTCGTCGCGCGCGCCGATTTCCATCGTGACGGGGCGGGCCTGGCCCTGCACGTAGAAGGTGAGCGAGGCGCGCGGCTCGCTCAGGCCGTAGCTGTTCAGGTTGGCGCTGTTTTCCGGCAGGAAGGCGGTGATTTTGGTGTAAAGGACGCTGTTCAAGAAGGCGTTTACCTTGGAGGCTTCGGCCTGGGCCCGCAGCGGCTTGTTCACGCGCCAGCTCCCGGCTTCGCGGACCACGTCGATCTCGCCCGCGGCGGTTTTCACGGAGACGCGGAGCACTTTGTCGGCGTTGAAGTCGGCCAATTGCCGTTCGCGGAATTCATCCGGCTTGCGCATGATCAGGTTGCGCAGTTCGTTGCTCGCCACCGAGACGGTGTTGGAGCCTTCCAGGCGGATGTAGAGCTTGCCCTCCACGGCGGTCTCCTTGCCAAAGAGCAATTCCGGCGGCATCTCCTCGCCCACCAGCTTGATGCGCACGGCCGGTTTGGTGACGCCGAAGGCTTTCAACTGCTTTTTGTCGGCGTTGCGGCAGCCCGCGACCGGTTCCTTTTCCAGCGATTCGCAGTGGGTGAGGATTTCCTGGATGGCGGCGGCGCTCACGCGATCTTTCACCGGGGACTCCATCACCCATTGGTCGCCGCGCTTGCGCAGTTCCACCTTGTCTTCGTTGCTCTGGATGTCGATGCCCGTCACGCGGTTGCGGTCGAACACCAGCGCGTATTTTTCGCGGCCGGCGGCCTGCCAGCTTTTGGGGAGTTTGACTTCGAAAAACGCGATAAATCCAACGAGGAGGATCGCAGCGGCCAGGAGCAGAATAGTCGTTTTCGTGTTCATGCAGAAAGGGGCGAGGCGGACGTTAGCGCCGCCGTTTGAGCCAGAGGAAAAACCCGAGGACCGCCGCGCAGGCGGGGATGGCCAGGATGGTCAGCAGGCCGATGGAACTCATCTGCGAATCCGTCAAGTTGAGGGAGAGGTTGCGCACCGGCTTCGGCGCGATGCCGATGATCTCTTCCCGGTCCAGGAGCCAGTTGAGGCTGCTCAAGACAAAGTCGAGATCGGTATCCGTGAGGATCTCGTTGGAGAGAAACGCGGAGCTGCCAAGGACGACGAGCCGCGCGGAATCGACGCGCACGCTCTCGTTGGCGAGCGCCCCTTTCTCCGCCGAGGCGGCCACGATGGGGTCGATGTAGTCTTCCTTCGGGTTGAAGTAGACGGCCTGCTCGGTGTAGTGGGTCTCGCCCCAGTAGGGGCTGGAGGCGCGGATGAGCGGCTTCAGGCTGATGCCCGCGGCGGCGGCGCGCTCGGTATCCAGGCCCAGCGATTGGGTCACGCCGCCGATGAAGCTGACGCTCACGTTGCCGAGCCGCTTGGTGATCAGCGAGCCGGGGAGAATGTCGCCGGTGATCTCCTTCATCACGCCCCGGAACATCCCGGTGGCGAGCTTGATGGGGTAGGTCCGCAACACCCGGTCGTCGTGGACGGCGATGCCCGCTTCGGCCAGGAAGGCGGCCAGCTTGGGCGTGGGGGTGGTCGGCTCCAGCGCCACGAAGATGCGGCCGCGCCTTTCGGCCCAGTAGTTGTGCAGCGCGTGGATCTCCGCGTCGGAGAAGTCATACCGCGGGGCGATGATGAGCAGCGCCTTCGCGTCCGGCGGAACGCTCTCCACATCGGTGAGTTTCAGCGGGGAGACCTTGACGTTCTGGCGCTCGATGTAGGCCTTGAGGCCGCTGAAGGGGGAGCGCGCCTCGAACAGCGGTTCGCCATGGCCGGAGAGGCCGTAGATCTGGTTGGAGCCCGCCTCGCTGATCTCGATCAGCGCGCTGGTGAGCGCGGTCTCGCCCTTGAAGGTCTTCACGCGCGGCTTGTCGATCAGGTTCAGCGAAGGCTCATACTCGGCCATGTCGGCGGCGTTGACGAACTTCGTGCGGCCCTCGGTGGCGATGATGACCACGTTGTCGTTGTCGCGCAGCTTGTATTGGGTGGCGATCTCCCGCGCCTGGGCCATGGAGCGGAAGGGGTCCACGACGTCCACTTCGATCCGCTTTTTCGAGGCCGCCGCGTATTCGCGGAGCAGCGTCACGGTATCCTGGGCGATGGGCGAGCCGCCGGAGAAAAAGGCGATCATGCGCACCGGCGCTTTCAAGTTGCCGATGACGCGCCGGGTCTGCTGGCTGAGCGTGTATTTCTGGTCGCGGGAGAAGTCCCAGCGCTTGTAGTGGTTGAACCCGAGGTAGTTCACCAGCGCGAAGAGCGCCAGGAAGGCGACGGCCTGGAGCAGGACGTTCAAGCCGATCTTGGTGCGGGGAATGGAAGCGTTCTTGGCCATGGAAAAGAGAGGGTTACGCCTTCCAGCGGCGGTATTGGAAAACGAGATGGGTTAAGAGGAGCATGAGCGCGGTGCCCGAGCCGTAAAACACGAAGCGGCGGGTGTCGATCAAGCCCTTGGAGAACTCGCCCATGTGCTCCAGCGGCGAGAAATAGCTGCTCACCATCCGCAGAACCGGCGAAATATTGGGGGAGAAAAACGCCACCAGCCCGCCCAGGAAAAACATGACGATGAGGCTCAGGGAGATCACCGCCGCCACGATCTGGTTTTGCGTCAGCACAGAGGAAAAACAGCCCACGGAGAGGAAGAACATCCCCACCAGGAGCAACTCCAGGTAGCTGCCCCAGTAGGCTCCCGCCGCGAGCGCCGCGTCCGTCCGGGCGACCTGCTGGAAGATGACGAAATAGAGGAGCGTCGGCAGCCACAGGATGCAGTAAAAGATCAGCGCGCCGCCAAACTTGGCCAGGACGACCTGCCCGTCGCTCACCGGGGCCGTCATGAGCGTCTCGATGGTGCCCATTTTGAACTCCTCGGCGAAGAGGCGCATGGTGATGGGCGGGAAGATCAGGATAAAGCCGATCCAGAAGGGAACGGAGTCGAAGAACGCCTCCACCACCGTCAGTTCCGTGGCTCCGCGCGAAAGAAACGCGACGCCGCTGTAGAAGCAGAGCCCCGTGAGCGCGAGGAAAAAGCACATTACGATGTAGGCGATGGGCGAGTAGAAGGTGGACTTCACCTCGCGCGAAAGCAGGGTCAGAAATTTCGTCATGGCAGGGTAGGAAAGGGGTTATCCGCAGATTGCGCGGATTTCCGCAGATAATCAGGGGAAAGCACGCAAAGGCAAAAACAGGAAGAACCGCTATACTCCATTTTATCTTAAAAAATCTGCGTTTATCTGCGAAATCTGCGGATTCTTTTTTAATCCTCGTCGCCGAGGGTCATTTCCACAAACACGTCTTCCAGGGTGGCCCGGCGGCGCGAGAGTTCGCGGACGGTCCAGTGGCGGTCGGTGGCCAGCCGCCAGATTTCCTCGCGGGGATCGGATTGGGAGTCGGTGCGCAGGGTGTAGAGGTTCCAGCCGTCGCTCTCGGCTTCGGTGTGGACCTCCTTGACGCCCGCCAGCCGCCCCAGCAGCGCGGCCGCGTCGTCGCTGCCCGGCTTTGCCTCCAGGCGGATGCCCCCGGCGGCGCGCATGGCGTGGACCAGATTCTCGGGCGTGTCGGCCGCCTCGATCTTCCCCTTGTTGATGATGACGACCCGGCTGCAGGTCATCTCGACCTCCGGCAAAATGTGCGTGGAGAGAAGAATCGTGTGGTGCTTGCCCAGGGTGTGGATCAAGTCGCGCACCTGCCGGATCTGGTTCGGGTCGAGGCCGATGGTCGGCTCGTCGAGGATAAGCAGGTCGGGCGAGTGCAGCAGCGCGTCGGCCAGGCCCACGCGCTGGCGGTAGCCCTTGGAGAGCGTGCCGATGATCCGGTTTTCCACCTCCCTGAGCGTGCAGAGTTCCTTTACGTCGCCAATACGCTCGCGGGCGCGCGCGCCGGTGATCTCCTTGAGCGCGGCGCGGTAGCGGAGGTACTCATCCACGCGCATATCCAGGTAGAGCGGGACATTTTCCGGCATATAGCCGAGGTGGCGGCGGGCCTGCATCGACTGGCTGAACACATCGAACCCGGCGATGGAAGCGCGCCCCGAAGTGGCCGGCATATAGCTGGAGAGAATCCGCATCGTCGTCGATTTGCCCGCGCCATTGGGGCCGAGGAAGCCGACGATTTCGCCTTTTTCCACTTCAAAGCTCAGGTCATTGATGGCCGTGAAACCGGCGTAGCGTTTAGTGAGGTGCTCGACTTTAATCATGGGGCAGGAAAGCGGACATCCGGGCGTGGCGGGATGTTCGCGTTCACTTAGTAAACCGGAATGGCGCGGCTTGCATGGAAATTCTTTCGTAACTCGTTCCCAAGCTCCAGCTTGGGAACGCCCATATTCCGGTGGGTTCTTCGGGCGGGGGGTGTGGGACGGGCGAGCCATATCCGGCAATAGAGTTGCCGGAACAAGTGCGTTCCCAAATAGAGTTTGGGAACGAG
>JAQTMF010000005.1 GCA_028714515.1 Chthoniobacteraceae bacterium | reverse complement strand
ATCTCTTCACGATGCCCATCGTCGAACCCTATCCGATCACCGAACCGCTCTCCACCGCGGGCCGGATCAACATGAACTACCAGATGGCTCCCTTCAACTATATCACGCGGAGCACCGGCCTGCGCGCGGTATTGAAAGGAGAACGCATGACCATTATCCCCGACAGCGACGCCGCGATATACAAGAACATCTCGGGCGGAACGACGGTTAACTATACAACGCACAATTACCGCGTGCCGCTTAACCTCGATGAAACGGTGAAGCAGTTCGCCAATTACTTCACGGCCAACAATGATATTTTCCGTTCCGCCTCGCAGGTCTGCGACATCCCCCTTGTGCCTTCCATAGATGCCGATGGATCGACGGTAACGTCGTTCGACTACGCCACCTTCTGGTCCACGCACCGGCTGACGGGAGACAATACCCGCGAGCGGCCCTATGCCACCATTTACCCGCGCCTGACGACCAAATCCAACACGTTCACCGTGCACATGCGCGTGCAGACTTTGAAGAAGCTGAAAAATACCGCGCCGGCCACATGGGACGAAGGCAGGGATGTGGTGGTGGGAGAATACCGCGGATCGCAAACGATCGAGCGGTATGTCGATCCCAACGATTCCACGCTGCCCGACTTCGCAACCGACAGTTCGAAGTCCCTCGATGACTACTACAAGTTCCGCGTGCTCTATACCAAGCAGTTCTCCAACTAGCGCCCGCCCGAGTCTCATCGCCCTCTATCCCCGGCTCCCACCTTTGTAATGAACACATTGAACACTATCCTGAAATACGCGGCGTTGCTTATTGTCCTGCCCATCGTGGCGGCAACTGCGGCTGACACTCCGGCGGCAGGCACGCCGCGGACAGCAATTCCCGACGATCACAATTTCAAATCCCGCGTCGATTATCAGACGTGCTGGGAGGACTATCTCGCCACCAAGAAGGGCAAGCCGTGCGATCTCCTCTTTATCGGCGATTCCATCACGATGAACTTCCGATGGAATATCGGCAAGCCGGTGTGGGCGAAGTATTACGCGGATCGCGCGTTGGATTTTGGCCAAAGCTGGGATACGACGCAAAATACGCTCTGGCGCCTGAAGAATCTCGATATCAAAGATTTTAAGCCAAAGGCCGCGGTCGTCCTGATCGGCACCAACAATGTGAAGGACAAGGCGGAAGATATCGCCGCGGGCGTCAAGGCGATCGCAGATACCGCGCGGTCGATGTTCCCCGGCGTAAAGGTGATCCTGGTCAGCATTCTACCAAACGGCCGCGCGAAGGAGACGATGGATGCGGCGAATGCCATTATCCAGACCTACGCGGATAACCAGTCGGTATTCTACCTTAATCTCGCGGCGAAGTTCACCCCCGTGGGCGAGAACTGGAAAGGCCTGGGAATCGATCGCCTGCATCCCACGCTCGAAGGTTACGAAATGTGGGCCGCCGAACTGAATCCGCTCCTGGACAAGATCGCGCCGCAACCGATCCGTTGATTTTCCATTCATCTTCACTCCCAAACACTCCCCTATGCTAAAGACCACGTTCCATATCCTTACTGCCGCCGTTCTCGTTTTGTCCGGCGAACGGCTTCTCGCTTTCGACCCGTTTGTGCCGCAGACGATCACGTCGCCGCTCGGGAAGAAGATGACGCTGAAGTTCCATGACGAATTCAGCGCTGTCACCGACAAGGATGGCAAACCTTACATCGACCGGTCCAAATGGATCACCACGTTCTGGCAGGGGTCGAGCGAACGAACGCTGGCGGGCAACCTTGAAGCGCAGTACTACCTCGACAAGGATTTCTCGGGACGCGGCGAAATCAAACCGGAGCAGCGGATCAACCCGTTCTCGTTTGAAAAACCGGGCATCCTGACCATCTCCGCAACCAAAGTGCCGGAAGCTCTCTGGCACAATTTCTCGATGAGCAACCAGCGTTGCTTTGCCTCCGGCTTGCTGGTGTCGGACGGCAAATTCACCTTCAAATATGGCTATATTGAAGGCCGCTTTAAGCTCCCCTCAAGCCGTGGCGCGTGGCCCGCGTTCTGGATGCTTCCCGACGATCCGTCGCAAGGGGAAGGCGCGAAGGCGCACCCGTGGCCGCCCGAAATCGACATCTTTGAATATTTCGGCTCGTGGGTGACGAAATACGACAGCGCGGTGCTTCAGCGCAAAGGCGAAAAGGTTAGCTTTCACTTTGGGTTCAACGATGTGAAGCAGGATATCTCGAAGGATTTCCATACCTGGGGCGTGGAGTGGAATGAAAACGAGATTGTCTTCTACTTCGACGGCAAGATCTTCACGCGAAGCAATACGCCGGATTCGATGAAGGTGCCGATGTATCTGATCATCAACCTGGCCGTTGGCGGGAAATGGTATGCCGAAGAGCAAACGGGCCAGGGCAAGCCGACCAAGCCGTGGGAAGTCGATGAAGCCTCCATGCCGTGGAAGATGGAGTGCGACTACGTCCGCGTCTATCAACAGTAACTGGGCAACAACCACAAACGACTACCATGATTACCGCGAGGGAAACCTATCCGATCACAGAGTTCGGCGCTGTCCCCGATGGGGAGACAAACAACGCCGTGTATATTCAAGAGGCGATCGACGCATGCGCTGCCGATGGCGGCGGAACGGTTGTCGTCCCGCCTGGCACGTTTCTCTCCGGCAAGATCCGCCTGCTCTCACGGGTGGAGCTTCATCTTGAACAGGGAGCGACGTTGTTGTGCAGCGGCGATATAGACGACATTCATCCGCCGGAAGGTTATCGCCACGGCATCGAGAGCGCGTTCATTTGCGCGGAAGACGGGGAGGACATCGCCATTACAGGGAAAGGGGTGATCGACGGCAACGGCCGGGCCTATGTCGCCGAACGGCTCCCGCACATTTATGTCATGCCCGAGAAGCGGCCGATCACATTTTACATCGGAGGCTGCAAGCGCGTCACCATCACGGATATCACGATTCGCGATGGCGCCAACTGGACGCTCTGGCTGGTGGGCTGCGAGGATGTCCTGATCCAGGGGATCCGGATGTATAATGACCTGAAACTACCGAACAGTGACGGCATTGACATTGACCGTTGCCGGAACGTGCATATCACCAACTGCCACATCGAAGCCGGTGACGATGCGATTGTATTGAAGACCATGCGCCGGTTTGAACGGTATGGCCATAGCGAGAACATCATCGTGAGCGGATGCACCTTGAAGAGCACCTCCTCGGCGATCTGCATCGGATGCGAAATCGCCGCTCCGGTCCGCAATGTCATTTTCGATTCCTGCATCATCTCTTCCAGTCACCGCGGGCTTTCGATCAACCATAGTTTTGAGGCGAATATCGAGAATGTTCTCTTCTCGAATATGTTCATCGAGACCCGCCTGTTCCATGACCGCTGGTGGGGGCGCGGCGAGCCGATCTACGTGAAGGTGTTGCCGTGGACGGAGAAAGACGATGTCGGCCAGACGAAAAATGTACGGTTCCAGAATATCCGCGCCCGCAGCGAGAATGGCGTGCTCGTGCATGGGTTCCGGCCCGAGAATCTCCAGGGAATTGAATTCGAAAACGTGCACATCGAGATGGCCAAGTGGTCGAAATGGCCGGGCGGTATGCTCGATCTCCGGCCGTGCCCCGGGGCGATGGACGGCTATGAAGCCGGGGTGCGGGAACATCCCACCTACGCTTTTCTCTTGCAGAATGCCAAGGGCGTCACGCTCCGCAACTGCGGTGTTTCCTGGGGTCCCGACCGGCCGGACTACTTCAAGGGTGCGCTGAGTATAGAAAACATTCAGGGACTAGTCTTGGAGGGTTTCCGTGACGGAGGCGCCTAAAGTCTACCAAACGGGCACGTTGACTTATACCAAGGGGGCGCTGGCCGTCTTGTGTATCTGGCTATTGTGGGGGGACTTTTGTTTCCAGCTGATGGAGACCATCGTCCCCAGCATCATGCCGTTGAAGTTCAAGGCGATGGGCGCCTCGAACACCATCATGGGGCTGTTCATCACCACGATTCCCGGGATCATCAATACGATTTGCAACCCGATCATCAGCGTCAAAAGTGACCGCTACCGCAGCCGGTGGGGAAGGCGCATCCCGTTCATTATCGCCACCATGCCTTTCCTGCTGGTCTGTTTGCTTGGGCTTGGCTTTAGCGACAAGATCGGGTTCTGGCTCCATGCGCATTTCGCGGGCTTCCTGGGGAGGTTCTCTCCCACGGCGGTCGCCATCGCGATCATGGGCACCTGCATGACGTTGTTCAGTTTCTTCAATATCTTCGTCAACTCGGTGTTCTGGTACCTGTTCAATGACGTGGTTCCGGAGCAATTTCTGGCGCGGTTCATGTCCTGGTTTCGCATGGTAAGCATGGGAGCCATGGCTCTCTACAACTTGTTTGTTTTCAAACACGCGGATACGCATTCCGCTGAAATTCTCATCGGTGCAGGGATTCTCTATTTCGTCGGCTTCGGAGTGATGTGCTTCAATGTCAAGGAGGGGCAGTATCCGCCGCCGCCGGACTATGAGGACGGGCAAACGGGCCCGCTCGCGGCGATCAAGGCTTACGGCCGGGAATGCCTCAGCTCCTCGCACTACTGGTATCTGTTCCTAGCGAATGTGGGCATCGTCATCGCCTATTCCGCTTCGATGTTCACGATTTTCCTGTATCAGTCCCTGGGGCTGACTCTGGAGATGGCGGGATGGCTGGCGTTCGCGTTCAACTGTTCGGGAGCCGTTGTGATCCCGATATCGGGCTGGCTTGCGGATCGCTACCATCCCGTGAGAATCGTGATGGTGGGCGCGATACTGCAAATCCTCGCCTGCCCGATCTACATGGTGTGGCTGTTCTGGCAGCCCTCGCCGCAGGTCGTTTTTTATCTTTATCTCGCATTGGGGATCTGCCTCGGTTCGCCGATCGCGGCATTGATTGCCGTGATCGACCCCGCGCTGGGCATGCGTATCTATCCACGCGAGCGTTATGGACAGTTCTGCTCGGCAAATTCCATGTTGCGCTCCCTCGGGGGAATCGTGGCCGGGGTGCTGGTGGGCGTCTATTTGGATATCCTGACGGCGCGCTGGGGCGCGAGGACGGCCTATTGCTGCCTGCCGTTCTGGAACCTGAGCGCTCACTGCTTGATGCTTTTCTCCATCGTCAAACTTTACCGAAGCTGGAAGCGCTATGGCGGTGACGACGCCTATGTGCCCCCGATCCCCGGGACCTTGGAAGGGAAGAATGGCTCACCCGTTCCAGCCGCGCGCGAATCGGCGTCCTAACGGCGCGCAGACGTTTCAATTCCCCCCAGCCAATCCATCACCCTATGCCTATCACCATTCATTCCGATCCCATTCCAAACATCCCCTGGCAGCCGAAACCCGCCGGTTGCCC
Organism: Chthoniobacteraceae bacterium; assembly: GCA_028714515.1. Classification (GTDB taxonomy): domain Bacteria; phylum Verrucomicrobiota; class Verrucomicrobiia; order Chthoniobacterales; family Chthoniobacteraceae; genus UBA695. Next base: position 34,127 of record JAQTMF010000005.1, on the reverse strand, counting down.
CGATGTTGTCTGGCGCTATGATAAAAACCCGGTCATCGACCGCCGTCCGCTTCCGCAAGCGACGGGCATATACAATAGCGCGGTGGTTCCGTTCGAAGGCAAGTTTGTCGGCGTCTTTCGCACGGAATACAAAAACCGCATGCCCCATCTGCACTTCGGCCGCAGCGGCGACGGGCTCCAGTGGCAGTTCGATTCGAAGGAAATCGAGTTTCAGTGCGACGATCCCGAGATCAAGCGCCAGGAATATGGCTATGATCCGCGCCTCACTCGCATTGGAGACACCTACTACATCACCTGGTGCAACGGCTACCACGGCCCCACCATCGGGATGGCGAGAACGCGCGATTTCAAGACGTTTGAACAACTGGAAAACGCCTTCCTTCCCTACAACCGCAATGGCGTTTTGTTCCCGCGAAAGATCAATGGCAACTATGCGATGCTGAGCCGCCCCAGCGACACGGGGCACACTCCTTTCGGCGACATTTTTTACAGCGAAAGCCCGGATCTCACCTTCTGGGGCAAACACCGGCACGTGATGTCCAAAGGGCTCTCCTGGTGGCAGGACAAGAAAATCGGCGCGGGCCCGTCGCCCATCGAAACGAGCGAAGGCTGGCTGCTGTTCTATCACGGCGTCCTCGAAAGCTGTAACGGCTTTGTCTACAGCACCGGGGCGGCGTTGCTTGATCTCGACGAACCGTGGAAGGTCCTTTACCGCACCAACCAGGCCATCCTCATGCCGGAAGCTCCTTACGAGACGACCGGGCTGGTTCCAAACGTCGTCTTCCCCGCCACGGCACTGGTCGATTCGGCAACCGGACGGATCGCGCTCTACTGCGGCGCGGCGGATACTTTCACGACTCTCGCCTTCTGCGACGCCGATGAGGTGATCGCGTTTACGAAAGAAAATTCACAGGTCTAGTCCCCATGGCGGGAGCATCTGCGGATATCTCCTTCCGCAGATGCTCCATCACCAGCCACACCATTACATGGCGGACATTACATCCGCCGCTGCTCTTCAAGCGTCAGCCGTTTGGTCATCCAGTGGAACTTTTTCTGGATGTCACGGTACATTCCCCGGATCTCGGATTCCTGCCCCTGGAAACTGCATTTTGGGCAGTAGTGGGCACTGTTCCCGGCGTAGATCATGAGGACGTCGATATCGCGGGAAAAGCACACGGGACACCGCATTAGCTGCTTAAATTGGACAGAGTCATCCATGTGACAATCCTTTCTTCGTTCTTTACGGAATAGTTGAGGGAGAGGGTGAAATAGGGACTGAAGAGATGGCCGACCTGGCAGGCGCCGGACGTTGCCCTGCCGTTCTCCGCCACAAGTTCGACGCGCGTCTTGATCTGCGGGACCGCGGCGGTAACGCAGGTTGCGCCGCTGGATTCATGCCGATCGCCGGAGTAGTCGTAATCCACTTCGCGGGCGTCGGCGCCGTCGATTCCCAGGCGGATACCGTGAAGGTCTTCGGGATATTCGGTTCTGCCGTAAGCGGCTTTGAAATACTCCGTCAACGTGAGTTCCGCCGTGGGATCGGACAGGCCCGCGAGCGTCCGCTCGATCCCGATCGCTCCATCCTGGATGAAGTGATACCGGGTGACAACGCTGCCCTTGAGGCCGTCGGAAAACGCAAACTCCGCGGGCGTGAGCGTCATGATGGTTTTGCCGCTCTGCCGCTCGATTCCCGCGACCTTGGTGCGGATCTTGGCCAGATCAATCACTTCGCCGCCATGGGAGAGAAGGAGCGTCGTGCGCGCGCCGTCCGAGGAATGGTGGGAGTTGCCCGTCCGGTGCTGCGACTGGATCAGGAAGGGGTAGCTGCCGTTTTCCCGGTTGGGAGTGTCGGGTCCCGTGGAAAGAGCGAGCCGGCCCGCGTACGGGCGCAGATCGCCAATGGAGCCGCCCTGCGTCGGGTCGATGAGCACGCGGCGGCCGGCGTCGATATACCAGAAATAGTGCTTGCCAGAGCCATACAGCATCTCCTTGGCTAGGTAGACTTCGGAGGTGCCGATGGGGCGGTTCTTCTTGTGCCAGCGGGCATACTCCGAGAGCGTCATGTCTTCGACTTGCCCCTGGGCCTTCAAGGATCGCAAGTAATCCAGGAACTTCGTGTAAAGTTCCCACGCCACCTCGGGCGGATATTCGCTGTTGTGGTTCCACGTCAGCCACGGAACGCTGACGAAGGAATTGTAATAGGAATAACCGCCGTTCCACTCTTCCTGCATGCGAAACTGGTCGATGAGGTTGAGGTCGTACGGGCAGAAGCTCGCGTCATTGCCCATGCCCCGGATGACGTTTGGCGGATGGCTTGCCCAGAAGTCGTTCCGGCCTTCGTAGGCCAGGCTCATGTCCCGGAGAAGATGCGGCACGGCCACCACGCCGCCCGCATCCTCCTCGCTGGCGGCAGGGCGCAGAGCGTGGGTCTTGCTGGGATACCACGGGTTCCACGGCATGCCTTCGTTGAAGAGGTACCAGGAGTGGTTGCAGCCGTGGAATACGCGCACGCCTTCTTCAAAGCAACCGCCCACAACGGCTTCCACTTCGGGGGCCAGTTCTTTGAGAATCCGCAGGCACGAGGCGTCCAGATGGTAGCTGCCGACCGACGCCGGGCCCCGCCCAAAAACTTCGCGGAATTTCGAGAGGATGATCTGCATCACCTCTCTTTTTTTCGCGTCGGAAAGCAACCAGATCATCCCATTGGGAACCGACAACCCCGGCCCGCGCGGGCTATGAAACGCCAGCGCGATTTCGTCGCCGAATTCCTCCCGGTCGCGGAGGGCGTCCCGGACCGCCGCCGGGTCGAACAGATCCTGGTAATGAAGAAAAATCGTCACCTTGAGCCCCACGCCATGGGCCAGCTCTTGTTGCCGGCGATAGAGTGGATAGTTGGGCCCCGGCGATGGCCGATGGAGTAAATTGAGATGCATCATAGGAACTCGCGAAAAAAACAGCGTCTAGGAAGGACCATGGCATGGCCCCTCCGGGGGCGTCATGCGCTCATAAACTTATACAAATAACCCCGGCCAGGCTGTAACTATCCAGGATGATCCGATGTTCGTCACGGCGCGAATTGCTTGTTTTCCACAACGCGCCATTTATAGAAGCTATCCAGGGTCTTTTGCTTGGGAATGCTGTTCGGATCCTTCGCGTAGTCCGGGATGGATGTGTTGGCGACGTCGATAAATCGCTCGATGGTCGTCGAGCCCCGGAACTCGCCCAGCACCACATCCTTGCCCTCCGTCCAGACGCCCAGCGTGCTGCGCGTGTTTTTCTTGAGCGCTTGGGTGCAAAAGTGAACGGTAAATGTATTGGAGCGCGTGGTGAGCCGGGGATAGAGCGTGGTGTAGATGCGCTCCCGCATGTTGTCGCCGGTCAGGAGGTTGGAAGCCCAGAATGTGCCGGCCATTGTCCAGGCCGTTTGTCCCTGCGGCACGATCTGGAGATCACAGATCTCGGAGGCGGACTTAAAGATCTTCCCGGCGCGGAACCGGTCGTCGAATTGCCGCAATGTTTCGTTGCGGTCGATATCCACGCGCACGCTGTTGGGATACAGGCCGTCCATGCCGGGTTTCATGTAGTTGATCGCGCCGTTCGGGACGACGGTTAGCTTTTCAGATTTCAGCAACGCATGGATGCCGGTGGAACGGGTCAGGTAGGTGAACGGCAAAATCTGGTAGTTCATATTGATCTTGCCCGCGGTGGAAAAGCGGTCGCTGATGGCGTACGGCTCGACGACCGGCATCCAGAACAGATCCATCAGCAGATGATCGCTCGGCTTGTTGCCGCTGGCAGAGTAGTTGTTCGGATCGACATAGCTGGGGTGGGTCGTTTGCGGGCGGAATAGCAGGGTCCGCCAGGGGGTCCCGGCTTTGATGCCCGACGGCAGGGAACCGAACATGCCGGGCGAGGGCATCTGGCGATTGGGGGAGAAGAATGTCTTCCCGCCGGGATAGGTGTTTGGCGTGGCCGGGAAGTAGGGGATGGAGCCGTCCGCGTTCCGGTAGCTGTCGCCTTCATCCTGTTTGTTGATGTAGGGCCCGTCCGCTCCCGTGCTTAGGCAATTATCGTAATCTCCAGTGCCCTCCGGTGTGTCGCCCCCGGTGGCATTGGAGGGGATGTCGGGCTTGAAGTCTTTATGATACGTCAAAGCGCCGAAGTATTTGCCCCCCGTGTCGTAACCCTGGTCCTTGGTCGTCAGGGGAGGATGACACAGGTTCGAGGCCATGTACTTCGTCGTGTCTTTGTAAAAGGGATGAGGCACAAAGACCGTGTCGGGCACGTCGTTCAGCCCCGCGACTATGCGGTAGTCTCCATGCCGGGGAAGCATGGTGCGGACGACATCGAAGCCGTCGCGGAAGAACGCCCCGAGCATCGCGTCCATGGAATCGTTGTGACCGTCGGCCTCCGGGAGACTGGCCTGGCCGGGGCTTTCCGCGAGCCCCCAGAAGCGGCCGTGCGTCCCGCCCTTGCCCGCGCTGGGGATACACCCGCCCGCCCGGAAGGTCCACCAGCTCTCCTTCGTAATATCCGGGGCTCCCGTCGCATAGGAACAGGAGACGAGGCGCGGAATCGGGAACTCCGCGGTAGGCCATTTGATATGGATGGTCTGAATGAGATTGGCGGGATCCGCGGCGACGGCGTGATTAGCGTAGATGTTGACGGTCAGTTCTCCGCCGCTGAACGTCATGGTCTCGTTGGGATTCTTTGGAAAGCTGATGGGAGGCGCCTTGATCTTGATGGGGGTGCCGATAAACGGATATTGATCGGCGACAGTCCTGCCATCGGCCAAGGAGTTGCCAATGGCGTCCGCGGGCAGGTTCCCCCGCGCGACGGAGCCTTTCCCCACGCCGAAGTAACGCCATCCCGGGTTTCCCCCCGAGACACGCGAATGGAAAAATTCCGGTTTCTGATAAATGCCGGTCGTTCCGCTGTCCATGGGGAAAAGGTTCTGCTGCACTCCCGCCCTGGTGATCTTGAAGGAACTCAATCCTTTGATTTCCACCGTCAGGTCGGGGCAGAGCGCGATGTCGCCCTGCATTGGGCAGAAGAATTCCGGGACGATGATGGCCTGGATGATCTTTTCGCCTGGCTCCAGCTTGGAGTCGGTGGGAGCAAACACCATGTTCTTGCTGGGATCGTTGCTGCCATGCGACTCGTCATAGTTCGGGTTGGCGGGGTCGTCGATATCCGCCGTCGCGTTGTCGATGAAGCCGAGAGCGAGTTCGGAAAGCGTGAAGCTGCGGCCAAAGCCCTGGGTTATTTTCCCGCCCGGTGCGATGAAGTGCGAGGGCGCCACCCAGCCGTAGCCCAGCGGCATTTGCGCGTAGCCGCTCCCGCTGGTGGTGCGATAGGTTGTATAGCTAAACTGGCCCACCCCGGCATCCTGCAAGTTGGCCGACCGAATGTAGTCGAAGATCTCCGTCAGGATCTGATCGCGGTCGTCGCCGTATTTGGTCAGGAAATCGCCGCCAAACCCGGGCACGGGTTGTTGGGTTAGGTATTGAAGATATTTATAGAGATCCAGGTTGCGCGGGATATTGATGTCGTTCGTCGGGCTCCCGGCGGTCGCGCGTTGGAAATAGTACGGAAGATGGGTGGCCGCCGGACCGATGGACGAGCACAGCGCGATAAGCCGGTCAAAGGGGGTGGTCCGGAAGCGGTTCCCAAAAGTGAACGGGTCTTGCTTGAGCGGCCAGGCCGCGATGCGGGGAAGATTGAAAAGATTCGTCTCGGGGGCGCGGCTTCTCGCGGTGAGGAAAAATTTCGCCTGGTCGAGCTGTTCCTTGGTCAATCCGTCGTTATCGGTGCGGTCGGGCTTGAAGAGTAACTCATCGACGCTGGTATACAGACGATGACTGTCCGGCGTGGCGGTGCCGCTCGCGATGACCGTGCCTTCTCGGGATGTCCTGCCCGCGTTGACGGGATCCCCCGAAAGCGCGACTTCCTCGCCCACCACCCGCGGGACGATCTTGTAGATTTTCTCCGCGGTGAGATTCGGAAAAACCGACGAGAGGCAGGTCATGGCCGGGTGCCCCGGATAACGCTGAAACTCATGCTGCGCGGGCTGGTAGTTCGCCAAATCGCGGTCGGCGTTGGTGGAAAAGCGCGGGGTATCCCAATACGTTCCCTCGCTGGCGGTGTTGATGTTGACTTTGCAGGTGTCGTCATCGGTCCAGAACGCAACCCGCCCGACGATGGGGTTATCCCGCGTTTCCTCGGCGATGGTAGCGGTCTTGCCCGCCGTGGAATCGTCGACGATCGTGGGAGCCACCACCTGACCGTCGCGCAAGACGTAGAGCCAGCGGACGGGCATGGGAACGGGCTGGTAATCGTTCGTTCCCGTGGTTCCCGGCGCGGACGGATTGGAGAATCCCTCGGCGATGCACGTTCCGTCAAGAATCGGAAAATGCTTGGTGCCCCCCACTTCGACCGGCGCATTCAGATCGACCCACAAAGCCGGGCTGTCCGCCCACAGTGCGGGAGGTTCGTCCGCCGATTTTCCGGTGGCCGTATTGATGTTTACGGATCCCGAGATCATGGCGGGAGCCGAATAAAGTTTGTAGGCATTGAGAAGTTTGCCACGGGAATCGAAGGTCCTGACCATTCCCGGTTGCGAAACCCACGGCACCGAGGTCCCGCTTCCCGCCTCCTTCTGCGTCGTCGCGGTGTTGATCTGGCCTTGGACGAGACCCACCACGGTATTGGAAAGCTGCCGTGCCATGATGGAGGCATTGTAGCCGGACGCGGCCGCGCGTTCGGTGGTGGCGCGGGTGAGCAGGCCGACAAACAGCACGACGAGCAAGGCGAGGATCGAAAGCACGATCACGAGCGCAAAGCCGGATATCTTGGTCGAAAAACGAGCTTTCATGGTCTGAAGATGGTGGTTTTGCCGGTGACGGGATTCACTTGAATGGTGTAGTAGTTCGCCGGGACCGGCCCTTGCGCCTTTGCGTTTTGAAGCGTGAGAAAGCTGTTGGCCTCCGTGATGGAGTTGTCCGTGGCCCCGTTCGCGCGGAACCGGAAACCCGCGTAGGCAATCGCGCCGTGCCCCGGGACATTCGCGGTCCCGGAGATATGGGGATCCGCCGTCAACAGCGGAGAGAGCCCGGCATCGGCGTTGATCATGACGTTTTCGCGAATCAACAGCATCCGTCCCGCGGCCATGGCGACGGAACCCGTTTTGGTCTGTTCGATGCGCCAGACTTGAACGCCCCGCCAGCCTTTCGTGGCGTCATTGGAAAGGTTGTAAAAGCGCACCTGGACTTCCTGGTTTTTGGTCACCGCTTCCTGGCGGGCATACATCATCTGGTCGCCGATCATCTGCCCGGCGCACGTCAGATCGGACCCCACGATGATGGAGTTGAACGAGGGCGCGACAAACGCGGTGACGGTGGCGATTATCGCGATAACCATCAGCAGTTCGATCAGCGAAAACGCCGAACGGCGCGCAAGTCTGGGGAGAGGCGTTTTCATTTGCTCCAGAGGGATTCGCGGATCGGGATCGCGCTCGAAAACACGCGGTAGCGAATCCGGGCGGCCATCAGCGCTTTTTCGAGCTTGTCCAGGTCATCCGTGTAATTGGCCGCATTCTGAAATTTCCCCGCCAACGCGGAGGTGATGACGTTCGGCTGGTTCGGGCCCGCGTCGATGTGTTTGGCGGAGGATTCGTCGATCGCCACCATGGTCACTTGCACAATGGGCGGCAGTTGATTGGCATAGACCGGCTGCGGATCGGTGTTGACGTTCAGGGCCGAGTCATAGGTGTAGTCTGCATACGCCTTGCCGGTAATGATATCCGGCGAAGTAGAGCCCGGCGCCTGCGGACGAAGGATGAGGGCGATGATGTTATCCGCGACGATCCGGCTGTTCGTATCCACGTAGTCCGTGAACCACTTTTCGTTATCCTTCATCGAAGGATCGTAGATGTTTTTTTTCTCCGCCGGGACAAGCAGTTGGATGAGGCGATAACGGTAGGGGTTCACGGCCGTTTCGACATGCGGCGGGAGCGCCGTGTTCCGCGTAAATCCAATGTAGTAGCCGCTGGTATTGATCAAAGAATCCAGCCCGGCGCAGTTCGCGGCATCCAGGGTGTAGCTGGCCGGGGCTTGGAAAAATACCGCCTGGCCGGAGTCGGGAACGCCTGGCAGATCGTCTTTCCCAGCCGGCCCGAGGAGGAAACGCAAGTCCGACTTGCGCAGATAGCGGCGCGGACTGAGAGAGGTGGGATCGATCTCGTAATCCAGGTACGGATTCAGCGTGGCCTGCCGCAGATTGCGGGTCATCAAATCAAAGCCGAGGCGCGCGGACTGAAAGGCTTCGATTCTTTCGGAAGAACTCCGCCAGATCTTCGAAAGCTGGTCCACCATACCCAGGACGATGACCAGGATCATGACCAGGATGCTTGTGGCCACGAGGATCTCCAGCACGGTGAAAGCGCTTTTCCCGCGCTCTTCCCGCCTCCGTGCCGCCGTCCCCGGATATGCTGGCAAGACATCTGACATGGGCCTTCTGTGTCCTCTAGTTTCCAGAGTTGGGGACATAGATGACATACTTGGACGCGCCGATTTCCGCACTCCCCGTCCAGCGCGCGATCTCCAGCGAGAAGGCGGCGATGTTGGTTGTAAGGGTCGCTCCGTCTTCCGCGCCAGGGTAGTCCGCCGCCGCGCTGGCCAATTTCACTTCGTAACGGGTGTTGCTGTCCTTCGCCTTTTGCAATGTCCCCTGGTCGTCAAAATAGAAGGGGCTCTTGGCGGCGTAGGCCGCCAGGCCGCTAAACGGCGTGAGCATCACTTCGTCCGCCACGCGCTCCACGATTTGGGCTTTCGCCGTCTGGTCCACCGCCTCGCGCATGGACCCCAGACACGCGGGCATCAGCCCCACCACCGACACCAGGGAAACCGAGATAATACTCAGTGCGATGATCACCTCCACGAGGCTGAAAGCGGAATCAGAACGACGGTTCGTTTTCACGTTGGGTTGGAATGCTAGGGATTGGATTTTGCCGCGCGGAACACCTCGCGCACGGCGCGGTAGGCGGCCTTCGGGCGGCGGTATTCGTCCAGTGTCCCTTTGTTATTGAAGGTTCTGGGACGTTTGATCGAACGGCCGCCGCCATAGGTGCGCACGTCGCAAAATTGCCAAAGCGCGATGCCGGAACACCGCGGGTGGTGCATTGCGGCCGAGGCCGCGCGCCGCAGGTATTCGGCTTGGTGTTCTTCGGAGAAGAAATCGTTGTGAGGATCGTGCCACCCGTAAAGCCCCTCGGCGCCGATCTCGGAGAGGAGGACGGGTTTGTCCACCCAGCAATGGGCGTCCAGGTAGGCCATGCATTCTTCAATGCGGGGGGCGATCAGGTCCAGTGGGTGCTCCACCCCTTCGCATTCATACCAGCCGGGGTAGATATTGAGACTGATGATATCGACGAGGTCGTAGTGTTTGTCCGTCGTGGGGAACATGGTCGCGTAAGTCACCAGCCGCGACGGATCCAGCGCCCGGAGGGTCTCGACCGTCTCCTCGATCACCGGGCGGGCGTAGTCCTGGTTGGTGCCGGCTTCGTTCAGAAATCCCCAGATGATGACCGAGGGGTGATTGAAGCTGGCCCGCACCATTTCGCGCAAAGCGGCCAGGTGGTCGCGGCGGAATTTGGGGTCGGTTAGCGTTTGCTCGCGCTGTCCCCAGCCGAGGTTTTCTTCCCAAACGAGGAAGCCGAATTCATCGCAAAGATCCAGGAAACGCTGGTCCTGCGGATAATGGCAGCCGCGAACGAAGTTGCACCCGAGGTCGCGCAGGAGCTGCAAATCGGCCACCATCTGCATCGGGGAAGTGCAGGGGCCGCAACTGGGATGCCACTCGTGCCGGTTGTAGCCCCGCAGTTGGAGTTTTTCGCCGTTCAGCAACAACGCCCCCTGGCGCGACTCGATGCGGCGCAACCCAAACCGCGCTTTGACGGTATCTCCACGGGGCCGGCCGTCTTGATCGCAAAGAGCGGCCGCCAGTTCGTGCAGATGGGGTGAATCGGGAGACCACGGTTTGGCGCCGGGAACGCACAGGGTGATCCGCACCCTGTTGCCAGGCTCCACGGCGGCTTGATGCCGCTGGATGGCGCCTTGATCGAACCGGGTGGTAAAGGCAATGGTGGCCGGGACGGTCCCGCCCAGAAAGAGGGAGATCTCGACTTCGCCACGGCGGAAGTCGGCCGTCGGCGTGACCTGCACGGCATCAACGAACGGCCCGCTGACCGGCAACTCGCGCAAGGTGACTTCCCGGAGGATCCCTCCGTATTGGTAGAAGTCGAAATACTCCTCGTGCATCGGCACGCGGGCAAAATCAAAACGATTATCCAGCAGCACCGTCAATTCACGGGTTTCCCCGGCCGCGCCAGGGACATCCACCGTAAAGGGGGAATAGCCGCAGGCGTGCTCGGCAAGAAACATGCCATCGACGTAGACCCGGCACCAGAAGGAGACCGCTCCGAACTCCAGCCGGACGGGGTGGTTGGGGGACGCGGTAAAACGGGTGCGGTAGATCGCCGCGCCCCGCCGCCCGGCGTAGTCCGGCAGGGCGTCGAAGGCGGACGGCACCGGCATCTTGCCGGTGGCGGCGGTTCCCGAGGGATCGATTGCCTCGACGGCAACGTCTCCGAGGAATTCAAAATCCCATAGTCCGTTAAGAGAGGTAGTCATTAGGGGGAGGTAGGAAGGCTGCGCGGCTTGGTTCCCGCACAACAAAAGCCGGCCGCGCCCACCCTGCCAGAGGGCTGCAGGGAGGTGGCGGCTCGGCCAGGTTTGAGAGGGGGGATCTCATGGGCTCTCTGTGGGGTTTGATGTTACACGCGTATCGCCTCGCGGAAAATCATCATCTCGTGTTTTTCACGATCGACTTGACGTCCAAAACGTAGATTTGACGGGAGCCTTCGTGGATCGAGTCGATGCAGACTTTCTCCCCGTCGCGGCTCCAGCGCGGGTGCAGATCGCACCGGATTTGCCGGATTTGCCACGTCACCGGCGGCGTGAAGAACCGCCCCAGTTCGATCAGCTCTCCGCTTTCCAAATGGAAAAGGAGCAACGTGCGGTGGTTCGTGCTGTCCGGGTAGGTGTCGGTCAATACCCATTTCCCATCGGGCGAGAATGAACAGTGGCCATCGGAGCGGAACACCTTTTCGCCAATCACATCCACGCGGTCGCTCCGGTCGTGGAAGAGGTAGTAATGGTCTCCCCTCCCCTCCCGGCGCGCCCATGCCAGAACCGACCGGTCGTCTTTCCAGTCATAGTGAGACACGAGGGTGTGATCGGAGAGGCAGCAAAGATCCGAACCGTCAAGATTGAGCGTCAGCAACCGGGTGCTCCCCACTTCCTCGTCCGGCGTTTTGTAGCGGTGCAGGCAGGCGAAGCGCCCGTTGTGATGGCTGAACTGCGCGTGATTGAACCGGTGTATCTTGCCATCGAACTCCGGCTTGCGCAGATAGTTGGCCGCCTGGGCGGTGCTCAGGATCAGCTTCTTCTCGCCCGTGGCCAGGTCGAGGGAGAAAACGCCGTCCTCTTCGGGCTCGGCGACGTCCTTCCAAGGGTCGGGCACGCCCGGGTAGCCGTACCCGGGGCGCTGGCTGTGCAGGCGGGCGAAGTTAATGCTGACGGCATGCGTGCCCGCGCGGTTGACGGCGTAGATGGGCGTGTCGAGCATCCGTTCCGCCTTGGTGTGCACATTGAGAATCCGCGCGACCAATCGGCCCTCTACGCGGTCATTGAAAATGATGTCGCCGGAGGTGCCATCACCGAGCCACTGAGCCATCGCCCCTTGCTGCCAATTCCACGAATGGCTCTGCGCCAACGGGGTCCATTGGTTATCGCACGCGGTGTCGATCAGCCCGATGGTCAAGATATCGTTTTCCGTGGGCGGGCGATCCATGAATGAGGATTCCATCCCCAGCATCCATCTCCCCGAGGCGTCCCAGGGAAATTTGTCATAGTATCCGAAAAAGTGGTGTTGGGGCCCTTTTGTGACGGCGTGCGCAGTGATGGGGGCGGCGTTAAGAATGGCTGGCATAGAGTGGTGGTTCCTAGTTCGCCAGGCAGCTTAATCCGTTGTTTCCAGCCCGCTAGAATACTGCAGGTTATACAAATAAGCCGACAAGAGCCAAGCGCCGCCCACAATGCCCTTGCAACCACACAGCCCCCGCCTATTGTTACGTTCCTTGGGCCCCTATCCCCGCGATGGCAAAGGCAACTCGAATCACCCAAAAAGACCTGGCGGAAAAAGCCGGCGTCACACAAGCCACCGTTTCGCTGGCGTTGAGCAATCACTTCAGCATTTCGCCGGAGACCCGCGCCCGCATCCAGGGAATCGCGGAAAAAATGGGATACCAGCCCGACCCGTATCTCTCCGGCCTCTCCGCCTATCGCAAACGGGTCCGCTCCCCCCGGTTTCAAGCGACGCTGGCGTGGCTTTCCAATTATCCCGCCTCCACCCCATGGAAACAGCAGTCAACGCTGTTGAATTACTTCGAGGGAGCAAAAGAGCGAGCGCGGGAGCTTGGCTACCAATTGGAAGAACATGAATTGACGGCCCCGGGGATGACCAGCGCCCGGCTGGAACGAATCTTCGCGGCGCGCAACATCCCGGGCATTCTTCTCATGCCGCAACCCAAGGCCGGTATGCAGCTCGACTTTTGTTTTGACCGGTTTTCCGCCGTCTCCTTTGGCTATACGCTGGAAAAACCGCAACTGCATCTGGTGGCGTTGCAACAGTTCCGTTCGGTGGAAACGGCGTTCCGAAAATTGATCTCCCTCGGGTACCGCCGCCCGGGGCTTGCCATGGCGCTGGAGAGCGACAAACGCGCGGACCGAAACTGGTCGGCCGCGTTCTGGATGTCCCAGCGCCAACTGCCGCAGCGCGACCGCATCCCGCTTCTATTGCAACAGCCGCTCCACCGGACGACGTTCATGAAGTGGTACCAACGCTATCGCCCGGATGTCATCATTTCCATGGGAACTTATGTTTACGAGTGGCTGCGCGCGGAGGGTGTCGCGGTGCCGGAGGAAACCGGTTTTTCCCTTCTCAGCGTGCCCGATGAGGGAGCTTTCTACTCCGGGATTTGGGAAAACCCCCGCGTGATCGGAGCCAAGGCCGTGGACTTTCTCGTCGATCTGGTCCACCGCAACGAATGCGGCTGCCCCACCGTGCCACTGAGCATGCTGGTCAGCGGCACTTGGGTTGATGGGAAGACCATCCGGGCGCAGACCTGACCGGTCCTCCGCCAATCGCGCGGCAAGCCTATTTGTCCACCGTCACCGGCGGCTTCGCGGGTTGCGGCGCTTCCGGCGCTTCGCCCACGTTTTGGTGGTTGATGACCATGCCGTTGTCCATCGCGTTGACCGTGTGCAGGCGCAGGCGTTGGAAGAGATGCCGGAGGTCCAAAATCCCGCCCCACGTAAACCAGATGGCCGTCACCACCGCGAGGGTCACGGGGATGATGATCGCCTTGATATACCAGAAGGCGGACCAGACCGGCATGGACCACGGCGAGATCAGGTTCCAGATGGTGCCGATCAACGCGACAAAGAACAACGCGAGGGTGTAGAAAGTAATCGACGAAGTGAGCACCTTGTCGAACTTGGTGAAGTTCTCATCAAACCCGAGCAGGCTGCGCCAAAGGGAGCGCTTCGGGGCGGGGCCGGCATGCTTGGCCGGGTCGAGCGCGTAAGCGCCACGGTGCAACATGCGGTCCATGTCGAAGTCCTGGCGGCACGTCAATAGCGACACGATCACATAGACGGCGACGGCGATCAGCGAGGAAAAGAAAGAGATCTGCATTCCATTCAGCGGGAACTGGTCCTGGTAGATCTGCCGCAGCAAGATCCCGCCGCCGGAGAGGCCCGAGCCGGTCAGCAACCCGCTCCACGCGCCTGCGGTGGTGCCTTTTTTCCAATACAAACCGCCGATAATGGCCGCCCCGGCGCCGCCCACGTAGAACGCCGTCGTGACACTCCACCACATGGAGATGTACTCCGTTTGCCGGAACAGGCTGCCCATGAGAAACGCGGCAAGAGCCACCCCCACCATGGACCAGCGCAGCGCCCGGATATGCTGCTTGGGAGAGAAGGCTTTCTTCCGCAGGGGGATGACCACGTCTTGAACGAAGAGGCTGCCCCACGAGTGAAGCGCGATGCCGTCGCCGCCGATGAGGCCCATCAAGAGGACCGCGCAGAGCGCCCCTTTGACCCCTTCCGGGAGCAAATTCTCCACCGCCAGGGGGATCGTCATTTGCCGCTGGATCTTGGGCTGCGAGATGCCCGCGATTTCCTCCCGGGTCGGCTGGGACTGCGTGGTGAAGTCCGGGTGGGTGAGGTAGGTCATCGCACAGACCGCAAGCAGCGTGAGCACGGCTTGTTTTCCGAAAAAGCGCCACTTCCCGAGCACGTTGGCCATGCGCGATTCATGGGCGGTCAGCCCCGCCGAGTTGAACGCGCTCTGGTTCTGCCAGGCCATGGTTCCATAGATGCCCGTCACGATCCCCATCGCCACAAACCAGATGTTGAAGTCCTTGACGTCCAGCGAATCGAACGGGTTGAGCAGCGAGTGCCCGGCCGGGCGGTTCCCCAATGTCTGCGCGATATCCGTCCAGCAGAACATCCAAAGCAACACGCCGATGATCACCACGTACAGGATTTGGGAGATGATCCCCTCCACGCAATCGGCCACCATCAGGGTGATGAGCCCGCCCGCCAATGTCACCAGCAGCGTCAGCCCAAGGAACGCCCCCATCACGGGAATATAGGTGGGGATTTCCCAGGAATAGAAATGGAAGGAGGGGGGCAACCCGAAAAAGTAAGCCATGAACCGCGCGCCGACGGCGGGGATGATGCCAAAGTTGATGATGCCGGCCGCGAATCCCAGGAATCCCGTAAACACGCGGAAAGGCCGGCTGTAGCGGATCTCGAAGAACTGCGCGAGCGTCATCGCCCGCGTTTCCCGGTAGCGGTAGATGACAAAGCCCGTCACGGTCAACAGCATCCAGATCGGAGCCGTGAGGAGTTCCCACCACTGGAGCGAAAAGCCCCCCTGGTTGAAAACCTCGAACCCGGCGACGAACACCACCGCTCCCGCCCCCATCTCTCCTTTGGAAACAGCCAGGACATACCGCCCGGCGACCCGGCCCGCGGAGAGGAAATCCGCCACGCTGCGCATGTAGCGCTGCGTGTAGACGGCGATCGCGATGACCACGAGGAAACTTGCGACGATGATCGACCAATCAATAATTTGCATAGAATACTTTTCAATTGCGCCGGGATCGCGGGGCAGACATGAAGATTGCGCAAGGATGGATTTTGGCGATCCTTTTTCCAACTTTGCACCAAAGGCCAACAGGCGCTGGAGTGCCTGTTGGCCCGGAGATCATTCACGCCCGAATCATGCAATCCGGCGCATCGCCCGGGCGCGCCACACGAAAGCCCCCATCCCGAGCATCAGGAATCCCCACGTTTGGGGTTCCGGGACGGCGGCGGTATAGAGCAGATCGAGGCTATTGGTATTGGCGCTATCCCGCACGATACTGAACGTGCCGGTAAAGTTGTTCGTCAAGAATCCGGTGGTATCGACCGTGAACATATCGGCGGTCAGCGAACCCACGAAGCCGTCGGTGGTGGTGAGGACGGAAGTCCACAAATGATCGGTGCTGGCGTCCCAACCGGCCAATCCCCCCCCGATGTCGAGGCTGGAGAGCTTGAAGGTGAACTGGCTGATCGCGCTCAGATCGGAGACGTCCAGGCTCCCGGTGACGGCCAATTGGTCCCAATGGCTGCCCGCTCCGTCCAACCCGCCGCCATTGTCCACCTCCAGGAGATACGACGCCCCGCCTTTGATCGCCGTGGCCCCGACCGCCAGAGTACCGATATTGCCGTGCGCGTTGCCGGGGTCAATGGTGCCGCCGTTGTTCACCTGCACCGCCCCCACCGTGCCGGTGCCGCCGAGTGTTCCGGTGTCGTTGACGGCGGTGAGGCGGGACGAAGTCGCCGTGCCGTTGACACGCCAAATACCGGCGTTAATGGAAGTCGCGCCGGTGTAGGTGTTGTTGCCTGCCAGGACAAAGGTCCCGGTCGTGGTCTTGACGATGTCCGCGCCGCCGTTGATTTCCGATACGTTCTTGAGCGTGCCGCTGGCGAGGACCAGGTTGGTGACATTCGCGGCGGCGCTGCCGATGGCGTGCGAGCCCATATCCAGGGTGCCGCCGTCGATGTTCAGCGTGCTACTGATGACCGCCCCGTTTTGCGCGGCCGCAGTGATGTCATTGTTCACCGTCAGCGACCCGCCAAGCAAATTCAGCGTGGCCGAAACCACATCCTTCGTCCCGGTTCGATTGATGCGGCCCAGTTGAATCGCCGCCGATGTTCCCGCCGATTTGACCAGGAGCGTCCCCCCGTTCATCGTCATGGTCCCCGAAGAGGAGACACCGATGGCACCACTCGCATTGGCGCCCGCCTGGTAATTTCCAATCAGAATACCCACCCCCGAGGCGTTGGTGTTTTCAATGACGGAGGTGGCGTCCAGGTTGCCGATCGTAAGATTGCCCGATATGTTGGCGTTATTGGTCAACCCGGCATTGCTCGTCATGCTGCCAATGACAAGAGCGCCGTTGGTGCTGCTGGCGAGGATATCCAGGTGGTTTGCGGCACTATTGCCGATCGTCATCACGCCGATCAAATCCCTGCCCGGATTGCTGCTGCCCGACTTTGATCCGATGTTCAGGGAATTCAACGTGGCTTTGAAAGTGCCGTCCAATGTCATCGTGCCGGTGGAAACGACGTTGGCATTGGCCGTCGAATACCCCACATTGAGCGCCGCTCTTCCGCCAGAAAGCCCGTCCAGCGTAACGCTGCCGCCGGCATCAAGGGTGAACAGGCCCACCCCGGAGGTGGTTCCCACCGTTAGGATGGGTGTGTGGATCGTTGTCGCACCGGAACCGCCGATGATCTGGCCAACGGGAATCTTGGTGATCGCCGCGCCTCCCGCGTCTTGCCCCAAAATGATGCTTGTTGCAGCGGTGATGTCATTCGTCCCGTTGCTCAGCTTAATCACCCCGGCGGATGCCGCGGCGGCGCTGGTGCTGCTATAGATATTGCCCAGCGCGATGATGCCCACATTCGCCGTGAACGACGAGGCGGCGCTCATGTCCAGCACGCCGTTGTGAGCAAGATTGTCCTTGGTCGCCCCGCCATTGTAACTGCCAACCCGGATGAAATCGCCCGAGCCCGCGCCGATGGACACCGCCGCCCCCGTGCCCGCGGCCAGAATGCCGGAGCTGGCGGTGCTACAGTCCAACGTCACGCTTCCCAGCGTATTGCTCACCGTACCGGCAAGCACGAGCTTGTTCCCCGAACCGGCCCCCAATAGGACATTCCCCAGGGTATTGTTTGCACCACCCAGGGTCAGGACGCTTTTCCCGGTCTTGGTCAGAGTATAGCCACCCGCGTTTACCCCGCCGCTGAACAGGAACGAGCCGCTCCCGTCCCCCGTAAACGTGGTATCGGCGGCCAGTTTCACGGCCGATCGCACATCATAGGCGATGTTCTTGGCGCCAGTGACATTGTTGGCGAGGAGATTGACGTTAGCGCCCGTCCCGGCAAACGTCAGCGTCCCGCCATTGCTGCCATTGGCAATGACGATATTGCGCGTGGTGCTGGCGGTCCCGTTCGAGCCGGTCAAGGTAAGGGAGTTGATCTGGAAATCGGTGTTCGCCGCGCCGCCGACCGAAATGTCGTTGGTGGCGGTGTAATCCGCCGTCATGCCCGGCGTGCCGAACGAAAGGGCCGCGGTGTTGTCATTGCCGGAGGGAGCCGTTCCGGAGCTGTCGGAAGTCGTCCAGCTCGCGGTGTCGCTCCAGTTCCCGGTCGTGCCGTCGACCCACGAATAGGTGATGGCCTGCGCGCTGACACAACATGCCATCAAGGCCGCAATCGAAAGGGGTGCTACACGGGGGAAGAAGAGAGGGGATTTTGGGGGAATAGAAGATGCTCTTTTCATGGGGTAGTGTTTTTGTAGGGGTAACTTGTTTGAGGGGAATGCGCTCAGGTGGGCGAACGCTATCTTGACGTTGGCGCATGACCAACAGGAACGTAACTTATACGAATAAGTTGAGCCCCCCAGCGCGCGAACATTTCCACGTGACTTATTTGTATAAGTTTGCGGAACCTTCGGGCTTCCCTTGCTTTCCATTATAGAGAACGGCGTTCTCTTCACCCTTAATGGCTTAATCAACCCACTTCCTATGCAATCACGAATCCCACATTCCTCCCTCGCGACGCTTCCTTCGATCCTGGGCGGCATCCTCTGCGCCTTGGCCGCCGTGCCCGCCGTCCAGGCGCAGATCCCGCTTACGGCCACCTATTCCGAGGCGTTTAACAATATCGACGCCGCCAAAACCGCCAATGCCTACCCCTGGACGGACAATAGCACGATTCCCGGGTGGTATGCGGCGGTCAACGGCAAGCCCGCGCCCCAGTTCCGCGTCACCAAAGGGGGCACCGCCAGCGTGACGCCCTCAGTTTGGATCGTGCGCACGGTTCCCACGGAGGCCGCGCTCGGGTCCATCTCCGGCACCAAGGCGGACAAGCCGGTTTTGACAACCTTCGGAGCGGCGTTTGTCAACAAGACGGGCAAAACCATCACCAGCCTGGATATCGCCTACCATGGGGAACAATGGGGGCACGGGCCGGGCGGGGCCGACAAGCTCGTCTTCGAGTATTCGCTGAATGCCACATCGCTTGACTCGGGAACCTGGACCGCGGAACCCAAGCTGAACTTCAACGCCCCGCTGACGGCCAATTCCATGTTCGCGGGAGTGGACGGGAACGTCCCGGCGAACTCCGCGAACATCAAGGCGTCCCTGTCCGGCCTTTCGATCGCTCCGGGGGCCACGTTCTGGATCCGGTGGGCGCACCCCATCGTCGAAGGTGGCAACCAGGGGCTGGCGGTGGACGACTTCACGCTCACCCCGCAGGTTCAGTAGATTTCAGTAAAAACTCCCTTTCGGCGACGGCAACCGCTTCCTGCTGCAACGGTTGCCGCCTGCCGGGGGGAAGTCGGTTGGCCGAAAAGGGGCCGCCCGTCACCGGGCATCCGGCTCTGTCTGAAGCCGGGAGTCGAGCGGAGAATCCTTGAGGGATCCTTTCCCCGACTGGACTTCTTCGATCAGGCGCCGATCCGTCGCATCGCGGTCTGCCGGACGCGCGCCGGCCTGGCGCAAGACGCCGGGAAGCACGGCGTCCGGCTTCAATACAACGGTTCCCTGGGGCAGCGGAACGGGCGGCTTGGCCGCAAGCGGAGCGGCACTCCCCCCCGCCAAGCCCGCCGGGATCTCCGTTTCTTCGAGAGCCTTTGTGCCGCTCGCGCGGTTGTCCGCCAGGTAAACCCGCGACTCCGGGCTGACGCCGCCGGGGCCAAACAGCCGCAACTCCGGCTGCGTATCCGGCCCGGCCAGGATGACGTTGCCGATAATCGAAACCTCCACCGGCTTCGGGGGATCGCCCGGCATCAACTGGATGGCTCCGTTGCCCGGATTGTAAATCACGTTGTTGAGCATGACCACCGACGAGCCGCCCCAGATTCCGATGTTCCGAAAGGCGTTGGAGACAAAAAGGTTTTCCTGGACCAGGACGTTGCGAATGGAGGGGCCGATCACCATGCCGATGGAACGCGGGCCGGTGGGGTGAATGGAATGGCGCAACCCTTCGGCGATGAGGCAGCGGCGGAAAACGATGTCGTGGTTGTTCGGGTTCCAGCTTTGCACGGTTTCATCAACGGCCCAACTGAACGAGCAGTTTTCCACCAGGACGTTGTGGCTGGGCTCTTTCCCGTCCGGGCTGCCGTCCACCTCCAGCGCGTCGCGATTAACCGGGTTCGAGCCGGACTTCCTTGCCCCCACGCGGATGCGGATATGCCTTAGAATGACATCGTGCGATCGGATCTTTACGCGGTCGCCCAGCAGGGTGATGCCCGGCGAGGGGGCGGTTTCCCCGGCGATCGTCACGAACGGGTTGCGGATAAAGAACGTGTCGCTCAACCAGATCTCGCCGCCCACCGCGAATTTGATCGTGCGCGGCCCCTCGGCATCCAGCGCTTCGCGCAGCGTTCCGGCCCCCGACTCCGCGAGGCTCGTCACCACGATCTCCCGCCCGCCCGCGCCGCCATCGGTGGGCCATGCCGCGCGGACCTCCGTTTGGGAAAACAGGAGGCCCAGGCTGAAAACGCAGGCGGCGATGGGGGGCCAATAACGCGACATACGACCTGCGCTTTCTATACGAAATCTACGGAATAAGCACGACCCGGAAACCGGTGTTGAAGGTGCCGGTATTTGGCGCGACGCGCATCCGGTAGGGAAGATCCATGGTCATGTCGCCGGTGTTCGCCCAGCCGCCGCCGCGCAGCACTTTCTCCGCGCACCACTCGTTGACGTTCCCGCGCACATCGTAGAGGCCATACTGGTTCGCCCCCTTGGAGCCGACCGGCATCGTTCCCAGCGGCTTGCCCGCCCAGCGGTCATAAACGGCATCGGAGAGCTTCGCGTCTCCCACGAAGACGGACCATTGCTGCTCGGTCGGCAGCGTGGCGTTGCCGCTGGAGGTCAGCCCCGCTTCGCGCAGTCTTGCGGTAAGCTTCTTGCAGAATGCGGTCGCGTCGTTCCAGTTCACGTTGTCCACCGGCAGGGTGGCCCCGCGATAGGTGGAGGGGTTCTTGCCGGCGATCCCCTCGTATTGCTGTTGGGTGACTTCGTATTTCCCCACCCAACACCCCACGGCGTCCACCCACACCAGGTCGAGGGTGGTTCCGGGCGCGATTTCCTGCGTGATGTTTTTGCCTTTCTCCGCGGGCGCGGCGGCACGCGGGGCGCGGTAGTTTTCGTCCACCTTGACGGCGGGAGCCGCCTGATCCGCCGGAGCGGCGGGAGTGGCGACCAGGCGCGGGTCGGTGGGCGCGTCTTTGATGGAGCCCTTCCCGGTCTTGGCTTCCTCGATGAGCCGCGCATCCACGGCATCCCGGTCGTGCACCCGGGCGCCCGCGTTGGCCAGCACGGTTTCCATCACCTGCGACGCCGGAAGGACTTTCACGTAATCCGGCACGGGGACCGGCGGCGTGTTCACAAACGGAGTCGTTCCCGGCGCCCAGCCTTTGGGAAGCTGTTTCTCGTTGAAGGCTTCGGTGCCGAGGGAAAGGTTGTCGTGGAAGTAGATCCTGGAGCCCGCGTTCAGGCCCGTTTCGTGGAACAGCCCCAATTCCTTCCGGGTATCGGGACCGGCTTTGACGACATTGCCGATCACGTCCACCTGCAACGTCGATGCAGCCAGCTTGCCGTCCCGCCCGTAAAAATGAACGCCCGCGAACCCGGGGTTGTAGATGAAATTGTTCACCACAAGCGCCTCGCTGTTGGAGGTGATGACCGGGTTGCGAAAATCATTGGAGGCAAGGAGATTCCCCTGGATCACCACATTGCTCCCCGTGCTGACGAGCAGCCCGGCGGAGTGAGCGCCCTTGGGGTGGAGGGATTTCCGCAAGCCTTCGGCGATGATGCAGTTGCGGATCGCGATGTCGTGGTTGTTCGGCCCCCATACCTGGACGTTTTCGTCGATCGCCCAGCTGATGGAGCAATTCTCGATCAGGATATTGCAGGCGGGCGTCTTGCCGTCGTCGCCCCCGTCCATTTCCAGCGCATCCCGGCCGTCCGGGTTCGTCCCGACCAACCGGGCTCCCACGCGGATGCGAATGTTGCGCATGATCACGTCGTGCGTCCGGTAGCGGAGCCGGTCTCCCATGAGCGTGATCCCGGGAGCGGGAGCGCTCTCGCCCGCGATGGTGACGTTGGGCGAGGTCACTTTCAGCACGCCGTTGAGCCAGATCTCCCCCCCGACCGCAAATTTGATGATGCGCGGTCCCTTGGCCTCCAGGGCTTCCTGCAAGGTGCCCGGGCCGCTTTCCGCCAGGCTTGTCACCATGATTTCGCGGCCGCCTTCGCCGCCGTTGGTGGGCCACGCCGCGCGGAGTTCCGTGGAAGCGAGCAAGCAGACCGCCGTCGCCAGGCTTGAAAAAACGTGTTTTGTGAGGGAGGGACTTGTCATGCAAGCACTCCTATCTTGGCCATGCACCATTTCAAAAGCAACAGGGAGCTTATACAAATAATCCCCTATACCCGGCGCGCTTTTCGCCGGGGAATTATTTGTATAAACCGGCCCGATTTTGCGGGATGCCCCCCGAAGGTCCAGTATGCTACACGAACCGGCGCTTGACCGGCTGCCGCCGCCGCGCCTTCCTTCCCCGGCGCAATCTCTTTCCATTAAATGAAGCCCACCATCGCGATTATTGGAGTATCCGGCTACGCCCGGCTTGTTTTCAGATCCCTCTGCCAAGTCCTGGAAAACAGCGGCGCCCATTTGGCGGCGGCCACCGTCATCAACCCGCGGGACGAAGCGGAGGCCTGCGAGCGCGTCACCGCCGGGGGCGGCGTTCTCTTTTCCGATTACCGGCAAATGCTGGAGGCCTTCGCGGGACGGCTCGATCTCTGCCTGATCCCCACCAGCATTCACTGGCATACGCCGATGGCCCTCGACGCGTTGCGCGCCGGGGCCAATCTCCTCGTCGAGAAGCCGCTGGCGGGGAGCCTCGCCGAGGGGCAAAGCATCGTGGACGCGGCGGCGGCAGCAGGGAAATTCGTGGCGGTGGCCTTCCAGGATATGTACGCCCCGCAAACGTGGGACATCAAGCGCTTCCTGCTCTCGGGCGAACTGGGCGCGATCCAGTCCATCCAGGTCACGGCAAGCTGGCCGCGCACGGACAAATACTACACGCGCAACCGGTGGGCGGGCAAAACGCACTGCGACGGGCGGCCGGTGTTCGATTCCCCCCTCAACAATGCTTTCGCCCATTTCGTCAACCTGGCGCTTTTCTTTGCCGCGCCCGGCCTGGAGGAAGTCGCGCATGTCGCGCGCGCCGAGGGGAGCCTCCTGCGCTTCTTCCCCATCGAAACCTACGACACCGCCGCCGTGCGGCTGACCACCCGGGAAGGAATCCCCATCGAGCACATCGTCACGCACGTGGACCCCGTCCGCGAAGAACCGCGCATGACCCTCCGCATGGAGCGCGGCACGTTGACATGGACGCTGGATAAGGAAGCGGTGGCGGTCCAAACGGACGGGCGGCAAGTCAAGCGGTGGGATCTCGATCCCTCGGAAACAAAACGGCAAGCCATGCTCCGCCAGGTTGTGGATTGTATTGGCGGCCAGCGGCAACCGCTCTTCCCGGCGGCCAGCGCGCTCAGCCAGATCGAGACCATCGGCACGGTCAACACGCTGCCGATCGGCGGCGGCTTCGAGGCGCTGCCCCCGGCCTTCGCGCGCGGCGGGAGGAGCGCGTGGGACTATGTGGAGGGGCTCCAGGCTTTTCTGGTCAAGGAATCGGCCGCGCTTTGCCGGGCTTCGCGCCGCTGTTAGGGCGGGCCTCGGCCAGAGAGACCGGGAATACGTTTCGGCGCGCTTCTCGCTTGTCATCGCCGGGGGGGGCGGGGCACCATACCCTTTTTCGTCCCTATCCCGCCCCGGTTTCCTATGTCATCCCAGCCTCTCTACCGCAACGCCGCCCTCCCGCTCGAAGACCGCCTCAACGACCTGCTCGGCCGAATGACGCTTGAGGAGAAAATCGGGCAACTCATGATGCTCGACGCCCGCTCTTATGAAAGCGACATCAAGGAGAGAGGCGTCGGCTCTTTTCTGCACATCCGCGAATCCGACCGCGCCATCGATCTCTCGCTGCAATCGCGGCTGGGCATTCCCGTGCTGATCGCCGAAGACTGCATCCACGGCCATGCGCTCTGGAAGGGGGCCACGGTGTATCCCACCCAGATGGCGATGGCCTGCTCGTGGAACCCGGAACTGCTCGGGCGCGTGGCCCGGGCCACCGCCGCCGAAGTCGCCGCGACGGGCATCCACTGGACCTTCTCGCCGGTGCTCTGCCTCACACGGGATCTGCGCTGGGGGCGCGTGGGCGAAACGTTCGGCGAAGACCCGCATCTCATCGCCGAACTGGCCTCCGCCATGATCGCGGGCTACCAAGGGCGCGGGCTGGACGATCCCGAGGGGATTCTCGCCACGGCCAAGCATTTTGCGGGCTATTCGGAGACCCAGGGCGGGCGCGACGCCTCCGAGGCCGATATTTCCCGCCGGAAACTCCGCTCCTATTTCCTGCCTCCCTTTGAACAGGCGGCCCGGGCGGGCTGCATGACGTTCATGACCGGCTATCAATCCATGGAAGGGGTGCCTTCCACCGCCAACCGGTGGCTCCTGCGGGAGGTCCTCAAGGAGGAATGGGGCTTCGGCGGCATTCTCGTGACCGACTGGGACAACGCCGGCCGCCTCGTCAGAGAGCAGAAGGTGTGCGCCACCTTCAAGCACGCCGCCGCGCTCGCCGTCAAGAGCGGCAACGACGTGATGATGACCACGCCCGAGTTTTTCGAAGGGGCGCGGGAAGCCGTCCGCGGCGGCCTGATGACGGAGGCCGACATCGACGAGCCGTGCCGCCGCGTTCTCTCGCTGAAGTTCAAGATGGGGCTGTTTGAAAACCCGCGCCGCTCCAATCCCGCCAAAGCCCGCGAAGTCCTCTTCTGCAGCGCCCACCGCGAACTGAACCTGGAGGCGGCCCGCCAGTCCATCGTCCTCCTCAAAAACGACGGCGTGCTGCCGCTTGCGCCCGAGGGGATCCGCCGCCTGGCGGTGATCGGGCCCAACGCCGACAACGATCTGGAACAACTCGGCGACTGGTCTCTCGGCGCGAGCCAATTCGCGGCCAACGCGGGCAAGCAGCCCCGTGAGCACACCGTGACCGTCCTCGACGGGCTCCGCCGCACGGCCCCCGAGGGGTGCCAGGTGGTTTACGCGCCCGGATGCTCCGGCGTGACGCACGAAACCGACGGCATCGCGGGCGCGGTGGCGCTGGCCGCCCGCAGCGACGCCGCCGTGGTGGTGGTCGGAGACTGCCTGGAATACATCGGCGAAGTCCGTTCCACGGCAACCCTGGAACTCCAGGGCGCGCAGCTTGAGCTGCTCGAAAAACTGCGCGACACCGGCACGCCGCTCATCATCGTCCTCATCAACAGCAAGCCGCTCGTCCTGCCGCGCTCCATCCAAAACGCGGCGGCCATCGTCGAGACGTTC
The DNA here is from genome assembly GCA_028714515.1 of Chthoniobacteraceae bacterium. Classification (GTDB taxonomy): domain Bacteria; phylum Verrucomicrobiota; class Verrucomicrobiia; order Chthoniobacterales; family Chthoniobacteraceae; genus UBA695. Next base: position 8,934 of record JAQTMF010000005.1, on the reverse strand, counting down.
AACCCCGGCATGGAAGGCGGCACCGCGCTCGCGGAAATCCTCTGGGGCAAGGTCAACCCGTCGGGCAAGCTCTGCGTCTCCTTCCCGCGCCATGTCGGCCAGCAGCCGGTGTTCTACAGCCAGGTGCGCGGCCAGCATGGGCACCGCTACGCCGATCTCACCCAGGAACCGCTTTTCCCCTTTGGCTTCGGCTTGAGCTACACCACGTTCCGCTACGGCAACCTGCGGGTCCTGACGCCCGGGATGCGGCGCGGAGAGCCGGTCGAACTGGAAGTGGACGTCACCAACACCGGCGGCAGGGCCGGAGACGAAATCGCGCAGGTGTACGTCTCCGACGACGTGACCTCCGCCACCTGGGTGGACTTGCAACTGAAAGCCTTCCGGCGCATCACGCTGGAGCGGGACGAAACGCGGACCCTCCGCTTTTCGCTCCCGTTCGAGGCTTTCTCCCTGGTGAACGCCGACGGCCACCGCGTGGTGGAGCCGGGGCAGTTCCACCTCCTTGTGGGCGGATCATCGCGCATCCCCGATTTGCTCCAGGCCGTGTGCGTCCTGGACGAGTCCTGCTAGGCCGCGTTCACGCATTCAAGACGATGAGGAAAAGAAAGGGAGGAATGAGGAAGCCAGGAAACAGAGTTTTGATTCCCCGACAACTTCTCTTCTTGCTGGTTTCCTGGTTTCCTCATTCCTTTTAGTGAATTCGTGCACAGCTTCTATCGCGTGTTCCCAGTGGGAGCCGCGGAGACAGGCGGGAGATGCGGCAGTTCAATCGGCTTGTTCGCCCAGTAACGCAGGACGGCGCCGATCAACGCGCAGGCGAGCCCGATGATCGCCATCACCCCCGGCGCGAACCATGTGCTGATGAGGAGCGGAAAGGCCACGATCTTCGGGTCGGCGGGGTCGTAACAGATCGGTTCGGTCGTCGGCAGGCCGTCGGCGTCGATCAAGGGAAAGAGCGGCTTGAGCTGGCTGCCGACGGTGGCGCGGATATCCACGGCGCGGCCGTCGTCCAGGTGGAAGCGAAAGTCATTCCAGAAGATAGAGCTGCGGTCCTGCGATTCCAGGTTCGCCTGGATCTGGAGGTCGTCCGTGAGGACAAGATCGGGCACGCCTTCCTTCGTTTTGACGACCTGGGTGGCCTCCGCTTTCGCTTTTTTGCCAAAGACCATCAGCCGGACCGGCGTCCAGAGTTGGGAGACGCCGAGGCTGAAAAGAACGACGCCGCAGAGCACCATCGCGAGCTTGCGCTTGGCGTGGCCGGGAACGTAGATGCCGGAAGAGGGGAGCGTGACGCTGGGAGTGTTCATGATGCCTGCGCCTCCTCGACGCCGCGCTTGTGGATGAGGCCCTTGGCCTCAAAGCGGTTGAAGACGATGGTGATGGTGATGCCGATGAGTCCCATAAAGAACATCCAGAGATATCCGCTCATATAGTCGTATTTCATCGGCGCGTAGGCGGAAGTGAGCAGCGGACGCGCGATGGTGAGCCGCTGGGTTGCCGCCGCTTTTTCCGCCCGGTCGTAAAACGCCCGCACGCGCGGCAGCGCTTCATGGGCCGCCGGGCTGCCGCGCAGGAGGGCGCGCAATTTTCGGCCGACCGGATCGTCCAGAATGGAGGCTTTGCTCGCCGTCTCCGGCAGCACGGCGGTGAGGACAATGGTTTTGGACGCGGCGCCGCGGTCGGCCCGGACGTGGTTGGTCTCGGTAAGCGACCGCAGGTTGCGCGCGGTGGCGGCGAGCCGGCGGGCGGGGCTGGGGGCGCGGTCGAAGAGGCCGAGCACGCCGTTCACCACGCGGGTGACGGGAGAAACGTAGGTCTCGATGGGTTCCTCGATGGTCATCAGGTTCAGCGTGACGGCCGGTTCGCGGGTGCAGCCCAGCGGCGCGGTTCCCGGAGCGAAGAGGCGGGGCGCACGGCTGGCCGCCGCCCGTTCGACGGCGTTTTGCAGGTCGCGCGCAACGCCCGTTTCGTCGGCTCCCGGTTCCAGAAGGACGCTTGCCGTGACGCCGTAGCCCGTTTCGCGTTTGAGCGGCCGCAGATCGATCATCCCCGGGCGCTCGCGGCGCAGCGCATCGAGCATCTTTTCCAGCACGGAGGGGTCCGGGCGCTGGACGGCGGGCAAGGAAACCAGGAGCGCTTGCTTCAAGGATGCGCCGAGCACTTGTTCGCCGTCCGTGAGCAGGCGGTTTCCCAGAACCCGGGCGACCTGCCCCTGGAAGCTCTCCGCGCGGGTCTTGAGGGTGGCGTCGATCTCGGCGATCCGGCCGGTGATTTGATCGATCCGCGCTTTCTTTTTGCCCGCAGCCTCCTCCTCGCGGAGGGCGGCATCGGGCTGGTTGCCGCGTTGGAGCGCGGCGGCTTTGTCGCGAAGCGATTTTTCCTCGGCGATCAGCGGCGAGTTTTCCTTTTGGAGATTTTCCTTTTCGGCGGCCAAGTCCTTGCTGTTCGGGTTGCGGAAATGCACTTCCCAGCAACGGCCGGTGTCGGCCACGACGCCGGTGGCCTGCCAGGCGTTGGCAGCCACGTCGGCCGGGTTGCCCGGCGCGCCGCCCTGGGGAGCGGTCCAGGCGGCGGAGCGCAACGCGCTGACCACTTCGGCTTTCGCGATCTGCTCGCTCCGCAGCACAACGCGCGTCATCTCCCCCGCCGGGGGCTGGAAGAGCGCCGCATAGCCCCAGACGAAAAGCCCCACGCCGTTGAGCGTGATGAGGGTGGTCAGCTTCGTGACCATCTGCGCGCCCGCGTTGTAGGTGCCCATCTTGTTGCGCCGGACGTAGTCGTAGACCATCGGGATATAAACCATGGTCGTCAGGAAGCTGATGATCGAGAGGCTTTCTCCAAACACCACCATCTCGATCAAAGTGGGCCGTTTATCGGGAAGGACGAAGTTGATGTACTAGTAATACATCGCGTTGCCCGCCAGCGAGAGGCAGATCAACGTCTGGTAGGCGCGCATGCGGTTAAGCCGGTCGGCGATGACCGTCAGGAACCCGATGATAAACAGGTTGATGACGCCGCCGATGGCGACATTGATGCCCATGTCCTGCTTGGTATAGCCCCACTGGTCGGTGTAAAGCAGGTTGCTCAGCGGCCCGAGCCCCGCGTAAAAATTGAGGCAGGCCGACCCGACGACAAGCAGGTAAACGGGCCAGAGCTCGCGGTCCAGCAACCCGCCGAAAAAGTTCCCGAGCGACAACCGCTGCCCCACCAGCGCGCTTTTCTGATCAATCTCTTTGATGCCGAGCATGATGAGCGCGACCATCACCGCCAGCAGCAGCCCGGCGGACCAGTAGATCACCGTTTCCCCGAAAATGGGCATGCCCGCCATGTAGCGGACGTCGTCAAACCGGCCGAGCGCGATAAAGTAAAACGTCATCGTGGCCAGGTTATTGCACCACGACATGGCTCCCGTCGCGCGCCCGCGCTCATGCGGCGGGATGATTTCCTGTTTGAGCGGCTCCATGGGAGCGTTCAAGTCGGTGAAGACGTTCAAGAGCAGGAAGACCGCCAGCAAGGTCCAGAAATTGGGCATCAGCGGCATCAGCATCATGCAGGAGGCGATGCCGGTCAGCGAGGTGATGATAAAGGGCTTGCGCCGCCCGAAACGCGTCCAGATGCGGTCGGAGAGAAAGCTGGTAACGGGCCCCAGGACAAGCGAGATAAAGCTGGGGAGGCTGAGGATAAAGGTCAACCCGGCCGGGTTTTCGATAAACTTCTTCAGCGAAAACAGGAAGGCAACGCCCACGACGCCGTAGTTAAAGCTGAACGATGCCCACGGGAGAATGGCGAAGGCGATCCAGCGGAAAGGCACCTCCTTTTTGCAGGTGATGATCATAGCTTGTGGGGAAAGGGAACGGCGCGAGGTTCGAGGGGAAAACAGCGCCGGTAATCTCCCCCGTCCACGAGGGAAGCGCCCGTTCGTCTGGGCGGATGCCCCGCGCGGAGAAAACAGCCCGGCGATTGCTCACCGGGCTGCCCATTTACCAGGATGGAGAGAACACGGAAAGGCGTGGCATTCCGGCCGCCGCGCCTTGGAGAAATCAGGCCTGCCCCCGGCGCCTGCGCAGCGTTTGGACGCCCAGCAGCAACCCGAGTCCGGTCAAGAACGACAGGACGGTGCCCGGCTCGGGGACTGCCGCCGCCGTGAATTCGAGATCCAGCGCATTCCCGGTCATTCCGACGCTGAAGGTGCCTCCGTTGAGGGTGTTCCCAAAGCCGGTTGTATCGATGGAAAAGAGATTGGCGTCAAACGTGCCAACGATGCCGCTAAAGGTGATGACCGAATCCCAGGTATGGTCCGCCGAGGCGTCGAATGTGGCCAGGGAACCCAGCAGCCCGGCGTTCAATGTTTCCAGTTTCAGCACGAAGGGGGAGCTGGAACTCAGGCTGGAGAGATCCAGGCTGCCCGCGGCCAGTTTATCCCAGTTCGTCCCGGCCGTTCCCGTGCCGTCGCTGCCCAGTTGGAGTTCATAGGAACCCCCGAGCAATTGCACGGCCCCGGCGGTCAAAACGCCGATCCCGTCGCCAGCCGCCAGCATACCGCCAGTGCGCACCGTGACCGCGCCGGTGGTGCCCGATCCGCTCAAAGTGCCCTTGAGGTCGGTGCTCGAAGCCGCGTTAATAAGGCCGTTGACCTTCAACTCCGCACCCGCGGCAACGGAAACGGCGGTCGTCCCGGTCAGCGACCCGCTCACGACCAACTTGCCGCCGCTCACGGTGGTTGCGCCGGAATAGCTGCTTATCCCGCTCACCACCCAGGTGCCGACACCAGCCTTGGTCAGCCGGGTGCTGCCGCGCCCATTGTTGCCAATCGATTCGGCGAGGGTGTTGTTGCCGGTGTTGGTTCCCGTCAGTGTCAATGTGGGCGAGGTGTCGCTGCCGCCGAAGGCCACCGCGCCGGTGTTGGTGAACGTAGCGGCCACGCTCCCGGAAGCATCCAGTGTCGCGCCCGTGCCGCCAATGGTGAAGAGGCGGTCGGTCGTGGCGACGGTGGAGCCGGAATATTGCAGCGTGCCGCCGTTGATCACCAGGTTGGCAGCCACCCCGGATATCCAGCCGAGCCCGCCGCCGCTGTTGGCGTTTCCAAGAGCCCGCACGCTCAAAATACCGCCATCAATCGTGGTCGCCCCATTATAGCCGTTGCCGGTGTTGAGCAGAATAAGCGTGCCAGATCCGCTCTTGGTAAGCGTGCCGCCGCCGATGGCGCTGCCGATGGTCAGCGTGTCGTCGGCCGTATCCGTGCGGATCACCAAGTCACCCACGCCGGTCATATAAGTCCAACTGCCGTTGATCGAGGCGCTCCCGCCTCCCGATTTCAAGATGCCGGAAACACCGAGGCTCGCCGAAGCGGCTTGATTGATGCTGCTCGTCCCGACCATGTTGAGGGTGCCGATGGTTCCTGACACCTGGGCCGTGACGTTCCCCGTGATCTGGACATTGGAGCCCGAAATGCTCGTGGTCCCCGCCGTGGTAACGGAGTTGGCATCCACCCCATAGTTGATTCCCCGCACAAAACCGTTGCTGTCGTAGTAGGCGTAGTTGCCGCCGTTAAAGAAGGTGCCTTGATTGATGAATCCGGTGGCCTGGCCGGTAATGGCGATCTTGTTAGTGGTGCCGTTGTCACCACCGGAGGTGACAAAGTTGCCCGTCGCCCCATTGGCGCGCGCCCCAAGCGAAGCGAAGGTCAGAGTCGCGCTGCTGGCGCTCCCCAGGGTGGACTGAACGGTCCCATCGCCGCCAATGAAAGCCAGCGTGCTCATGCCCTGGCTCTTGGTCCCAGAGGAGCCGGTATTGTCATAGTTAAAGGTGCCGCCCGCACCGGAGAAGGTGAGGCTGCCGCTTACCAGACTTCCGGTATTCGCGGCCAGGACCAAAGCGCCGCCCGAAACCGTCGTCGCGCCGGTATATGTGTTCACGCCGGAGAGCGTCAAGGTGTGGCTCCCCGCTTTGGTTAACGAGAGCTTGTAGGCGCCGTTGTCTTGGAGAATACCGCTAAAAGACGAATCCGCGGGGGCGGTTGCGCCATCAGGGTTGATGACCAGAACGCCGCTGTTGTTGCTGTAAACTTGGATGATGTTACTTGCAGCGTTGGTCCCCAAAGAGGAAATCCCGGCGACCTGGTTGTTTCTCGTCTGGACGGTGGCGGTGTTGCCGCTTCCAGCGGCTCCAAGCACCAAGGTAGTGCTAATCGGGGATGCACTGGTCCCCAATTGAACGATCCCTGCCTGGACGTTGGTTGCGCCCGCGTAGGTATTGGCCCCGCTAAGTGTAATGGCGCTTCCGTTGGTCACATTGACGGTGAGACCACTGGTTCCCGTTATGACCGAGCTGATGGTAGCGCCAGTGGTCCCGGTAATACTCGCCGCGCCCACGAACGTCAGCGTCCCCCCGGTGAGCGTCAGTCTGCCGGTGTTGGACCCATTGAATAGAAGTCCGCCCACCGTAAAGTTCGAGGCGAGCGTGATCGTCTGATAGTTTCCAAACGGAAAAGCCGCGATATCGCCATTGCTGTTATTCCAGACCGCATCCGCAACCGAATTGTTGCTATACCATTTCGCCGTGGAGGCATCCCATGTGGCCGCGGCTATGTTGGTGACTCCATTGGAGGAATTCCCATCGGAGTCCCATGTGAGGGTCGCCGCGTGCGAACCGGCGGCCGCCAACAGCGTCAATGCCGCCGTGAAAAATGCTCCGCCAGGTCTGGATATGCGGATCGAAGATTGGGTGGAAGAACAAGCCACGGTTTCCAATGGGGGGTTAGTCATCATACGGGGAAATGGGGGGTAAAGAACGGTTCTGGGGTGGTTAGTTGGGTTAGTTCCAATGCGAAGATAGAAGGTGTTTACGCGAGAATCGGCAGGGTGGGCAAGAGCAGTGGCGTGCAATAAGTTGCACGCCCCGTTTCCGCTCGCGAGGAAGGCTGAAAGGGAGGGGGCTTGCCATGGGGGAAAAGAGAGCAAGAAAAGAGCCCGGCGGCTCTACTTCGAGGAGCGTTTCAGTTCGTAGGCGAGAGCGCCGCCGTTTTCCGCCGTGGGCCCGGCTTGCAATAGAAGCGCACCGTCGGCGCGTTGCAACGGGACCGCGTGCAGGCGGGCTCCGTTGGCGTCCACCGCCCAGGCCTGCCAGGTCGTCCCGGGCAGCTCGGGCAGGCGCAGCGCGATTTTGGACAAGCCGCGCTTCACCAGGAACGGAAGACTGCCGTTGTTTTCCAGGATGGTGGCTTTCTCGTTTTTGAACTGGACGCCGCTATTGAGGCTGTCGGTCAGGCAGAGAACCAGGAGGCGCTCGCTTTGGGCCAACGGTTTGCCGTCGGCGGAAAGGACATATGTGGAACCAAACGTCTCCCCGTTTTCCACGGAGACGATCCGTCCTTGCTGGCTCTGGCGCGGCCCGAGCGCGAAGAGTTCGCTGCGATCGCTCGTCACTTTCATCGCGCCGGAGTTTTTGATCAGCTCGATCTGGCCGGTTTCGCTGACAAAGCGGTTGCCTCCGGCTTCGACGCTTGCGGCGGGAATCACGCCGTTTTGAGCCAGGCGCTGGGGCAGATCCTGGGAAACGGGGTAGACGCCTTTGGCCGCTTGCGCGCCTTCCCCAACGGCCGTGGCGACGCCAGCCTGCCCGGCCGCGGCGGAAGAGAGCACCGCATCCGCCGAACCGGTGAGACTGCCGATGCGCGTGACAAGGCCGAGGAGAGAAAACGGCCCGGGATACCAATGCGGCTTGCCCCAGTCGCCGGAATACGCGGTCTTTTCATTGACCGCGAAGCAGACGGCCCCCTTGGCGGGCTGAATGTCGCCGCGCAGGAAGAGAACCGATGCGGCCCGGTCGGCCAACAAGCTCACCGGATCGTTGACGAGGTGGAAGATATGGCCCTCCCTGAGCGCGGTCACGCCCTTGGTGGTGCCCGCGTAGTCAAAGTTGTAAACCGCATCCCAATCCTGGAGTCCCGCATACGCCGCGCTCACGATACCCGAGGAAGACCGGTAGGCGTTGGGCCAGCAGAAGTGGATTTCCGTCACGGCGAAAGGCTTGCCGTAAACGCGGCAGGGCATGATCTCCCGCATCACCTGGGCGGCGAACTCGATGGTGTTGGGCTGCGCGAACTGGGTGGGGAGACTCCAGCTCTTCTCCAGGAATTTGGGATGATCCATATAGGTATGATTGTCTACATAGTCATACCGCTCGCGCACAAAGGTGAGGGCCTCGTGGGTGCCGCAGTTGACGCCCGTGAGGAGCGTTTGCACGCCGATCGAACGCAGGAATTGCGCCATACGGGCATCGGAGCGCGCCTGGGTTTCCGCCAGGAAGCGGTTGTAGAGCGCGTTCTTTTCGCCGTCGCTGGAGAAAGAGAGAGCGTTCGCGGAGACCCATTGCTGGAATTTCTCGCGATAGATCTTCTGGATGGCGGCGGGCGCGGCTTCCAGCGTCATGAAGAGCGGGTCTTCGTTCACGGGGCAGATGCCGATCAACGCGGGATCCTCGCCCCACGTCATGCCCGTGTACGGGTTGCGGTGCGTGAGCAGGTTCCTGGCAAACTGCTTCCAAGACTCGAACGCGGCGGCCGATACGGGGAAGAGTTCCTTGATATGTCCCGTCGCCTCGCCGCCCAGCTCGGGCACTTCCTCTTTGGTGAATTTCCGGATGGTGTAGAGATCAATGTTGACGTAGAGGCCGCGTTTTTTGAAGGCGGAGAAAAGATAATCGAGCTTGTCCAGCGGCTCCGGGTTCAAGTCATACGAATGCGCGCCGTTCTGCACCAAAGCCTCGTCGTAATGGTGCAGGCGGACGGTGTTGTAGCCGGAGCGAAGCAGTTGATCGGCCAACTGATCGGCCTGTTCTCTGTCCAGGTAATTGGCCCCGAAGGTGAGGTTGACGCCCCAGAACTTGGCGGCCACGCCGGGGCGGTTGCTAAACGCAAAGTGCCCCTCCTTGGTG
>JAQTMF010000004.1 GCA_028714515.1 Chthoniobacteraceae bacterium | reverse complement strand
CCGCCGCTTCAAGTTCCTGGTGGAAGCCGTGGTTGCGCTGCCCATCATCCTGCCTCCGACGGTGCTCGGTTTTTACGTATTGATGGCCATCGGCCCGCACAGCCCGCTTGGGGAAGCCTACGAGGCGGTGACGGGGGCGCGCCTCCCCTTTTCGTTCCAGGGGCTGCTGCTCGCTTCGGTTCTCTACAGTCTGCCGTTTGCCGTGCAGCCTTTCGCCGCCGCGTTGGCCACGGTGGACCGGCGCTTGATCGAAGCCTCGTGGTGCCTTGGCGTCGGCCGGCTCGCCACGTTTTTCCGCGTAACGCTTCCGCTTGCCTGGCCGGGGGTATTGACGGGCATCGTCTTGAGCTTCGCGCATACCATCGGGGAATTTGGCGTGGTCCTGATGATCGGCGGCAACCTTCCCGGCGTGACCCGCACCATCTCCATTTCCATCTACGACCAGGTGCAGGCCATCGACTATGCATCCGCGAACCGGACCTCGTTGCTGATGCTAGTCTTTTCGTTCGTCGTCCTGACGATCACCTATGCGCTCCAAAAAAGACCCGTACAGGTATGGATGACGCACTGACCCTCCAATTCACCAAGACGTTCCGTGGCGGCCCCGAGATCGCCGTCGATCTGCGAATCGCGATGGGAACGCCAGGCGTCACGGTCCTGTTCGGCCCGTCCGGCTCGGGAAAAACCACGCTCCTTCGCGTCCTGGCGGGGCTCGACAGACCGGCGGAGGGAACCATTCGCTTTGGCGGGGAAACGTGGACGGATACGGCGCGCGGCATCTATGTAACGCCCCAGCACCGGCGCGTCGGCCTTTTGTTCCAGGATTACGCGCTGTTCCCACACCTCACCGTCGAGCGCAACATTCGCCACGGGCTGCGCTCTCTGCCCGGGAGCGAGGCCGGGCATCGCGTCGCGAAATTATTGGATCGCCTGAAGCTGGACGGCCTGGCGAACCGCTTCCCCCACCAACTCTCCGGCGGGCAAAAACAACGCGTCGCTCTCGCGCGCACCCTGGCGATGCAGCCCCGGTTGCTGATGCTCGATGAACCGCTCTCCGCCCTCGATGCGCCAACCCGCGAGACCGTGCGCGGCGAACTGGCGGACTTGCTGCGCTCTCTCCAGATCCCCGTGTTGCTGGTAACGCACGACCGCGTGGAAGCGCTCGCGCTGGGAGACGGCCTGGCGATCATGGACGAGGGCCGCGTATGGCAGCACGGCCCCGTGGAGGAGGTCTTCCGCCAGCCCGCAAACGAGAACGTCGCGCGGATTGTCGGCGTGGATACCGTCGTCGCGGGCCGCGTGTTGCATATTGCCGACGGGATGGCAACGCTTGCCGTCGGGAACGCCCGGTTGAACGCCTCCGCCGCCAGCCTGCAACCCGACGAAACCGAGGTGTTCGCCTGTATCCGCGCGGAGGATGTGATCTTGTTCAAAGGGTCCGAATTGCCCCAAGCCAGCCCACGGAACCGCTTGCCGGGCGTCATCAAGTCCCTCGCTCGCGAAGGGCCGATGCTCCGCATCAAACTGGATTGCGGCTTCGCTCTCGCGGCATTGCTCACCCGGCAGGCGTGCGAGGAGTTGGCGCTGAAAGAGGGCGATCCCATCGTCGCGATGGTCAAGGCACCCAATGTTCATCTCGTTCCCCGCGAAGTGCGGCATGGCGTCCGCGATTAACGCGGCGTTTTCCCCGCCGAATCCCCATGCCTTCCCTTCGCGTCGAACAAGCCACCCTGGCCGATCTGCCCCGCATGGCGGAAATGCTCGCGCCGTTTCACCATGCGGAAGCTGACCGCGCCAAGCAGGCGGAGGGATTGCGCTTTCTGCTGGAGCATCCGTCACACGGCCACATCGGCGTGGTGCGAAAAGAGGGTCATGTCATCGCGCTGGCATGCCTGATCTCCACGATCAGCACTGCCGAAGGGGGATTCGTCCTCTGGCTGGAAGACCTAGTCATCGACCCGGCGCACCGCGAAGAAGGATGCGGAGCGATGTTGCTCGGTTACACCGTGCATTACGCAAGCGAAAACGGATTCCTGAGAATAACAGCGCTGCCGGAGCAAATGCCGCCGGAAGCGCAACGCGCATTTTGCGAACGCGGCTTTGAGCGCTCGGGGATGATTCCAATGCGGCGCTTGATAACCGCGTAGTCCGGCGGGCGGGTCCTACATTTCGGTAGGACCAAAGAGAATAGGCCTACCAGCGGGTAGGCGCGGATGGGCGGACGCCGCAGTGGAGAACAACTATTTTCCCGGATAACTAGATATTCAACTTACTACCCTTCAGCAACTTGCATATCCCGCAAGCCTGGAAACAAGAGGATTTTCCGAGGTTGGCACGCGCCTTGCGAAAGGGTTCGACAGCAAAAAAAGCCGGTCGAGCAAAAGCCGGAGACCATCAACCAAAACAAACAGGAGAAACACACATGCGCAAAGTAGCTATTTACGGAAAAGGGGGCATTGGGAAGTCAACCACCACGCAGAACACGGTCGCGGGCCTCGTCGAGATGGGCCGCAAGGTCATGGTCGTCGGCTGCGATCCGAAAGCCGACTCCACCCGGCTGCTTCTCGGCGGCCTCGCCCAGAAGAGCGTGCTCGACACCCTCCGCACCGAGGGCGAGGACGTGGAACTCGAAGACATCCGCAAGGGCGGCTTCTGCGGGTCCATCTGCGTGGAATCGGGCGGCCCGGAACCCGGCGTGGGCTGCGCCGGACGCGGCATCATCACTTCCATCAACCTGCTGGAACAGCTCGGAGCCTACGCCGACAGCGAGGCGCTCGATTACGTCTTCTACGACGTGCTGGGCGACGTTGTTTGCGGCGGATTTGCGATGCCGATCCGCGAAGGCAAGGCCGAGGAAATCTACATCGTCTGCTCCGGCGAGATGATGGCGATGTATGCTGCCAACAACATCAGCAAGGGCATCTTGAAATTCGCAGAGAACGGCAAGGTCCGCCTGGGCGGCCTCATCTGCAACAGCCGCAAAGTGGATAACGAGCGCGAGATGATCGAGGCCTTCGCCAAGAAACTCGGCACACAGATGATCCACTTCGTGCCGCGCGACAACATGGTGCAACGCGCCGAGATCAACCGGAAGACCGTGATCGAGTTCGACCCGGCGTGCAACCAGGCCAGCGAATACCGCGCCTTGGCCAAGGCCATCGAAGGGAACGACAACTTCGTAATCCCCACACCGCTTTCCACGGATGAACTCGAAAAAACGCTCATGGACTACGGCCTGATGGACTAACGCGCGGCCTCGCAAACACATCTACAACCTACCCATTCACTCTCTACAGGACACCACTCTATGATTCAGGTTCAAGCAATCGTCCGTCCCGAAAAAGTGCACATCGTCATGAAAGCCCTCCTCGACGGCGGGTTCCCGGCGGTGACGAAAATCGATGTCTTCGGGCGCGGCAAACAACGCGGTCTGAAGGTCGGCGAAGTCATCTACGACGAGCTTCCCAAGGAGATGCTGCTGGTCGTCGCCAAGAACGAGGACCAGACGACCATCATCAACACCATCCTGCGCGCGGCGCGGACGGGCGAAAAGGGAGCCTTCGGCGACGGCAAGATCTTCGTCTCGCCGGTCGAGGAATCCTATACCATCAGCAAGGGGGCCAAAGACGAGGAAGAGGAGGCCGCGCTCGCATGAAGCAAATCACCGCCATCATCCGGCCCCAGATGGCCAACGCCACGCGCGAAGCGCTGATCGGCATCGGGGTTTACGCCTGCACGGCCCGCAAGGTGCTGGGCCGCGGCAAGGGGAGCGTCGACTTCCGGGTCATCAACGCCGCCAAGGAGGGCAACGAAGAAGCCATTGCCCGGCTGGGCGACGGCCCGCTCTTGATTCCCAAGCGGCTCCTCATGCTCGTCGTGCCCGACGACAAAGCACCGATCGTTGTCCAAACCATTCTCGACGCCAACAAAACCGGAGCCCCCGGGGACGGCAAAATATTCGTCAGCGCCGTCAACGAAGCCGTCCGCATCCGGACGGGCGAACGCGACTCCAAAGCACTCAAGGAATAACAACCCATGGCACCAGAAATAACACCTCTTCCCATCGCGCCTGAAGCCGCGGCCACGGAAGCCAAGGCGACCATTGACAAGATGCTCAAGGCCTACCCGGCCAAGACCGCCCGCAAGCGCGCCAAGCAATTGCTCGTCAACGATCCCGAGGCGATCCCGCAGATCGGGGCCAACACTCGGACGATCCCGGGCATCATGACGCAACGCGGCTGCACCTATGCCGGGTGCCGCGGCGTGGTCATCGGGCCGATCTCCGACATTCTCCACATCACCCACGGCCCCATCGGCTGCGGCTACTATTCGTGGCTCACGCGGCGCAACCTTGTGCGCCCGCGCCACGCAGGCGACACCAACTATCTCCAATACGCCATGTCCACCGACATGATGGAGGAGCAGATCATCTTTGGCGGGGAAAAGAAGCTCCGGCAGGCCATCAGGGAGGCCTTCGATATCTTCCACCCCAAGGCGATCTCGATCTACTCCACGTGCCCGGTCGGCCTGATCGGCGACGACGTCCACGCCGTCGCCCGCGAGATGAAGGAGGAACTAGGCATCAACGTCTTCGCCTTTAGCTGCGAGGGTTACAAGGGCGTCAGCCAATCCGCCGGCCACCACATCGCCAACAACGGCGTCTTTAAGCACATGATCGGCCGCCTCGACGAGGGGGACAAGGCGGAGTTCAACATCAACCTGCTCGGCGAATACAACATCGGCGGCGACGCCTGGGCCATCGACGAGGTGCTGCGCAAATGCGGCATCCACGTCACGGCCACGCTCTCGGGCGACGTGACCTACGACCAGGTGTGCAAGGCGCACACGGTCGATCTCAACACCGTCATGTGCCACCGCTCCATCAACTACATGGCGGAGATGATGGAAAAGAAATACGGCATCCCGTGGATCAAGGTGAACTTCGTGGGCGCCGAGGCCACCGCCAAGTCGCTGCGCAAGATCGCCGCCTTCTTTGAAAGCAAGAAGCTGACCGACCGCGTGGAGGAAGTCATCGCCGAGGGAATGGCCAAGCTCAAGCCCGTCCGCGATGCCGTGACGGCCCGTTGCAAGGGCAAGAAAGCGGCGCTCTTCGTGGGCGGTTCGCGGGCTCACTCCTACCAGCACCTCTTCGCCGATATCGGCATGGAAACGATCGCCGCCGGGTACGAGTTCGCCCATCGCGACGACTACGAAGGCCGCGCCGTGCTGCCCACCATCAAGGTCGATGCCGACAGCCGGAACATCGAGGAGATCACGGTGGAGCAGGACCCCGTCCGCTACAACCCGCGCAAGACGCCCGAACAGACGAAGGCGCTGGAGGAAGGCGGATTCAGCTTCAAGGACTACACCGGCATGATGTCCGAAATGAAAAAGAACGCGCTGGTCATCGACGACATTAGTCATCACGAGATCGAGAAGCTCATCGAACTGCGCCACCCGGACATCATCTGCTCCGGCATCAAGGACAAGTTCATCATCGAGAAGATGGGCATCCCCTGCAAACAGCTCCACAGCTACGACTACGGCGGCCCCTACACGGCCTTTGAGGGCGCGGCGAACTTCTACCAGGAAATCGACCGGATGCTCCACACGAAGGTCTGGAAATACGTCGTCCCCTCGTGGATGAAGGAGCCCCAGCTCCAGGCCACGCCGATCTACAACCCGAAGGAACCGAAACCCAAGGCGGCGGCTCCCGCTCCTGTCCGCAAGCCGGAAGCCGGCGGCGAAGCCATTCCCGAATAATTCCAACTCCGTTCACCCACTCGAATCCTATGCTCAACGGAACCACAGCCGAAATCAAAGAGCGCAGCGCGCTGCGCATCAACCCGGCCAAGACCTGCCAACCCATCGGCGCGATGTATGCGTCGCTGGGCATCCACGGGTGCATGCCCCACAGCCACGGCTCGCAGGGGTGCTGCGCTTACCATCGCAGCACGCTTACCCGCCACTTCAAAGACCCCGTCATCGCCACCACCAGCTCGTTCACGGAAGGCTCCTCGGTGTTCGGCGGCTCGGCCAACCTCAACCAGGCGCTGGAAAACATCTTCACCATCTACAAGCCCGAGATCGTGGCGGTCCACACCACCTGCCTTTCGGAGGTCATCGGTGACGACATTCCCACCATCGTCAAAAAGGCGGCGGAGGAAGGCAAAGTGCCCGCCGGGTGCCGCGTCATCCACGCCAACACGCCGAGCTTCGTCGGCTCCCACATCACGGGATTTGCCAACATGACGAAGGCGATGGTCAACTATCTCTCCGAGAAAACCGGCGAGACCAAAGACCAGATCAACGTCATCCCCGGCTTTGTCGATCCGTCCGATATGCGGGAAATGAAGCGGCTCGCGGGCGAACTGAACGTGAACATCGTCCTGTTCCCCGACACGTCCGACGTGCTCGATACGCCGCAGACCGGCATTTACGAAATGTATCCCAAGGGAGGCGCGACGGTGGAGCAGATCGCCAGCGCGGGCGACTCGATTGCCACGCTGGCCCTGGGAACCTTCGCCTCGCATCCGGCGGCCATCGCTCTGGAAGACAAATGCAGCGTGCCCACCGCGCTGCTCGAACTTCCCATCGGCGTC
Source organism: Chthoniobacteraceae bacterium (assembly GCA_028714515.1). Taxonomy (GTDB): domain Bacteria; phylum Verrucomicrobiota; class Verrucomicrobiia; order Chthoniobacterales; family Chthoniobacteraceae; genus UBA695. Next base: position 33,001 of record JAQTMF010000004.1, on the reverse strand, counting down.
ACCGCCACGGATGAATACATCGACGCCCTGCGCAACTACGCCGCCGTGGAGGTCCCCGCGTCCATCGTCCAGGAGCGCGGGCGGTTGCTCGATGTGATCAGCGACATGGGGCAATACCTCTTCGGCAAGCGTGTCGCGGTGTTCGGCGATCCCGATCACGTCATCGCGCTCACCCGCTTCCTCGTGGAGCTGGATATGAAGCCGGTCTACGTCATCACCGGCAGCTCCGGCAACCACTTCGAGACCCGCGTGGGCGAGATCCTGAAGGAGCAGGTTCCCGATGCGAAGATCAAGCAGAACGCCGATCTCTTTGAGCTGCACCAATGGATCAAGCAGCAGGGCGTCGATCTGCTGATCGGCAACACGCACGGCAAGTATATCGCCCGGGCCGAGGGGAATATCCCCTTCGTCCGGTTCGGCTTCCCGATCCTCGACCGGATGAGCCACCGCGTCTTCCCGACCGTGGGATACCAGGGGGCGCTCCGCTTGGTCGACAAGATCATCGACGCCTTCTTTGACAAGAAAGACCGCGAGGCTCCCGAGGAACAGGTGGAGCTAATCCAGTAACATTGGGGGTTGTTATCGGGAAAACGGGGGCTGTCCGCGCCGGATATGGATACGGCGAGGGGCAGCCCCCACTTTTTTGTCTTGACGGGGCCCGCTCCCGCCCCGAAAAACATGGCCCCAAATTTAGATACGTAATTTCGCGAACTCGTTTATTTTTTGGCAGGGACCGCCGGAGAACATGAACTATTCATGGGACACAACTTCTGGCAGCCCAAACGGCCGATCCGGCGGGCCTTAAAACGGCGCGCGGGGGGAAGCGTATTGCTCGCGGCGGGATGTATGATCCTTTTGGTGTCACCCGCCAGCGCGACTTCAAAATCGTGGCTGCCTTCTTCGGGCACCTGGAATGACAATAGCCACTGGTCCGGCAATGCCGCGCCCGCATCCACAACCGACGCCACGATCGACAACGGAGGCTCGGTCCTCGTGCCCACTGCCGTTTCCGGGGCCGCGCGCGATCTTTACCTCGGCAATTCCAATTCGGGGACGCTGATCATCAGCGGCGGCAGCATCGCCAACTCCAATAGCTACCTTGGGTATGGCCAGGGTTCATCCGGTAGCGCCACCGTCTCCAGCGGCACCTGGAGCCATTCCTCCTGGCTGATCGTCGGCAATTCCGGCACGGGAACTTTGAACGTCGAGGGAGGAACGGTTCTCAGCAATACAGGTTATATTGGGAGCAACGGCGATTCCATCGGCACAGCCACCCTCTCCGGCGGCACCTGGAGTTCCCAATCCCTTTGCGTCGGGCATTCCGGGAATGGAACCCTGAATCTTGAAAAGGACGGCGTCGTCTCCGTTCAAGGCGGAGCCGGGAATCTCGATCTTGCCGAGCAAGACGCCTCGACTGGCATCCTGAACCTCGGCACAGGCGCATCGGCCGGGACGCTTCGTGCCGCCAGCGTTACCGGCGGAGCGGGGGCCGCCACGGTGAACTTCAACCACACCGGCGGCTACACCTTTGCGCCGCAACTTTCCGGCACGCTCACCGTCAACCAGCTCGGCTCGGGCACAACCGTTCTTACGGGATCCAGCAACTTCACCGGCGCGGCGAATGTTTCGGCGGGCAGGCTTGAGGTGAACGGCTCGTTGTCGGCGGCGAGCCCCGTCAGCGTGCACATTGGGGCGACTCTCGCGGGCAGCGGCAGGGTCCGTGGAACGGTGGCCGTGAACGGCACGCTGGAAGGCACCTTGACGACCGGCGCGATCAGCGGCTCGGGCTTGATCTCTCCCGGCAACAGCCCCGGCATCTTGACGGCCGATTCCGTGGAGATCAGCACCGGCATCGATTTCGCTTTCGAGTTCACGTTGCCCGATTCCAGCCCTATTTACAGCGCCCCCACGGCCAGCGGGAACGATCTTCTCCTCTTGACTGGCGCCACACCGTTTTCAGGCGACCTCACAACCGACAACACGATCAGGATCTACTTGAAGAGCGCCGCCGCGGGCACAACGTATTTGGGCGGTTTTTTCACCGGTCTGTCGGCAACCGCGCTCGAAACCGCCGTCAAAAATGCCCAGTTCGAATTCTACGTGGAAGACGAACTGAATGGAACGATCTCATTCAATGGCAAGAAATACACGCCCTTGAGCAAGGCGCTCCTTTCGCTGGGGGCAACGTATGTCACCAACGCCGCTTTCCTCAACGGCATCACCGAAGGCAGCGAATTGACGCTCGCCGTGTTGCCCGAACCCGGCGCGTGGGCCCTGCTGATCGCCGGGATGGGCGCGCTCGCCTTTGCCCGGCGAAAGAAGTGCTGCGGCCGGAAAGCTACCGAAATGTAGGATCGCTCTCCCCCGGCCCTACTCATGCGTAGCCTGGAAGCGCTGGCATTCTGGTCCGGCCAAAAACATTGCACAAAATTTTCCGCCGGTTTTCTCTGAAAAATCGCGGCGGGGATCGGCGCGGGACCGGCGAATCCCCGATGTGGCACACGGCTTGCAATAGGGGGCGGGCGTCATGCAACCCATGCCGCCAAGCCAACCAGAGATCGGCATCCTGCCCGTCCGCGAGGCCTCCATCGTGGAGGCGGGCAAGGGAGCCGGGATCGCCTGCGACAAGCACAGCGCCGCCGGTTCGGTGAGCCAAAGGGCGTGCGTCTTTTGCGGCTCGCGTGTCGTCCTCTATCCCATCGCGGACGCCCTGCATCTCGTCCATGGCCCCATCGGCTGCGCAGCCTACACCTGGGACATCCGGGGCGCGCTTTCCAGCGGTCCGCAGATTCACCGCAACAGCTTCTCCACCGATCTCCAGGAGATGGATGTGATCTACGGCGGCGAGAAGAAACTCTACCACGCGCTGACGGAGTTGATCGATCTCTACAAACCCAACGCCGCGTTCGTCTACTCCACATGCATCGTCGGAATCATCGGCGACGATGTGGCGGCCATCTGCAAACGGGTCGCGGCGGAAAAAGGCATCCCGGTCCTGCCGGTCAACTCCGAAGGGTTCAGGGGAACCAAGAAGGACGGCTACCGGGCCGCCTGCGAAGCGGTTTACAAGCTGGTGGGCACCGCGCCCACGGAGGGCATCCCGCCGCACAGCATCAACATTCTGGGCGACTTCAACCTCGCGGGCGAAACCTGGATCATCCGCGATTACTACCAACGCATCGGCGTCAACGTGGTGAGCTGCATCACCGGCGACGCCCGGGTGGAGGACATCCGCCGTGCGCACGGCGCGAAGCTCAATCTCGTGCAATGCTCCGGCTCCATGATGCACCTGGCCAAGGTGATGGAACGCGATTACGGCATTCCCGTGAAGCGCGTCTCGTATTTCGGCATCGAGGACATGTCCGCCGCGCTTTATGAAACCGCCAAGTTTTTTGCCGACGATCCCACGATCATGGAACGGGCGCAGGCGCTCGTGCGCGACGAGGTGGCGCTGATCTGGCCGCAACTGCGCGCCTACCGCGCCAAGCTCCAGGGGAAGAAGGCGGCCATCTACGTGGGCGGCGCGTTCAAGGCGTTCTCGCTGGTTCGCGCGCTCAAGATGCTCGGCATGGAGACGGCGGTGGTCGGCTCGCAGACCGGCGGCGCGGAGGATTACAAGCAGCTCCAGGAAATGTGCGATCCCGGCACGATCATCGTGGACGACTCCAACCCGCTCGAACTCGCCAAGTTCTGCCTGCAAAAGGATGTGGATCTTTTCATCGGCGGCGTGAAGGAGCGGCCCATCGCCTACAAAATGGGGATCGGCTTCTGCGATCACAATCACGAGCGCAAGGAGCCGCTGGCCGGGTTCATCGGCATGCTCCATTTCGCCCGCGAGGTCTATTCCTCCGTCATGAGCCCGGTCTGGCAGTTCGCTCCCCGCCGGGCCGCCAAGCTGAAAGGAGCCCAACCATGAACGTCACCAGCGCGATAGACAACGAACTGGACGAGCCTCGCTTCAACCACTGCACCGCGACCCGCAACGCCTGCAAGCTCTGCACGCCTCTCGGCGCGTGCCTGGTCTTCCGGGGCATCGAGGGAACCATCCCCTTCCTCCACGGCTCGCAGGGTTGCAGCACCTACATCCGGCGCTACTTGATCAGCCACTTCCGCGAGCCCATCGACATCGCCGCGTCCAATTTCTCCGAGGAGTCGGCCGTGTTTGGCGGGGCGTCCAACTTCAAGGCTGGAGTTTCCAATGTGATCAGGCAGTACCAACCCAAAATGGTCGCCGTCGCCACCACCTGCCTCAGCGAGACGATTGGCGAGGACATGGACCGGATCTTCCACGACTACCTCAAAGAGTCGTGGCACGAGGGACACCCGCATCTCATCAAGGTCTCCACGCCCAGCTACAGCGGCACGCATATCGACGGCTTCCACGCCGCCGTCCGCGCCGCCGTGGCCGCTCTGGCCCTCCCGGGCGACCGGACGCGGCGGGTCAACCTCTTCCCCGGCATGGTGTCCGCCGCCGATCTGCGGCATTTGAAGGAGATCGCCGATGACTTCGGCCTCCCCTACACCCTTTTGCCGGATTACTCCGAATCGATGGACGGCGAGACCTGGAGCGAATACGAAAAACTGCAAAGCGGCGGCACGCCGATCGAGGCGATCCATGCGGCCGGGTGCGCGCAATGCTCGCTGGAATTCGGCCGCACGCTCGCCGATTTCCCCAGCGCGGGCCGGTTTCTGGAAGAGCGCTTCAACATTCCCAACCGGCGGCTCGGGCTGCCCATCGGCCTGCGCGAAACGGACGCTTTGTTCGAAGCGCTCGAAGCCGCTTCCGGCCTGCCGACGCCCGCAAAATACAACAAGGAGCGGGGGCGGCTCGTGGACGCGCTCATCGACGGTCACAAATACGTCTTCGAAAAGCGGGCCATCGTCTACGGCGAGGAGGATCTCGTGACCGGCCTCGCGGCATTCCTCGCCGAGACGGGCATCCTCCCCGTTCTCTGCGCCTCGGGCGGAAAGAGCGGCCGCCTGGAGCGGAACCTGCGCGAGGTCCTCCCCATGCTGGACGAACGGACCCGCATCCACGACGGCATCGACTTCGCCCAGATCGCGGAGCTGGCGGAAAGCCTCAAGCCCGACTTCATCATCGGCAACAGCAAGGGATACGCCCTCGCCCGCAAGCTCGGCGTGCCGCTCATCCGCGTGGGCTTCCCCATTCACGACCGGATCGGCGGCCAGCGCATCCTGCACCTCGGCTACCGGGGCGCGCAGGCCCTCTACGACACCATCGTCAACGCCCTCCTGGACGTCAAACAAACCTCCTCACCCATCGGCTATAGCTACCTATGAGCGACATCGACTTTTCCAGCCACCCGTGTTTCAGCCGCGACGCCCACCACAAATTCGGGCGCATCCACCTGCCCATCGCCCCACGCTGTAATATCCAGTGCAACTTCTGCAACCGGAAATTCGATTGCATGAACGAGAGCCGCCCCGGCGTGACAAGCAATATTCTCAAGCCCCGGCAGGCGGCCGAGTACCTCGCGGAGGTCGTCTCCCAACGGCCGGAGATCAAGGTCGTGGGCATCGCCGGGCCGGGCGATCCGTTCGCCAACCCGGTCGAAACGATGGAGACGCTCCGGCTCGTGCGCGAGCGTTTCCCGGAGATGATCCTCTGCCTCGCCAGCAACGGCCTCGGCATCGGACCGTACATCGACGAACTGGCGGAACTGAAGGTAAGCCATGTCACGATCACCATCACGGCGGTCGATCCGAAGATCGGCGCGAAGATCTACGCGTGGATCCGCGACGGCAAATCGCCCATCCGGGGCGAGGAAGCCGCCCGGATCTTGATCGAGCGCCAGCTTGACGCCGTGCGGAGGCTGAAGGAACGCGGCATCGTCGTGAAGGTCAACGCGATCATCGTGCCGGGCGTCAACGACGAGCATATCCCGGAGATCGCGAAGGTGGTCGGCCCGATGGGCGTGGACATCATGAACTGCATGCCGCTCGTGCCCGTGGCCGGGGCGATATTTGAGGATCTCCCCGTGCCCGACGCCACGATGACCGCCCGCGTCCGCCTCCAATGCGGGCTGCACGTGGAGCAGATGATCCACTGCGCGCGGTGCCGGGCCGACGCCGTCGGGTTCATCGACGAGAAGATGTCGCGCGAGCAAATGGCGACGCTCGACCGGTTCGCCCACAGCGCGCTGAACGCGGGCAAAGCAAGGCCCTACGTCGCGGCCGCCTCGCGCGAGGGGGCGCTCGTCAACATGCACCTGGGCGAGGCCGCGAGCATCCTGATTTTCAAACAAGACGAGACCACCGCGTCCGGGTTCAAGTTCGTCGAGATCCGCACGGCCCCCGCGCCGGGCGGGGCCTCTGCCCGCTGGAGCGGCCTGGCCGATCTGCTCGCCGATTGCCGCGCCTTCCTAGTGAACGCCGCCGGGCCCAGCCCCAAAGCCGCGCTGGAGGACCGCGGCATCGAGGTGATCGAAATGGAGGGCCTGATCGAAGAAGGGCTCGCGGCCGTCTTTGCCGACCAGCCGATCCCGGCCTCCCTCAAACGCCGCTTCACCAGTTGCGGCGAGGGCGGCTGCCGGGGCACGGGCACCGGCTGCGCCTGACGCCTTTGTTGGAAAGGAAAAAACACCATGAACTCAACCGAAAAAACCAAGACGAAAGCTCGCCATCCGAAAAAACCCCGGACTCGTCCTCTCTGCATCGGACGGGGCTGGACGCCGCTCTTTGAAACCAACAACTCCTCGAAACGCTAACCACCTCCACCATGAATAAACCCACCCACCATATCTTTGTCTGCGGAAGTTTCCGCCCCACCGGCGCCCAGGGCGTCTGCCACAAAAAGGAATCGTCAGCGCTGCTCCAATACTTTGAGCAGGAAGCGGCCGACCGGGGACTGGACGGCGTCATGGTCTCCAGCACCGGCTGTATGAAGCTGTGCGATCACGGCCCCGTGGTTGTCGTTTATCCGCAAGGCCACTGGTATGGCAAAGTCAACGAAGCGGCCGCCGACGCCATTCTCGATGCGATCGAAAACGACGGCGTCGCGGAGGAATTTCTTCTGCCAAGCTAAAACAATCATGCAACCCGCCGCGGAGAGACAGGGGCACAGGGATCATAGGGAAACAGCCAGGGTAAGGGAGCAAACTACGATGCCGCCGGTCACGCATCCAGCAACTCCAGCCTTTCACTCCTCCCCTGCGCCCCAGTCCCTCCGCGGCGGACTAGCCACCATCGTCTCCGGCATATGATCGATCTCACTTCACGCCCCGCATGGTTGATCGACACCACGCTCCGCGACGGCGAACAGGCCGCCGGAGTCGCCTTTTCCCGGGAGGAAAAAGTCGGCATCGCCCAGGCGCTGGCCGACCTCGGCGTGGCAGAGCTGGAGATCGGCGCGCCCGCCATGGGCCAGGGAGAGATCGACGATATCAACGCCATCGCCGAGGCGGGGCTCCCGTGCTTCATCGAAACGTGGTGCCGCGCCTCGCGGGCCGATCTCGATGCCGCCTCCCGCTGTTGCGTGGATGGGGTGCACATTTCCTGGCCCGTCTCGGCCATCCACCTGCGCGCCTGGAAGCGCGACGCGGCCTGGGTTTTCTCCACGCTGAACGAACTGGCGGGCGAAGCGGCCGCCCGCTTCGGCTACGTCTCCGTGGGGGCGCAGGACGCCAGCCGGGCCGACCCGGTTTTCCTGGCCGAATTCGCCGCGGCCGCGCTGGAGGCTGGCGCCGTCCGGCTGCGGCTGGCCGATACCGTCGGCATTCTCACGCCAGGCCAGACGGCGGCGATGGTCGGCTCGCTGCGCGCCTCCGTCCCCGGCCTGCCGCTGGAATTCCACGCCCACAACGACCTCGGGATGGCGGTGGGCAATACGCTTGCCGCTTTTGAAGCCGGGGCCCGCTGCGCCAGCGTGACGGTAAACGGCCTTGGCGAACGGGCGGGCAACGCCGCGCTGGAGGAGGTCGTCATGGCCCTGCGCGTCGGCTTGCGCACGGAAACGGGAATCGACACGCGCGGGTTCTCGGCCCTCTCGCGCTGTGTCGCGGAAGCCTCCGGCCGCGTTCTCCCCTCCGGCAAGCCGGTGACGGGCGAAGCGGCGTTTCTCCACGAATCGGGGATCCACTGCGCGGGCCTTTTGCGCGACAGAGCCACCTACGAAGCGTTCCCCAGCGGCGAAGTAGGCCGCGAGACGCCCGCGTTTCTCCTCGGGCGGCATTCCGGTTCCGCCGCGCTGGCCAATGCCTGCGAGGAAGCCGGGGTGCATCTCACCCCCGCGCAATCCCGGGTACTCCTGGAGCGGATTCGGGCGGAAGCGCGCCGGGGCAAGCGGGCGATCTCGCAAAGCCGGTTCCTCACCCTTCTGCGGGAACTGGAAGGGAAGCGGGAATGATTCCTCTATTCCTGAGCGCCGGATTGGCGGGAGAGAAAAAGGCGGGAGCACTGCTCCATTTCGTCATGATCCACATCGAAAATCTCCGAGCGGACCCTGGGCACGCCGTTCTCGTCCCGTTCCAGGAAGAGAATCTTGGCGTTGCCCTGCCCGGAAGCGTCATCATAGCCGGAGAGCGAGGCGACCTCGAACCCTTCGGCCAGCAAATAGCGGAGCCTGGCGAGCATTTTCACAACTTCCACAGAATCGGCAAAAGCCGCCTAAAATCAACCTTCATTTTTCCTTATGGGCTTTGAAATTTATCGCATCCAACCGTTGGAGGGAGGCCGTTTTGCCCTCCACAAAACCGGGCTGCTTCCGCTCGGCGGCTCGAAAGGAATCCTCGCGCGGCATCTCCCGGCTTTGGCCGCCCTGGATGAGCAATGGAGCCTCGCCCCGGCGGAACTCCTCCGCTGGGCCGGTGTCGCCGAGGCGCCATCCCATGGCGTCTTCTTTAACCTGACGCCGGGGGCGGCGCAACAGGTCAACCTCTTTGAGTTAGTCAGCGTCAGCGGGCGCACCGTCTCGCTCCTCACGGACGCCCTTTTCCACTTCAAGGTCGCCTGCGCCAGCCGCAACCGGGCCGAGATCGAGGGGGAGAACGGCGAATGGATCGTCCCGGATTGGCGCGGAAACCCCGCCCGCTTTGAGCATCTGCGGCTCGCGGGTGGCACGAGGGGCGGATCGTGGGCCTGGAGCGAGCCGCCGCAGTCGGCCTCGGCCACGGTCATCTAGCCACCCCAGGATCGGTCGGCACGGGATGTGCTAGGATGCCGGGACAAGAGGGAACCGAAAGGCTCCCTCCAGATTGCGGGTGCGCCCCCGGGCGCGCTCGCCATTGGTCAAATATGCCCAAGTCAACCGATCCATCTGTCCAGATTTCGCCAACGCAGCGGTGATCCCCTGCTCGCCGCACCGTGCCCATGTTCAAGTCCCAAACTTTCGATGATTGCCCGCAAACAGATTGTTCTCTCCTTCACGGTTCGCTCGCCTCGATGGACGTCGGCGCCTGCCGGGTCATCCGCGACCTGACGCTGCTTTTCGAGATATCGCAAACCCTGGAGGAAAGCCTCGATCTCCGGCACATTCTGCGCCAGGCCCTCAAACAGATGGTCCGCTCGATGACGCTGCGGCGGGGAGCCGTGACGATCGTCAACCGCGCCACCCAGGAACTCGCCGTGGAGGAAGTGGGCGAGACGGCCGTGTCGGGACAAGGCGTGTCGAGCGGTCCGCGCGGCAGGGAATTGCTCCAATGGGTGATCGATACCGGCAAGCCGCTGACCATCGCCAACGTCGCCGCCGACGAGCGCTTTGCGAAAGGCCAGGAGCCGCATGCCGCCGCCTTTGCCGCGCTCTCTTTCCTTTGCGTGCCGATCCGTTCGGGCCAGCGCATCCTGGGCACGCTCAGCGTCGAGCGGGCCAGTTCGCTGGGCGAGAACTTCGACCGCGACCTGCGGATGCTCGCCATCATCGCGTCCGTCATCGCGCAAGCCGTGAGCCTGCGGCAGCTCGCCGAGGAGCGCATCGCGGAGCTGCGGGATGAGAACGACCGCCTCCAGGAGCAGATCCACAATCACTACAAGCCGGGCAACATGGTGGGAAGCTCCAGCGCGATGCAGAGCGTCTACAATCATATCGAACACGTTTCCAATTCCAAAACGACCGTGCTGATCCGCGGCGAAAGCGGCGTCGGCAAGGAACTGGTGGCCCACGCCCTCCACTGCGGCAGCCCGCGCCACGCCAAGGCATTCGTGAAGGTCAACTGCGCCGCGCTGCCGGAGTCCATCGTGGAAAGCGAACTTTTTGGCCACGAAAAGGGGGCGTTCACGGGAGCCATCGCGATGCGCAAAGGCCGGTTCGAGCTGGCCGACGGCGGCACGCTCTTCCTGGACGAAATCGGCGACCTGACCCCGGCCACGCAGGTGAAACTCCTGCGCGTCCTCCAGGAGCACGAGTTTGAGCGGGTCGGCAGCCAGACCACGCAGCGCTGCGACGTGCGCGTCATCGCCGCCACCAGCCGGGATTTGGAGCGGCTCATGGAAGAAGGCGCCTTCCGCGCCGATCTTTACTATCGGCTCAACGTCTTCCCGATCTACGTGCCGCCGCTGCGCGAACGCAAGTCGGACATGCTGCTCCTGGCGGATTACTTCGTCGAAAAATACAGCAAGGAAAACAGCAAGGGGATCCTGCGCATCTCCACGGCGGCCATTGATCTGATGATGATGTACCACTGGCCGGGCAACGTGCGCGAACTGCAAAATTGCATCGAGCGGGCCGTCCTCCTCTGCCAGGGCGACGCCATCCAGGCGCACCATCTCCCGCCCACGCTGCAAGCCGCCGATCCCTCGGAGAAGCCCTCGTCGGGCACCTTGGAAACCGCTGTAGCCGCGCTGGAGCACGAGATGATCGTCGCGGCGCTCAAGGAGACGCATGGCAACATGGCCGCGGCGGCCCGGCAGCTTGGCGTGAGTGAACGGATCATGGGCCTGCGGGTCAAACGGTATGGAGTCGGAATCGACCGGTTCAAAATGTGATCACCGAAGCAACCCTCGAAGATGTCCCGCAACTGTGCGATATGCTGGGCGAACTGTTTGCCCAGGAAACGGACTTCCGCCCCGACCGCGCCAAGCAAAGCGCCGGGTTGCGGCTTCTCGTGGGGAACCTTGGCTTTGGCCGAATCTTCGTGGAGCGCCGCGGCGGAACCCTCGTTGCCATGGTAAACCTGCTGACCGTCTTCAGCGCAAGCCAGGGCGGACGGGCGCTCCTGCTGGAAGACCTGATCGTGCGCCGCGCCTTCCGTGGAAAGGGGATCGCCACCTCTTTGCTCCAACACACCGTGCGTTTTGCGCAGTCGATCGGAGCCGTTCAAATCACCCTCTTGACCGACAGCACCAACGCGCGGGCCATCCGGCTCTACCAAAAAGCGGGGTTCTCCCGAGTGGGAGCGGGGCCCGTCCGAATGTCGCTCCCGTCACAAGCCGGATAAATCATCTTGGTTCCGCAAGGCCTGGAGGATGGGGGTGTAGGCGAATTGCCTCGCATGGTGCGCCAGAGCGGCCCCCAGGGCGGAATCCAGGGCGGCGATGCGGCCGATGACCTCCGTAATGCGCGGGACATCCAAACGGATCAACGCGTCGGCCAGCGCATCCCGCACCTCTTGCGGCAAGGCCGCCAGCGCGCCGGGGTTCAGCGCCACCTCCGCCCCCTGCGGAGGCGCCGCCGGGACTTCTCCATAAAGATAGCGAACCCCCAGGTGCCTCGCCAGGCAGTCGTAGATTTCGCCCATCCGGTACGGTTTGGCGATGAAGTCGTCGATGCCGGCCGAGAGGATCTCATCACGCTGATCGGCAAACACCGAAGCGGTAAGGGCGATGATTTTGACCTGCCGCGCCCCCTCCAGCGCGCGAATGCGCCGCGTGGCTTCGACGCCGTCCATCACGGGCATCCGGCGGTCCATCCAGATCAAGTGCGGCCGCCAAGCCCTAAAAACATCGACGCCCTCCGCGCCGTTCCCGGCCACGCGGACACGAAACCCGACAGGCTCCAGCATCCGCCGCAGCAAGAGCTGGTTGTCCTTCTCGTCCTCGACGATCAGAAGCCGGAATTCGGGCTGTCCGGGGGCCAGCCCGACAATCTCCCTCGGCTCGATTTCCGCCGGCATCACTTCGGATTCCTCGACCAGCTCCACCGGCATTTCCACGCGAAACAGAGAGCCCTTGCCCGGCGTGCTCTCGACCTCAAGCCTCCCGCCCATGATCTCGACAAACTGCCGGGTGATGGCCAGCCCGAGACCGGTGCCCTTTTGATCGGAGGGCCTGCCGACCTGGATAAAGGGCTCGAAGATGCGTTTCTGGTCTTCGGGGGCGATGCCGACGCCCGTGTCTTCCACCTCGAAGACAAGCCGCGGTCGTCGGGAATTGCCTGCGGACGCCGTTCCCAGGCGCAACGTCACACCGCCGTGCTCGGTATACTTGACGGCATTGCCCACGAGGTTGATGAGCACTTGGCGCAGCTTGCCGGCATCGGCGCGGACAAAACGGGGGAAGGTGCTGGATTGGTCGAATAGCAACCGCAGGTTCTTCTCTTCCGCCCGCCGGTGCATCAAGTCGGTGATATCCCGGACCAATTCGCCGAGATCAAAGGGGGCGGCTTCCACAACGATGCGCCCGGCCTCGATCTTCGCCATGTCCAGGACGTCATTGATGAGGTTGAGAAGGTGTTCGCCGCTGCGGTTGATGATGTTCAGCGTCTCGCGCTGTTCTCTCGAAATGCCCGGTTCTTTGCGCATGAGGCTGGAGAATCCGAGGATGGCGTTGAGCGGCGTGCGCAGCTCATGGCTCATGTTGGCCAGGAAGACGCTCTTGGCCGCGTTCGCCACTTCCGCCTTTTCCTTGGCGAGCGTCAGCTCCGCCGTTCGATCGCGGACAAGTTCTCCGAGGTGATCGCGGTGCCTGCGAAGCTCTTCCTCCGCCCGGTTGAGCGCGTCGAGCATCTGGTTAAGCCCCTCGCCCAACCGCGAAACCTCGTCCGTGCGCGAAGCCCCCATCCGCAAATCATGACGGTCGTTGCGGATCTGGTTGGAGACAAACAGCAATTTGTCGAGATCGGAGGTCAGGCAGCGGCCGATGAGAAAGGCGAGCGCCGAGCCAACAAGAATAGCCAGAAACGTGTAGAGCACGCCGTTGAACGCGACGGCCCGCAAGTCATCGATGCTGGCTTCCTGCCCCTGGCCGACGCGCGCCCAGCCCACAACCTTTCCCGCCCCGGTCCGGATGGGAGCGGCCACGTCAAGCAAAGACGGATTGGCATGCAGCACGCGCTCCTCCGTTCCGTCTGTCAAAAGAGAGCGGCTGATCTTGTCGACCAGGTAAGTGCCGATGCGCGAACGGTCGGTATGAGCCAATATCTGCCCCTCGGGGGAGATCACCATGGCATAGCGAAGCCCCGGGAAGCGCCGCATCGACTCGACGTTTTCCTCCAACCCCACGATATCGTTCGCCAAGACCCACGAGGTGCTGTTGACGGCCAGGGTGCCCGCAAGGCTCGCCGTCTGGTCGAGACTCTCCTGCCGCAGGAAAGCGCGCTGGCGCTCGACCAGCGTGATGACAAAGAAGGTCATGAACAACAGATGCACCAGCGCCACGCCGCAGATCAGTTGGTGGCGAACCTTTGTGGGCCAGAGTTTCCGGGGGATGGAGAAGAGCGCATGCATGGAGGCCTCGTCTTTCCTCAATGCACGGCGGCGTTGTACTTTTCCATGAACTCGTACACCGGCCGGTAGGTGGCGTCGGTCGCGCGTTCAAAGCGCTCCAGCGGCAAGGCCGCCAGCAGCGCCCGGCCCTCCGCATGGGTGTGCAGGGAGAATAGCAACGCGGCCACTTGGTCGACGACTTCCTGCGGAACGTCGTCGCGGACAAGCAACGCATTGTTGATGAGCGAAGGGGTTTCCCACTTTACGACCAACTCGGCGGCGATTTGCGGGTTCCGCTCCACGAAGGCCAGCCACGGAGGAGGCCAGACCGCGGCGGCGGCGGATCGCCCCAGGTAGACATTCATGATGGCCGATTCATGGGAACCGACGTAGAGGCGTTTGATATCGCGGTTCACATCCAGCCCGTGGGTGTGAAGGTAGTAGAGCGGCATCATCGTGGCCGCCATCGAGAGGGGGGAAGGGAAACTGATCGTCTTGCCTTTCAGGTCGGCCACCGTTTGGATTCCGCTGTCTTTTCGGACCAGGATAATGCCGCGGAACTTGTCATCTTCTCCTCTTTTGCCAAAGACCCGATAGCCGTGTTTGAAGGAGTTGATCGTCTGGTAGGGGTTGGCCAGGGCAAACTGGAAATGGCGGTCGTAGAGTTTCTCGGTGAACGATTCGTAGGAGCGCGAGGCTTCCAGTTGGAGCTTCGCGTCCACCAGTTTCCCGTTCAGATAATCGATGAGAGGGCCGTAAGCCTCCGTCAGGCGTTGGGGGTTAAACCCGGCATCGACCCCGAAAAGATAGACGGGGACTTTACTATTCGCACCGGCCGCATATTCGGGGCTATAGCGGCTCTTTTTGGCGTCCTTGCAGCAGGCAAAAAGGAGCAGAACGGCCAACCCGGCCACGAGGCAGCCCAGGCCGGGCAGGATCCTCCCCAGGCCATGGCAAACGGAATGTTCGCGAATTCGCATCTCTGTCAATATCTGACATCGCAGGCGGCCGCCGCCCCAGTTGTAATCGGATGGCCCCGTTAGAACTTCACGTTGAGCGCGGCCTGCAAACCCTGGACGGAATTGGCATTGGCCAGGTTCGCCCCATTGGTGGCCTGCCCTCCGATGAGGTTTTTACGCAGATTGTCGCCCGTATAGCCGGTCAACTGAACGAGCACGGCATCGGTGAAATTATAGGCGATGACGACTTTCCACCCCCGCATGTTCAGGCGGCTCAACATCCAGTCCGAATCGTTGAGGTTCGGATCGATCGCCCCGAGCCCCACTTGCCGGTAGTTGACCAAAAGGGTCCAGTCTCCCTTTTTCTCATTTTCCCCCAACTGGAAACCGGCGAGCCATGCGTAATCGTCTTTCCCGGAATGCATGGATACACGGTTGTAATCCACGATGGCTCCGGCGCGGTTGCGAATGGGATAAACGTAAATATCGTTGACCCGCTTCGCTCCCGCGGTGTTGTAGGCGCCATCCCACAGGAGCTTCAGTTTCCAGCCGCACACCTTGAAGGAAAGATCCCCCGGAACGTCGATAACGGAGAGATCGCGCGTCTCTCCAAAGCCCGGGGGCAGCCCGTCGGTGGCGGTGCCGTTGATGATCTGGGCAAACCCTTGCTGGTTGAACACCAAGTTCACCTGCGCGGAGTTATAGCGCAGAAAAGCCGGGGCGAGCGTGAGCTTCACGTCTCTGCCGAGTTTGCAGGTGAAGATGAGTTGTTCGGCAAAGAGATACGCGTCGGTGTTGTACCCGGGCGGGTCAAATTCCTGATTGTCGTCGAAAAAGAACTGCCCCGTGGCCAACGTCAGCGTCCACGGGCGCTCCTCCCGGGGAGGCTGCCCGCCCCGGCCAAAAAGCTCGTGAATTTTGAGCACCTCCGCCACGCCGGAGGGATTGACATCCGGGTCCCACAAGAGGTCTGTGGTATAAAAGGGGTTGGGTTGCTTGCCCGCCACCAGCGTCAGCCAATCCGCCGCCTTCCAGCCCACGAATACGCGGCTGATGAAGATGTCGTAATTTTTGAAGCCCCCATCGAAGGTCTGGTTGCCCCTGTCGGAAGACCGGTTCGACTGGAGCTGCACGCCGCCAAACCACTGATCTTGCAGCTTGAAATCGGCATTCAAACGCAGCCGGACGCGCCAGCGGTCGCGCTGATCGCCATGACCGGGATTCTCCCACCTGTCGCGGGCCTCATTCCACACCAGTTCCTGATGGTCCAGGTTGTCGTATTGATTGCGCAACCGCAAATCGCCGTAGAGCTTGAGTTCCGTTACCGGCCCGCTGAGCTTGATCTTCCCGGCGGAAGATTTTTCCTTCTCTTCGGCGAGATCCGCGCGCAGGCACTCGGCCTCCTTGGGCGTAAGGATTTTCTTGCAGACCAGCATGTCGATGAGCGCGCCACCGTCTTGCTGGGCGCAGGCCGCGCCCGAGATGGCCGCAAGCAGAAGGGTTGCGAGAAAAAAGGAGGACTTGGGCATTGGGGGAGGCAAACGGAGGCCGGAAGACACTCGGGAAATCGTGCACGAAGGGCCGGCCGCGCCTTTGCCTTGCCGTCACGCCGTTTTGGAGGCGATCCGCTGGATCACCGCGCACAGGGCCGCGGTATTCAGCGGTTTGATGAGGTGCTCCTCAAAACCGGCGGCCTGACTCTGGCGGATATCCTCATCCGTTCCGAAGCCGCTGATCGCGATGCCGGGAATATCCGGCCGGATGGATCGCAGGTGGCGCATCAGGTCCCGCCCGTTGCCATCCGGCAAACCGAGATCGCTGATCAGCAAGTCAAACGCCCATTGCCCGGTCATCGCCAAAGCCTCCTGGAAATCCCCGGCCGTCCGCACTTCGTGCCCGTACCGCGTGAGCAAGCGGGCCAATATGCGCGCCGTATCCTCGTGATCTTCCACCAGCAAAATGCGCAAGCCCCGCTGCCCCCCGGGCGTTGCCGGGGGCGCGGAGCTAGGCGCGGATGGCGCGGCCTCCGCCGCCAAGGGAAGCGTGACGCAAAAGGCCGATCCCTTCCCCAGCCCCTCGCTCTTCGCTTCAATCGTGCCCCCGTGCAGCTCCACCAGCGCCTTGGACAGCGTCAAGCCGAGGCCGAGACCGCCAAAGGCGCCGCTCTCCCGGCGTTCGATCTGCTCAAAAGGGTTGAAAATGCGGGTCAGATCCTCCGGCGCAATGCCCTTGCCGCTGTCGGTGACTTCCGCCACGACATTCTGCCCGGCCCGTCGGCACCGGATACCAATGCTCCCGGCCTCGGGGGTAAACTTCAGGGCATTTTTGAGCAGGTTCCAAAAAACCTGCTGGAGACGGGTGCCATCCGCCAGGATCGGATAAGGCTCCCCTTCCGTCTTCACCTCAAAACGAATCCGGCGAACCCGGAGATCCTCCCGGCAGACCTCCACGACCCGCCGGATAATCTCGCACAAATCGACGGGGGTTTTCTCCAGGCTAATCTTCCCGTGGACAATCCGCGTCACGTCGAGCAGATCGTCAACCAGGCGAGCCTCCAATTCCACATTGCGATGAATCGTCTCGAGATCCTCGCGCAACGCGCCGCTGAGGCTTTCATCCTCTTCCCAGGCCGAAGTCAGGGCCATGATCGGCGTCAGCGGCGTGCGCAGTTCATGGGAAAGGATCGCCAGAAAATGGTCCTTGGCGCGCGACGCCTCCTCGGCGGCTTCCTTGGCCCGCTCCGCGGAAACCTTGGCGGCCTTCAGCTTTTCCTCCGCCTGTTTGCGCTGGGTGATGTCATTGCTGATCTTCATCACGCGCGGAAGGCCGCCATTTTTCGCCCGCTGCAAGACCTGCCGGGTGGCTGCCACGATACGTCTGCCGTCCCGCGCCGTGTTGATGAGTTCCCCCTCCCAACGCCCGTCGCGAAGCAGGGCGGCGTCGATCTCGGCCTTCGGCTGCGGGAAGACGGTTTGGAGCAGCTCGTGCGCGTTTCTTCCAACGGCCTCTTGCCGGGTGTATCCGTACATCTCCTCCGCCCCATGGTTCCAAAACGAAATCGCGCCATCGAGGTCGCACACCAGGATGGTGTCGTGAGCGATGTCAAGCAGCTCCGCCTGTCTCCGAATGGCGTCCTCGGCCCACTTGCGTTGATCCAGTTCGTGCTGCAACCGCTCATTGGCAAGCCGCAACTCGGCGGTCCGCTCCGTCACCATATTCTCGAGCTTCGCCCGCAGCCGGGCCAGTTCCAGGTGAATCCCCACGCGCGCCAGCAGATCTTCGCGTTGGAATGGCTTCGGAATAAAATCCACGGCCCCCAGCCTCAATCCCTCCACCCGCTCCTCCTGGTCCGTCGTGGCGCTAATGAACAAAACGGGGATCTCGCGGCTTTCCGGGCGCGCTTTCAGCCGCCGGCAAACCTCAAAGCCATCCATGCCCGGCATGCGGATGTCCAGGAGGATGACCTCCGGCGGACGCGACGCCACCGAGGCGAGGGCCAGGGCCCCGCTATCCGCCGGACGCACCTCAAAGCCCTCCGCGGCAAGAGTGTCCGTCAGCAGCTTCAGCGAGGCCAGCGTGTCATCAACCACCACGATGGAGCCCTTGCCCGTCATATACCTCCTGTTTCATGCTTCTTGCGCAAAGCATGGGAGAGCCGCGTGACTCGGCAATGAAATCCCCGCCACGGTAGCCAATACCAAGATGCGGCGGATGATTCGCAATCATGCCCCCTCCTTCTTCCCTTCAGAATCCTAATCGCATTTGCGCAGCCCCTCCCGCCTTTTGCGCAAATATACCCGCCGTTGATCTAGTGTCCTGTCAGATGAATACTTTATATAATTCCGAGTCCATTTTTCGATTTTTCAAGGCGCATCCGCAGCGGTGCTATCTGAAGATAACACCCAAGGATGCAACGCAGAAAAATCGGAAAAGGGGCCGGAATTATGACAATGATTTGTCTGACAGGACACTAGGGATGCGGCGCGGCTTGATCGGCGGGAAAGGGCTCGCCAGTGACAAAGGCCCGCCAACGGTTGGCGGTGCGTTCGTCGGGCAGCCACGAGTTGATGCGGTTCGCGTCGAGCCGCGGATCGAATGGCCTGACCTCGTGCCGGGCAAGGCCTCCGATCCATTGGTGCGCCGCCACGGGCCGGAGCTTGGCGGGTTGATTCGGCGGCGTCTGCGCGGCGGGCTCCAACCGCAGCCCCATCATGGCTTCCAGGAAAAAGATTCCCATCTCCTTCGTGCGCCCCAATTCGTGCCCGGCCTTCGGCTCGAAGGCGAGGCACCACGGCGCACCCTGGCGTCTGCCGGCGGTGAAAAAATTGGTGATTCCCTGGAGGCGGTAATCTTCGTCCTTCTGCCCCGCGAACCAAAGCCCCGGCACCTCCAGGGCCGCCCCCTCGGCGGGAACGTCGTAGTTGGCCCCTTTGTTGACGATGAACGCGGCGACCCGCTCGGGCTTCCAGCAAACGAAATTGTAGTTGAACATTCCCCCGGCGGAATGCCCCCACATTGCCAGCGGCGCGTCGGCGATCTCGGGATGCCCCGCTTGCTGGCCCAGTTCGCGAAGCGCCTTCAAGAAAATCGTGCCGCTCCAATACTTCGGGTTTTCGTATCCCCTGCCCGTCGTGCCTTTTAGGAAACCGGCGAACAACACCGAACCGGTGCGCTCGGCGAGGGCCTGGAACTCGGGATCGGCGGCCATCGAGCGCCCGTCGCCGTTGCTGCCGGGCATGAGCGAAATCACCGCGTTGGCGCGGGCCAACCCGGCGGGGACCCACAGCCGGAACTCCGCCCAATGATCGCCCTGCGGGGGAGCCTGCCACTCAAAGGTTGCACCGGCGTCGGCGGCCATGGCGGCGCAAAGGCAAAGATGCATTACGGCGGCCGCGAGACCTGCCTGGATGAATTTCAATATACGCCGCATAGGGTTATTCTGCCTGCGTTCCCCAGAGCGTTGCAAGTTCACGGGTCGGGATATCTTGCCGGAAATTCCGGGGGATGCTCTCGATGCGCGGGTCGCCGGAAGGATAGTAAACCCATTTCCTGATATCTCCGATGAACGGCGCTTTTTTGTTGGCCGGATGCAGGCAGTCGGCAAAAAAGGCCGTGCACATTTTCTCGAACCCGGGAGCGAATTGGTGCGCGACCCCTGGCCACGCCTTCCATAACACCGGGATGCCCTCGCCGCGCGCCATCGTTGTCCACTGGATCGCGATCGCCAGGCGGTTCCATTCGTCGCATCCGTAGTTATCCTCCGCGCCCGTTGTCACGAGGCACGGGACATTCTTCAGCTTTGAAAGGGGATACGGCACCGGTTCGCCTTCCTTCCAAAGCCAGTTCTGGGCACTGTGCATCGAGAGCGCCACGCAGCGCTCCGGCGCAAACCGGGAAAAAGTCTGCACGAATTGCGCTCCGCCGCCGTAGCCGTAAAGCAACAACCGGCGGCTGTCGATCTTGGTCTCGGCGCGGATCTTCTCCAGGGCATCCAAGGTGGCCTGGCCGGACCATACTTGCGCCTGCTGGAATCCCGCGAAGGCGGGAAAATCGGACCATCGGGGCTCGGGAATAAACTGCGGCACACAAAGAACGATTCCCTCTTTGTCGGCAAATTGCGCCCAGGGGTGCCCTTCCGCGCAATAGTGCAGAGCCCCCTCGCTTTGGGAAGGGCAAACGACGAGAACAGGGCTCCCCGGCTTCACCTTTTCGGGCACCCGGTAGTAGAAAGTAACCGTCTTGTTTTCAACACTCGGCGTGTGAACGGTCACGGCTTTTACGCGCTGTGGCAACGGCGCTGTTTGCCCTTCGTTGCGCAGTTCGCTGATGAGACGGAGTGCGTAGGCGCGCAAGTTCGTGCCCACCTGGTCGGCCTTCTCCGAGAGATCGGCCTGGCTTTCGCGCCAGTTCATTCTCCCCAGAACATGAAACGGCCGCCCGCTTTGGAGGCTCATTTCCAACGCACGCCGGGCCCACTCCAGGGCTTCCGCCTTCCGGCCCTCCGCCCGGTAATTCCAGGCCAGGTTGAGGGCGGCGTTTGCCCGGAGTTCCACGGCGCTTCCAAAGGAATTCAGATCGCTGGGCTCGCCCTCAAGCATCCGCGCGAACACGGCGTCCGCGGCGGTCATTTCCCCGCCCTGCAAAAGCGTCATGCCGAAATCGTGCAAAAAGCCGAGTTCCGCCGCGGAAAGGTCCGGCCCCGGATAGACCGTGTTGAGCCGGGGAAAATACCGCGCATAGATCCGCGCTTTTTCCCGCGCGTTGAACTGCTTGTCGAAACGCCACGTGTGAACAAGGTCCGTCCAAGCCCGGTTGGTGGCGGGAGCATTTTGCCATGCCGCGTCCCCCACCCTTTGCTCCTCTTGGAGAAGCTGGACGCGATCAGGCCGTTCCCGCGCCAAGACGGTCTCGCGATCCGGCGCATCCTCGGCGGGCGGACGGCGGCTCATCAACCGCCAGTCCGCGGCAAAGCGGTGGGAGTCGAACGACTTCACCCGTCCCACCCGCTCATTCGCCTCGTCCATGTGGACGATCAACTCCTGGCGCATCGTCTCCCATTCCTGGTCGGTGACGGTGTTGAGGTAGGCCGGCTCCGTCAGATATTGAACGAATTGATCCACCCACGGCTCCAGGTAATTGACATCGTGCCGGGTGGAAGCCAGATCGAGTTGCCGCATCAGATTGTGATGGGCATAGGCCGTCATGTCGCGGAACTTCCCGCGCTCGGCCGCCGCGTCGAACTCATAAAAAAACGGCTTCCCAAACATGTGGTTCACTTCGTGCAGGCCGTCGATGACGAAAAACATCATCCCGCAGGAAGTGGGATAATCGCGAAGCCACCGGGGATCGATCCGCCGCAATTCGTCGCCCCGGCCGAGCACCGCGAGCGACGCACGGGCTTCCTCCTCCCGGTTGGTTGCCGCCGCCGCGATATTCCTCCATACCATCGTCAGCCATCCCCATCTGCGGCGAATCGCCGGTTTGCCGTCCCGGTCAAATTCGATGCGGAGCCGCTGGGCGAAGATATCCGTCGGCAGTTTTTGCGCGGTGTCTTTTCCTGTCGCGATCTGCGCCGTAATCCGAAGGGCCCGGGTCATTCCGCGAAGTTCCGACAGGCCATTGGCCTCCGCGCCGTTGAGGCTTTCAAGCCGTGTTTCCAGTTGCACCAAGCGATCCGCGAGCCCCTCCGGCGCCAGGGAGCCAAGCTGATCGTAGAGCAGGATATATTCGGCGAGACAGCCCGGAATATCGGCGGGATGAGCCGCCACGAAACCGGTCAAGCCAGCTCGCGCGTCCACGCTGCTGCCCGAGAGATAAGCGCCCGTCTGGTCAAAGGGGAGAAAGGTTTCCAGACGCTGCAATTCCAGCCAGGGACGGTTCGGATTTTGCGGGGACATTTTTGAGAGGAGGAAATCCCGGAACGCGAAGTTCATCATTGCGTCAAACTCCGCCCGGCCTTCCGCCCCTTTGGCAAGCGCGCGTCCGGCAAGCAGCCGGTTGTCGGGATCCGCGAGAGCCAGTTGCAAAAGCGGCCTGTTGGCGGCCGGTCCGTTGCGGCCGGAGAGCTGTTTTTCAAGCTCCGCGACCAGCGGGATCGGGGCGGCCGGACCATCCGTGGCCGCAACCGCCCCTTCGCCGGATTTGAGAAGATCGGCAATCCCCTGCGCGACCCGTTTCTTCCAGTCGGCGGGATTTTTCCCCAAGCGCGTGCTGGTTTTGGTCACGGTCTTGCCGGTCAGCGTATCCACCAAAAACCACGAAACGCCGCGCGTTCCCTCGGCATTCGCCGGTCCAAGCTCTCCACGCAAACTGCGGCTGGAAAGGAAGCTGGGCGTCTCCGTCCAGCGCGTGCCTTGCGCGTTGTCCGTCCCCACGAGCACGTCGTATTCATCGCGCAGCCGCGCGAGGTGGCTCGCAAGCTGAAGGCGCGATCCCTCGCGGGCCAGCCGGTCAATCGCCAGCATCTCCACTGTTTCGGCGAACACCCGTTCCTCCTGCCCGCCCGCGCCGGTGATCCCGAGGAATGTGATGGCGTCGTCCGGGCACGCCTTTCCCGAACTGGCGGTCCCGCGCCCCAGGAGCCCGAGCTTCACGAACCGCCGCTCGGCGTCCGCCAGCGGCTTGAGCTTCAGCGCGTCGTAACACCGCGCCTCCCAGAGCATGGCGTCGCCAAACTTATCGTTCGAGGTATACGCCTTCTGGAATTCCTCGCTGGCTTCGAGATATTGCCCGGCGCAGAACTTGGCGATCCCCTGGTAGAACGGCTCCAGCGCTTCGATCTGGATCGTTTCCTCGAACGTGCGCTCCGCGCTCCGGGCCGGATGCAGTGTTTCGACGAGCCATTGCCGCGCCTCCTCCGGCAGGCTGCCCCCTTCCTTGTCCGGCCGGTAGGCAAAGTGCCTGGCTGCCAGCACCCGGCCCTCCCGCGTGCCCAGCAGCGTCATCTCCAGCCGCGTCTCCGCGCCCTCCGTTCCGAGGTTCCCGGTGACGACGACGTCGGCCCCCAGCAATGGCTGGCGGTCCGTCCTGTTTTCCACAAAGCCCTCCTGAAGATAGCCGTTTTCCCGCACCACCGTCTCCGCCAGCGCGCGGTCGAGCACCGTCAGCCCGCCGCTGTTCAAAAAGGCACGCACGTCCGCACTCAGCCGCAAGGCCTGCCCGACCTTCTCCACCGCGCCCTTCGGCTCCGGCACGAAATCCAGCACGGCCACGCGGGCCGCCGCGGCCCCCGGCCCGGCGGCGGGCTTTCCGGCGAGGTCGCGGTGAATCAGCGTCAACGCATGCGCCGTCAAGGTTTCCACCGGATCGGCCTTCACCACCACGGATCCGCCCGTCACCAGTTCCCCGCTCTGCGCGTTGACCACTTCCACGCTCCACGTGGCCGCGCCTTTCCCTGCTTCGCCGCTCCGGCGGAAGTTCAGGAAGTAGTCGAGCGAAAGAATACGCCCCAGTTGAATCCGGCGTTCCGGATTCTGAATCGCCCCGCCCTCCCCCAGCAAAAGCTCGATCCGCGCGCGTTCGATCATCTCCACCTCCGGCTCCTTGGAAAGGCTTGCCGTAATCAGATCCTGGATCTCGGGCGCGGGACGGCCATTTTCCACGCAGTTCACGGCGAGCCGCAGGTGCCGCGCCTCGTCCGCTGACGCCGCGACGCCGCCCAGGAGCAGCAGACAGCACAACCAAAACCAAAAGAGAAGCGAGCGGCGACCCGTCCGCATTGGGAGAGTTCTCATGCTTTGAAATTCAAAGGTTCCGTAAATATCGAAGACTACTCGGTGCGCCGAAGGTGTTTCCCGGCTGGCGGGAAACACCCCCATGCGATGACGGCGGCCGCCTCCTTGCGCCTAAGGGTTTGCCGCCGCCGTAAGGACCGGCACGACGCGATCCATCAATTTCAACGCGGCGTTTTCGAGCGCGGTCTTCCCGGCGATATGCTCCGCGAGGTCCACGGCCACATCCGTCTGGCGGTCGGCCAGCAGAAGTTTCCCGGTGGCCGGTTGGCTCACTTTGATTTCCACACGGCTGCGGCACGAGATGAGATTGGCCCGCCGCCCTGCCATCTCGCTGAACGCTTCGCCGCTGATGGCGACATCCGGCTGCTTGCCGGAGGCGGAGTCGATGACCTCAAACCCGAGCTTTTGCAGCGCGAGCTTCATTTCCGTCTGCGTGGCGGGGTCGATAACCGCGCGGCCGAGATGTTGCTCGGCAATTTGCACGGAAACGCTGGGGAGCTTCTTGCCTTCGACGAGCTTTTTGAGCCGTTCGATGCGCGCCGCGGGGTCCTCGACCTTCGCCACGAGGGTATCGCCGCGCTTCTCGATCACCGCGATGATCTTTGGCGTGAGTTCGTTGGCGGCGGCCTCCACGGCGTCCGGCGAGGCGAACGTGGCCGTCTCTCCGTAGACGCGGCCCGTCTCGGTGCTTATGATTTTCGCCACGGCGAAGTATTTGTTATCCGCGCCGAAAAGCCGCCCGGTGATGAGCACTTTCGCGCCGGTGAGCTGGCCCACCTTCGCGGCGGTATCGGGCGTGACGTTCCCGGAGAGGCCCAGTTCCTGTTCGCCGAGGATCTTGTCGATCTCCTGGCGCTCGACGAGGATCAGGCTGGGCGCCGCCGAGAGCTTGGCGTTGAGCAAAACGGCCGCTTCCGCGCCTTTTTTCTCGAAGTCTTTGCCGGAGACCTGGAAATCGAGAACCGCGGCGGTCAGCGGGGGCGGCGGGTCCCCGTAAGCAACGGCGAGTGTGGCGGCGGCGAATAGAATGGCGAGGAGTCGTTTCATAGGTGTGTAGGAGCTAAGGAGTGACGGATTTGAGAACTTCCACCAGGGTCTTTTGACTGCGGGGATCGGTGGAAAGGGTATCGAGCATGGGGAGCGTGACTTTGGCGAGGCGCAGCCCGCCCTGCGTGGTCACAAACACGCCCGGAAGCAGGGGGGTATCCGTGCAAAACACCACCAGGCTCCCCTGCCAGGCGGGATTCGCGGTGAGCCACTGCGCCAGTTGCCGCGAGGTGGCTTCGCCGATATAAAGGTTCTTGTCTTCCGGGGACGGCGGAAGAGAGGCGAGATCCGATCCCACGTCCTCAAAATCGGTTTTCTGCGCTTTCAGGAATTTGCGCAGCGCGTCGCCGCCGAAGACCCGCAAACCGGGGTCCTTGGCAACCCGCGCGAGTTCTTCTTTTGCGAAGTCGGGCGGATAAACCGTGAGCAATACCTGGCCCGCTGGCTGCCAATCCGCCGCGCCCGTCCTGACGCGGAACCGCGCGAGCATCTGCGTTTCCCGCGTCACCGCCGGAAGCGGCATTTTCCAGGAAACAAGGGGACGATACGGCGCAAAGCCGGAGGCATTGAGGGCCTGGGCCACGACGATATCTTTCTGGACGGGAGCCAGGAGCGTTTGCGCCCTTTGAAAGAGATCGGCCTGGATGTCCACGGGCTCTCCTTTGGGCGTTTCCACGGCCAGCTCAAGCGTGACCGGCTGCCCGCCGAAGCCATAGTAGGCCGGCGGTTGCGCGCCGGGTTGGCCGCCGGAGGTGCCGTCGATGCGGACCATCCCAAAGACCAGCCAGATGATCGCCAGGGGAAGTTGGATGACATTCATAAATTACAAGGTGCGCGCCTCCACGCGGTAACCCGCCACAAGCACGGGGTGAGCGGTGCTCCACAGAAAGTTTTCCCCCTCCAGGATCACTCTTCCCTCGCCCGTGACGAGCGGCTCCAAACAGCGCTCCCGCCCGCCAAGGTTCACGCAAACTTTGCGGCCGCTGTATCCCAACACGCGCACAATCTGCCGCCCGCGCTGAAACGTCACGGCCAACGGCTGCAAGGACGGCCTGCCAGAGCGGACCCATTCCGGAGCAAGGGCGAGATGCACGGAGCTTCCCGAAGAAATCACCCCGTCGAGTTGTCCCGGGAACAGCGCCTCCATCTCGGCCAGAAGCCGGGAGTCGGGGCCGCGCTCTCCCCTCCCCGCCAGGTATTTCGCCGAGCAGACCATCGCCACGATCGCGAGGCAAGCGACTCCAATCGCTTCCGCCCGGGAAAAAGCGCTCCAGGCCAGGCGCCAGGGATTTGCCCCGGCCTCCCCACGCCCTCGCTCGGAGCGGGAGGCCCGGTTGACAAAGGCGATCTCGGCCCGTTCGCGGGCTCTATCCCTGGCCGCCGCGTCCGGTGGCGGAACCGGCAACCGGCGCAAAGTCTCCCACAGCGTTTTGTCGTTCATGATAATGCCTCCTTTGCGGAAAGCAGCTTTTTGAGCCTTCGCTTGGCGCGGAACACCCGCCAGGAAACCGTGGTTTCCGCGCACCCCAGCACCCGCGCCGCGTCCGCATGGTTCATCCCTTCGTAATAGACCAGGACCATCGCCAAACGCAGATCCTCCGGCAGGGCCTCCAGCGCCGCCGTTACCGCCGAGTAATCCGGCTGGCTCTCCGGCGCGCCGCCGGGCAGGCAATCCTTCGGAATTTCCGCGATTTTTCCCTGGCGCACTCTGTCGCGCCGCCAATCGTGCGCGGCATTGGTGGCGATCCGGTAAAGCCAGGCCTTGAACGACGAGCCAAGGCGAAACGTCTCCAGAGCCCGCGCCGCTTTGATAAACGTCTCCTGCGCGATATCCTGCGCTCCGGCCCGGTCGAGACACGCGCGATAGCAATAAGAATAAATCATCGGGTAAAAGCGGTTAAAAAGCTCCCTAAATGCCTCTGAATCATCCCCTCGCGCCCGGGCCACCAGTTCTCCTTCGCCGGATTCAAGGGAGTCGGATTCTGGGGTGGCCATGCGCATATTTCTACAAGGCAAAACGCTATCGAGGCGAATATCCTTTGCGGAATTTCGCATTTTTATCCGAGGCATCGGGCCTTTTGGGCGCAGACTCCCGGAATGCCCAAAAGGGATCTTCTGCCTTTAGATCTGCGTCCCTCCGCGAAATCTGCGGATAGACCCTCTTTGAAGTCGAGGACAGGCCCAGGCCGGGGAAAATAGGAAGCGCGGATTGCTAGAAATCGGCCTTTTTGACGGAAAAATGCCGGAGCTGGTTTGCGGAACTGT
Organism: Chthoniobacteraceae bacterium; assembly: GCA_028714515.1. Lineage (GTDB taxonomy): Bacteria > Verrucomicrobiota > Verrucomicrobiia > Chthoniobacterales > Chthoniobacteraceae > UBA695. The sequence continues at coordinate 5,902 of JAQTMF010000004.1, read as the reverse complement.
TGCCTACTTCCAAGACCCACGCTCCCTCCTGGAGTTGCCAAAGCAAGCGGCCATTTGCAGGTGCCGCCAGCGGTTTCCCATTCAATTTCCAGGCAGCGCCCTCCGGGAGGTTGACGCGCATTTCGAGCTGTTGCTGAGAGGCGGGCAGGTCGGCATTCAACAGAAATACCGCGCCTTCCCTCGGGTTGAGGATTGTCAGTTTCGAAAGATCCGGCTGGATCGTGGCGTGCAGCGTATTTTCCGGCGAGGCGCACCAACCGGTGTACTCCGCCGGGAGCAGCGGGTGGCCATCGGGGCCGAACCAACGCTCGGCGCTCTCTTTGGGCTCCGTCCCCGGGAGGAAGAGTTCCCCCATGGCGCCAGGGCTGGCGGCACACGGGAGCAGGCCCGTCAGCGCACAAATCCTCGTACGCGGGAGCGATGGCTGCGGAACAGGGTGGTCCTCTTCCAGAAGCGCGTCGATAAGCATCCGCCAAAGCGGAGCGGCCGCCTCGATGGAAGCGGCGTGTCCCATCGGGTGCCCGTCGAAGTTCCCAACCCAGACGCCGACGGTGTGCTCCCGCGTAAACCCGATGGCCCAGCCGTCCCGGAAATCGGAACTGGTGCCCGTCTTGGCCCCGACGCGAACGGGAGTCGCGAGGGGAGACCAGGCGCCAAAGCTGCGAAACCGGGCATCGTTGTCGCAGAGGATGTCCGTGATAATCTGCACGGCTTCGGGAGAAGCAATGCGCTTCCATCCGGGAGAGGGGCCCGCGACCAAAAGGGGCGGCCCCGCCAAGCCGCCTCGCGCAAGCCCCGCATAAGCATTGGTAAGGTCGAGAAGCCGGGTGCCGACATTACCCAGGATGAACCCGGCCCCGGCCTCCTCGATCGGATGGTCGAAGCGAAGGCCCCATTCCTTCATGCTCACGAAAGCCCGGCGCGATCCGATCCGGCTCAACGCCACGACGGCGGGAACATTCAGGGAGTTGGCCAGCGCGTCGCGCACCCGCACGGGGCCGAGATAGCTCAAAGCGAAATTGTGAGGATCGTAACCGGGAAAGGCTTCGCGGACGGCATCCGCCGTATCCGGCAGCAAGGTGGCCGCAGTGAACACCCGCCGTTCGATGCAGGTAAGGTAAAGGAACGGTTTGAGCGTGGAGCCGCAGTTGCGGTATTGCAGCGCGCCGTTGATCTGCCCATCGCCCACCGCGATATTCCGCGATCCGACAAGCGCCCGGACCGCTCCGGTGGTATGATCGAGAACCACTACCGCGGCCTGGCTGATGTCTTCCCGGCGGAGCGCGTTCAGATGATTCTGGACCATCGCCTGAACCCGCTGCTGCAAGTCGAGGTCGAGGGTGCAATGGGCCACGCCGAACACGCGCGCCTGATTGCGCGGGGCTTCGGACGCCACGGCCTGGATGAAATGGGGAGCGAGGTTTTGCGGCAAATGCCGCTCGACAAGCGGCGGGTTTTCCGGGGCCAATTCGCCCTGCGGAAGAACGCCTCGCACCGACAGCAAGCGGACGGACCGCGCGAACTGCCGCGCGGCTTCATCCGGGCGGGTCCACGGATTGCAGCGCACGGGAGACTGGGGCAGCCCGGCAAGATAGGCCGCCTCCGCTTTCGTGAGGGTTGCCGCCGGTTTGCCAAAATAAGCCCGCGAAGCGGCTTCCACCCCCGCGAGGCGGTTCCCGTAGGAAATCCGGTCCAGATAGGCTTCGAGAATCCGCGCCTTGCTCCAGCGCCGCTCCAATTGCACGGCCAGCGCCTTCTCCCATGCTTTCCGCCACAGGGAACGGCCTTTGCGCCCCGAGGCGACTTTGATGTACTGCTCGGTGATCGTCGATCCGCCGCCACGCCGCCTGAAAAAGGCGCGGACCGTAGCGCGAACATCGATTCCTGGATGGCGTTTGAAGTGCTGATCCTCCAAAGCGACTGTAAACTCAGGCATCCAGGGCCCCATGGCGCTCAGCGGCACCGGCCGATGAGACCGAGCCTCCGCGCCCGGGATTTCGGCAATGAGCCGCCCCTTTGCATCGAGATACCGCGTGGTCAGCTCCGCGTTCCGGGCAAGATAAGCCGGAAGCGGAGCAAAATAGAGGAACCAGCCCGCCCACGCCGCAAGGACTGCGCCGAAACCGGCGGCCCATCGAACCCAACGCGGCGGCTTCATGCGCATTACTCGCCCGCCGAATGCACTTCAGCGGCCGCCGAGACGCCGGAGAACCGGCTGTCATACATTGGCACGGCCTGGGTTGCGGGCCAGCGGAACGAGCCCGCGCTGGTGACACGCGCCACGACGGAATAGACCGCTATGCCCGGTTCGACATGGTTGAAGTAGAGGCACGTCGTCTTGTCGCGCAGCTCTGCAAAAGAGAGGGAGAGCGGTTTGTCGCCTTGCGCAAGAGGGAAGGTGTAGGAACGGGCCACGGAAGGAAGGTTCGGGTTCAGCGTTTCCAGGCACGCGGGCAGTTCCCCTTCCACGGCGACGTAGTGTTGTTCCTTGGGCGAAAGGAGGCGGATGGTGATGAGGATTTGGTCCCCGAGCTTCCATGGCGACGCGGCTTCGCCCGTACGGGCCGGGTCGGTCATATTGCGGACGACGCGCTCGACGCGGAATCCGCGATCCGTCCGGTTGTCCCGTTCGGCGTCGGCGGAGGTCATCCGGAATTGCGCGTCCAGCAGGCACGCGGTTCCAGCCAATGGCGAGGCTTTCCCCGCCTGGTTGACGATGGACAGCTGCCGAAGCGAGCGAATATCGCGTTCGGCCCATAGGGCGGACGCCTTATTGGGGGAAAGCGCCGTGGGAGCCGGGCGGAACGCGGAGAAATCGACGGCGGGCGCCGGTTCATCAGCGTGCATGGACTGGAACGCGAGCAGCAACCAGAAGTTCTCCTGCGTCGAAAGCGAACGCGCGGAATCGAGCAAATCGTCGATCCGTTTCCCAAGTTCCTTGCGGGCTTTCCCCTCGTTGGCTTCCGGATGGATCACGGCGAAGGCCCAGGCGCGAATGGCTTCCGTGCGGGTGGTGGAGCCGAACGTGTCGGGATTAAATCCGGCGGTTTTGAGGGACCGGTCAATCTCCTTGAGGAGCTGCTCTTTTTCCTTCGGCATGATGCCGAGCCGGTGCATGGCGATGGCCAGGAAGGCCCGGGACTCCTCGTTGTAGCCTTCCCGGCGCTCGTAGAGGTCGCGCACGGCGGATTCGAGTTTGTCCGCTTTCTCCTCCGACAAAACCATCACCGCGAAACAGCGCATGAACGAATCGCCGGAGAGATCCTCTTCTTTCCCGTCGGCAATGGAACGCACCGTTTTGGGCAGCATTGAGAGCAGCCTTGGCGGCACCTCCCAGCCGTTCGCCTTCGCGCTGCGGGCAGCCCAGTAACCGGCGATGGTTGGGTAGGGACTCGGCTGCTTGCCGCCCGGCCAATAGGGAAGCCAGCCGCCCTTCAGCAAAGCCGCGTTCATCTTTTGCAGCCCCTCTTCCACGCGGAGGCGGTATTCGTGATCGTGCAGGCCGCCATCAGGGAGGTAGGCCAGCAAGCGGCCCAACGCGGTGTAGCCGAGGATGCGGCTCGTAATCTGCTCGAAACAGCCGTGTGGATATTGCAACAGCAGCGGAAGACCGGTGAGCTTTGGCAGCCACGGGGATGTGGAGAGCGTGACATCCGCTTTCCCCACGGCTTGGTTCCAGGCATCCGGCACCAGCCGGTGCAGATCGGCCAAGGGATCGGACGTCCCCAGCGCTCCGAACACCGCTTCCTTGCGAAGCAGCGTGGGCGGATACACCGGCAGGCTCATCTCGACGGCGTCGCCAGGTCCCGCGTCGGTATCCCAGCGCACCGTGGCGGAATCGCTCTCCCCGGCCGTCGCCGGGAAGCGGAACACCGAGGGATCGTTGCGCCGGACGGATTGCGTCTGCGTACTCGCGCCCTGCAACTTGAGCGATCCTTCGCAATGGAGCGCCACGGGCAGCTTGTCGGCAACGGTCTGCCGGACGATGGCCCGGAGTTCCACGGAGTCGCCGACCCGCAGAAAACGGGGCAGAGCCGGTTCGATTTGCACCGGCTTGGAAATTTCAACCGCGTTGGTTCCAAAGCCGAATTGGTGCGCCTTGGTTTGAGCCAGCGCGATCACCCGGTAGCGGGTGAGGCTGTCCGGGGCCTTGAACTCAAAAGAGGCTTTCCCATCGGGTCCCGTCCGCAGGCCGGTTTTCCAAAACGCGAGCGGCAGGAACGCTTTCCGGGCCGCTTTCTTCGGCCCGAGCGCTCCGCCTTCGCCGCCGTCGCCCAGGATGAACCCTTTTTGGGAAAAGGCGTCGTCATCGAACTTCCGGCCCAGTTCGTTGAGTTTGCTGAAAAAGCTCTGCACCGCCCAGTTGCGCCGGGGGTACATCGTTTCCAGGAATTTCGGTTCCTCCCAGCCACCGGCGACCAGCAGCGCCTCATCCACGGCGTACACGGTAATATCCGTATCCGCGACAGGCTTGCCTTCGCACAACGCTTCCACCGTGCCGGATATCAGCTCGCCCGGGCGAGCCTGGGTCCCGGAAAGCGCGGGGGCAATGTGCAGGTCCAAATCGGGCCGCGAAACGTTGAGCTGCACCGAGCCCATCCGTTCGGCGGGCAGCCTGTCTTCGCCGGCGGGACGCATCAGGTAAATGGATACCCACGCGTTGGGGAAATACGCCTTCTTAATCGGGATCCCGACCCGCCCGGCGTTGGACTCCAGGCGGCATTCGAACGCATCAAGCACCCTGCCGTCGGCCTCGACCGAAACCCACGCGGTCCCCGCAAACGGGGCTTGCAGGCTGAGCGCCGCCGTCTCCCCCGGCGTGTAGACCTTCTTGTCCGCCTTCACCTCGAATTTCTCGTCATTGGTCTGGGCAAACTCCGCGGGCCGATCCTCTTTGTCGCCGCTCACGCCGAATTGACAATACTCGGTGGGAACGGCGTCGTTTTCCGCGTGGTGGACGGCAACCAGGTAATTTCCCGGTTCCGTAACCGCGGCGGATTCCTCCAGCGGCGCGGCTCCCGTGACGGTTTTCACTTTCTCGTAAAGCGTCGTGTTCCGGTAGCGGTAGACGTGGGATGATATCTGCTCCTTCACCGACTTGTTGATCACATGGAAGAGATCCGCGCGGAGCGGCGTACCGGCGGCCGGTTCGTCGTTAGGCTGGTAGGCGTTGGCCTTGATCGTGACGATTTTGCCTGTCCCCGGTTTCTCCCGGGCTTCGACGCCCAGCGCCACCGGCACGGTGTACAGCGGGAACACCGCCGGTTCGGTGATGGTCTGGCCTTCGCTCCCCAGCACGCTCACGGTCCATTGCACGTTATACCAGCCACGCGGCACGGCGTCGGTGAACGGCGGTTTGGATTTGAGGACCAGCGTCCCGTCCGCTCCGAGTTTTCCCTCGCCGGCGACCTTCTTTTCGACCTCTTGAATGCGGAACAGGTGGCAGGGGTCGGTCTCCACGAAATACGAGCCATTGACGAATTCGCCTTCGGTGGCTTTGTCGGAGTACAACCGGGTCCAAACCGCTTCCCATTTGACCATGGCCCCCGCATTGGGTGCGCCGTGGAAATAGACGGATTGGATGCGGACGCCCGCCGTGTCCTGGCCCTGTTTGCTCTCGGTCAGCTTCACGGCAAAAGGCGGGGGACGGAATTCCTGGACGTTGATTTCCACGCCTGTTTCGCCGTCTTTGCGAGGCAGCTTCGCGTTGAGCTGGTAATGCCTCGGGCCAATGGTCTTCGGCATGGCCCATTCGCCTTCGAACCCGCCATAGGCATCGACCTTCGTCGTTCCCGAAGCGATCGCCTCGCGGCTATCCTCCTCGCCGTCGGTACGCGAGCGGACAATCGACCACTCGACAGGCTCGCCTTCCGGGATGCCGAGCGCATCGTCCGCCCCGGTG
>JAQTMF010000003.1:35910-40148 GCA_028714515.1 Chthoniobacteraceae bacterium | reverse complement strand
CCATTTTTCGATTTTTCAAGGCGCATCCGCAGCGGTGCTATCTGAAGATAACACCCAAGGATGCAACGCAGAAAAATCGGAAAAGGGGCCGGAATTATGACAATGATTTGTCTGACAGGACACTAGTCACCCTTTTGAAATCCAAAGAGGAGAAAAAACTTTGAGCGCCGAAGTCACCAACCAACAGCCCGTCCCCCTCGTCAACGTCCAGATTGACGGCGTCTGGCATCAATTTCCCAAGGGAACGCGGATTATCGAAGCCTGCTCGCAGGTGGGCAAATTCATCCCCCGTTACTGCTACCACCCGCGCCTCACCTCGCCCGGCAACTGCCGCATGTGCATGGTGCAGCTCGGGATGCCCAAGATGGGCCCGGACCGCAAACCGGAACTCGACCCCGACGGCAAGCCGGTGCACAACTGGGTTCCCCGGACGAACATCTCCTGCGCGCAAGACGTCAGCGAAGGGCTCAGCGTCCGCACCGACTCCGATGTCGTCAAGGAGGCCCGCAAAGCCGTCCTCGAATTCCTCCTCATCAACCACCCGCTCGACTGCCCCATTTGCGACCAGGCGGGCGAGTGCCGGTTGCAGGAATTCTCCGTCGATTACGGCCAGGCCAACTCGCGCTTCCTGGAAGAGAAAGTCAAAAAGCCGAAGCACGTGGAGATCGGCCCGCGCGTCACCTACGACGGCGAGCGTTGCATCCTCTGCACGCGCTGCATCCGCTTCATGCGCGAAGTGGCCAAGGACGACGTGCTCGGCATCGTCAACCGGGGCGGGCAGAACTACATTGCCTGCCACCCGAACCGCGCCCTGGACAGCAATTACTCGCTTAATACCGTCGATCTCTGCCCCGTCGGCGCGCTGACTTCCACCGACTTCCGCTTCAAGATGCGCACCTGGTTCCTCAAGGAAACCAAGAGCATCTGCACGAGCTGCGCCACCGGCTGCAACACCGTCATCGGCGCGCGCGAAAACATCGTCTACCGCCAGACCCCGCGCGAAAACAACGACGTAAACCAAACGTGGATGTGCGATCACGGGCGGCTCGACTTCCACGATCTCGCCAGCCCCGAGCGGCTCCTCTCGCCCCTCGTACGCGGCGCGGACGAGCCGGATTGGAACGCCGCCTTCGCCAGCATCGCCTCGGCATTCAAGCTCGTCGCTCCCGGCCAAACGGCGCTCGTCGCCTCCGGCAAGCTGACCAACGAGGAACAATACCTCGCGGCGCGGCTCGTCGAAGCCCTCGGCATCACGCTCCACGACATCGTCCCGCACCAGGACAAAGGCGACGGCATCCTCCTCAGCGCGGACCGCAACCCGAACACGGCGGGCGCGCAACTCCTCGGCGTCAGCGCGGCCACGCCCGGCGCGGCTTTGCCCGCCATCACCGGCGGCGTCCGCGGCGGAGCGATCAAAGCGCTCATCATCCTGGGCGAAGACGCCACGCAAATCGGGCTCACCGAAGCGGACTTGAAGAAACTCGAAGTCCTCGTCGTCACCAGCCTGCTCCCCAACGCCACCACCGCCGCCGCCACCCACGTGCTGCCAGCGTGCGGGTTCGCGGAGAAACGGGGCTCCATGCTCAACAAAGCCGGACGGCTCCAACGGCTCAACCAGGCCGTCCAAGCACCCGGCCTCGCCCGCGCCGACTGGGAAATCCTCGCCGGGCTCCAAGAAGCCCTCACGGGGAAACCGGCCGGGTTCACCGGCATCGACGACGTTTTCCAAGCCCTGGCCGCCGCCATCCCCGCCTTTGCCGGGTTGAGCCTCGGTAAAATCGGCGACCTCGGCGTGCAACTGCAACCTGCTTCCTAATGAACGCGATCCTCCACGATCTGATCGATCCCCAATCCATTCTCTTCCTGATTTGGACGACGCTGGCCAAATCCGCCGGCATCCTCTGCGTCGTGCTCGGCATGGTTTCCTACACCGTGTATGCCGAGCGGCGCGTCAGCTCCCTGATCCAGGACCGGCTGGGGCCCAACCGCACCGGCTTCCCGCTGGGCCTGTTCGGCAATCTGTTCGGGATCAAGTGGCGCGACTGGTCGCCCATCCTTGGCGGCCTGGGCCAGCCCATCGCCGACGCCTTGAAACTCCTCCTCAAAGAAGAGTTCACCCCGGCGTTCGTTAAAAAATTGTATTTCTGGATCGCCCCGGGCCTCGGCATCGGCGCGGCCATCATCGCGCTGGCCGTCATCCCCTTCGGCAGCAAGATCTGGGGCGTGGACATGGTCATCGCCAACGTCGATATCGGCCCGCTGTTCATCTTCGCCATCTCGTCGCTGGGCGTTTACGGCATCGTGCTGGCGGGCTGGTCGTCCAACTCCAAATACCCCTTCTTCGGGGCCGTCCGCTCCACCTCGCAGTTGATCTCGTATGAACTCGCGCTCGGCCTCTCGGTCGTCCCGCTGTTCCTGATCATCGGCAAATTGAACCTCGTCGAGATCGTGAACTACCAGGTGCAAAACGGCTGGATGCTCCTGCCGGGCCTCACCGCGGGCAAGCCCCCCACCCTGCAACAAGCCTTGCTGTGGGTGCCCACGCTCCTCGCGTTCATCACCTTCACCGTCGCCATGTTCGCGGAAACGAACCGGCTCCCGTTCGACCTTCCCGAGGCCGAAACCGAACTCGTCGGCGGCTACCACACCGAATACTCCTCGTTGAAATTCGCCCTCTTCTTCCTCGGCGAATACACCGCGATGATCACCGGCTCCGCCTTCATCGTCACCCTCTTCCTGGGCGGCTGGCATTGCCCGTTCATCCCGGACGGCAGCGCCTTCAGCGTGGGCGGCGTCCTGTTCGGCCTTATCAACATCGCCGTCTTCTTCACCAAAGTCTTCGGCGTCCTCCTCTTCTTCATCGCCATCCGCTGGACCCTCCCGCGCTTCCGCTACGACCAGCTCATGAAGCTGGGCTGGATCTGGATGTTCGAAGTCGCGCTCATCAACATTTTCCTCACCGCCTTCATCCTCGCCTTCGTGCGCTAACGCCATGGCCTACCAAGTTCCACGTCCCAAACTGACTATCGCGGAGAAACTCTACATCCCCTCGGTGCTCGCGGGCCTGAAAATCACCCTCGGCCACCTTGTGCGGATGCTGCGCGGGAAAACCCACGTCTGCATGCAATACCCGGAGGAAAAGTGGGATGCCAACCTCCCCGAGCACTACCGGGGCGCGCCCACGCTCGTCTCCGACGAACACGGCCGCACGCGCTGCGTCGCCTGCCAGCTCTGCGAGTTCATCTGCCCGCCGCGCGCCATCCGCATCAAGCCCGGCGAGATCCCCTCCGGCGACAAATTCGCCAAGGTCGAGAAATACCCGGAAGCCTTCCAGATCGACATGATCCGCTGCATCTACTGCGGCCTCTGCCAGGAAGTCTGCCCCGAGCAAGCCATCTTCCTCAAAAAGGAATACGCCATCAACGGCACCAGCCGCGCGCAAATGGTTCACAACAAAGCCAAGCTCGTCGAAATGGGCGGCCAGCGCACCGGGCTGGTCAACAAGTGGAACGAAAAGAAGTAATTTCGCCATGTCATCTATTCTCTTCTGGATCTTCGCCGCGCTGACGCTCGGCTTCGGCGCAGCCACCCTGCTCAACCGCAACCCGGTGGCCAGCGCGCTCTGCCTCGTCGTCTCGCTCCTCGGCCTCTCCGCCCTCTTCTTCGGCCTGGAGGCCTACTTCATCGCCGTCATCCAAATCCTCGTCTACGCGGGCGCGGTGATGGTCCTCTTCCTGTTCATCATCATGCTCCTGGATATCAAAGCCCAGGAACGGCGGCCTTTGAGCCTCCCCGTGCTGCTGGGCGGCGCGGCCGTGATCGGGTTTTTCGTCAGCCAGATCCTCCTCGTCCTACGCTGCTTCCCGGCGGGGAAGGAGCCGTTCCCGGCCCTGGCGGTGGACGCGGCGCACCCGCTCCTCGACGCCCGGAACATCGGCATTACCCTCTTTAGCGCCTACAACCTCCCCTTCCAGGTCATCGGCGTCCTGATCCTCGTCGCCAGCATCGGCGTCGTGGTCTTGAGCAAACGCGAATTGAAATAGCCATGGCAACACTCAACGATTATCTGCTGGTCAGCGGCCTCCTCTTCTCCCTCGGGCTCGCGGGCGTGCTCTTGCGGCGCAACGTCCTCATCATCTTCATGGCGCTGGAGCTGATGCTCAACGCCGCCAACCTCTCGCTGGTCGCCTTCTCCCGGTTCGGCACCCTCAACGGGCTGCCCAACTACAACGGCCAGA
>JAQTMF010000003.1:26249-35900 GCA_028714515.1 Chthoniobacteraceae bacterium | reverse complement strand
CGAAGTGGCCGTCGGGTTGGCCCGCATCGTCGCCCTCTACCGGGCCCGGCAAACCACGAACGTGGCCGACCTCAACAGCCTGAAGTTCTAGTATGCAGCACCTTCCCTGGATCATCCTCTTCGCACCGCTCGTCAGCGCGGCGCTCATCGTCCTCTTCACCCAACGGTGGAAGAACTTGAGCGCGCTGATCTCCATCGCCGCCGTGCTCGTCTCGGCCGCGGGCAGCATCACCCTCTTCCGCACCTTGCCGGACTCCACCACGGCGTTCCAGTTCCCGTGGCTCGACTTCGGCGCGTTGGACATCGACTTCCAAGTCCCCATCGGCATCACCATCGACGGCTTGAGCAAGGCCATGCTGCTCGTCGTCACCGCCATCGGCGCGCTGATCCACATTTATTCCTGGGCCTACATGGCCGACGACGAGGGGAAATCGCGCTACTTCGCCGGCTTGTCCTTCTTCATGTTCTCGATGCTCGGCATCGTTTTCGCGAACAACTTCCTGATGATGTTCATCTTCTGGGAACTGGTGGGCGTGAGTTCGTTCATCCTGATCGGCCACTGGTTCTTCCGGAACGCCCCCGCCGCCGCCGCGAATAAGGCGTTCATCTGCAACCGCCTGGGCGACTTCGGGTTCCTGCTCGGCATCCTGCTCGTCTGGACCGCCACGCAATCGGTCAATTTTGAAGCCATCAAGGCGAGACTGCCGGAACTGACCGCCAACCCCGCGTTCCTCCCCTTCGCCACCGCCGCCGTGCTGTGCCTCTTCTGCGGCACCGTCGGCAAATCGGCGCAATTCCCGCTGCACGTCTGGCTGCCGGACGCCATGGAAGGCCCGACGCCCGTCAGCGCCTTGATCCATGCCGCCACGATGGTCGCCGCGGGCGTCTACATGCTGGCGCGGATTTACTTCATCGTCGAAACCTCGCCCGCCGCGATGGAAGTCATCGCCGTCATCGGCACCATCACCGCCGTGCTCGCCGCCCTCATGGCCACGCAGCAGGACGACATCAAGCGCGTGCTGGCGTATTCGACCCTCTCGCAGCTCGGCTACATGGTCATGGCCGTCGGCGTCGCCTCGAAGGACGGGGCCATGTTCCACCTCTTCACCCACGCCTTCTTCAAAGCCCTCCTCTTCCTCGGCGCGGGCTCCGTCATCCTGGCCTGCCACCACGAGCAGAACATCTGGAAGATGGGCGGCCTCTGGAAAAAGCAGCCGATCACGGTGCTGACATTCGCCGTCGCCACCTGCGCCCTGATGGGCGTGTGGGGCTTCAGCGGCTTCTACAGCAAGGACGCGATCCTCGTCGCCGCCAGCGAACACCATCCGTGGATCCTCGGCTTCGGGCTCTTCACCGCGTTTTTGACCGCCTTCTACATGACGCGCCTCTTCGTCGTCGTCTTCTTCGGCAAAGCCCGCACGCAAGAAGCCGGGCACGCCCACGAAGCCCCGGCGGTGATGTGGATCCCGCTCGTCCTGCTGGCCATCCCCGCCTTCGTTGCCGGATATCCCGGCGTCATCGCGAACTTCCTGCCGACCCCGGCGCATGAAGCCGCCTCCAACGTCCCGTATCTCGCCAGCGGCCTCGGGCTGCTGGGCATCGCGCTCGGCTTCCTCCTCTACCGGGCGCAGGAGAAAGACCCCATTCGCATCCCGCTCCTGGCGAACAAATTCTACTTCGACGAATTCTACGCGCAGGTCATCTGGTATACCCAGGACTTGCTCGCGCGCATCAGCGCCTTCATCGACCGCTGGGTTCTTGACACCGCGCTCGTCCGCGGCCTCTCCAGCGGCACGTGGGGATTCGGCTTTGCCCTGCGCTTCGCCCAAAGCGGCAACTTGCAGAGCTACGCGCTCCTCTTCGGGGCGGGCGTCGTCGCCCTCTTCTACTTCATCCTTTTCTACTAATCACCGTGTTGAACTCCCTTCCCATCCTCCTCATCGTCCTCCCGGTTGCCGCCGCGATCGCGATTCTCCTCGGCGCTTGCGCCAAGAAAACCGCGCTCCTGGCCACGGCCGTGAACCTCGCGCTCACGCTCGCCCTCGTCTTCGGCTACGACCAGGCGAAAGCCGGCTACCAGTTCACCTCCTCCACGCTGCTCGCGCCGCAATGGAAGCTCTCCTTCGCCCTCGGCGTGGACGGCTTGAGCTTGATCCTCCTGCTGTTGACGGCGATCGTCGCGTTCGCCGCCGTGTGGGTCGCCCCGCGCCCGGAAAAGCTGGAGCGTTACCCGTCCCTCTACTACGCGTGCCTCCTCTTCATCGTGGCGGGAGCCACCGGCGCTTTCGCCTCGCTGGACCTCTTCTTCTTCTACGCCTTCCATGAGCTGGCCCTCATCCCGACCTTCCTCTTGATCGGCATCTGGGGTTCCGGCGACCGGCTCACCGCCGCGTGGAAGATCACCATCTACCTCGCGCTGGGCAGCTTCGTCCTCCTCGTCGGCCTGCTCGCCCTTTACATGAGCCTGCCCGACGATGTCCGCACCTTCAGCATCCCCGATTTGCAGGCCCTCGCCCTGCAAGGCGGCATCCCGCAAACGCCGTGGATCTACCTCACGATCCTGCTCGGCTTCGGCATCCTGATCTCCCTCTTCCCCTTCCACACCTGGGCCCCCTCGGCCTATGCCAGCGCGCCCGCCCCGGCCGCCATGCTCCACGCGGGCGTGCTCAAGAAGTTCGGCCTCTACGGGCTCTTGCGCGTCGGCCTTCCGCTGATGCCCCAGGCGGCGCAGCACTGGACGAATTTGCTCCTCCTGCTCCTCGTCGGGAACATCCTTTACGTCGGCTTGGTGACGATCGCCCAAAAGCGGCTCGACACCATGCTCGGCTACTCCAGCGTCATGCACATGGGGTATATCTTCCTGGGCATCGCCGCCTTCAACCCCCTGGGGCTCACCGGCGCGGCCATGCTCATGTTCGCCCACGGGCTCTCGATAGCGACCCTCTTCGCCATCGCGGGAGCCGTCCGGGAGCGGACCGGCAGCCTGGAGTTCGCCAAACTCGGCGGGCTGGCCAAACCGATGCCCTTCCTCGGGTTCACCTTCGGGCTGGCCGCCTTCGCCGCCATCGGGCTGCCCGGGTTCGCCAACTTCGCCTCCGAGCTGCCCATCTTCTTCGGAGCCTTCGCCCATGCGGGAAAGGGCCTCGCCTTCTCCTACTACCAAGCCGCCGGAATCGTGGCCCTCTGGGGCGTCGTGATCTCCGCCGTCTACATGCTGCGCGGCTACCGCGCCACCTTCCTGGGCGAAGCGCCCAAACGCTGGGCCGCCCTGCCTGATCTCTCTTGCTGCCTGCGCCCGGCCATCATCCTCCTGCTGGCCGTCCTCCTCGTCGGCGGTTTCCGTCCTCAACTCGTCCTCAACCTTGTCGCGCCCACCATCAAGGCCGTTTTACCTGTCCCAGCCCAATGAATTTCGCTCCTCTCACCCTCGACCTTGCCGTTCTCGCCCTCGGGCTCGTCCTCCTGCTCCTGGAGGCCTTCGATAACGCCAAAGAGAAATCGTTCCTTGGCTGGATCAGCGTGGTGGGCATCGCCGCGATCTTCGGCATGTCCTTCTTCGCCACGACGCAAACCGCCGCGACCGGCCAGCTTGCCCAGTTCTACACCGGCGACGCCCTGGCCCTCTTCTTCAAGCGCTTTGCCCTTGGAACCACGCTGCTCGTCCTCATCATGGCGCTGGAATTCCGGCCCGTGCTGAGCGCCTACATCCCCGCCGCCGGCAAAAACGCGGGCTTGGGCGAATTCTTCGCGCTGCCCGTCTTCACCTGCCTGGGGCTCATGTGGATGGCCTCCGCCATCGACTTCGTGATGATCTTCGTCGCCCTGGAACTGGTGACGATCTCCTTCTACATCCAGGTCGGCTACATGCGCCGCAGCGGGGCGAGCCTGGAAGCGGGCGTCAAATACCTGATCCTGGGCGCGCTCTCCACCGGCTTCTTCGTCTACGGCATCACGTGGGTCTTCGGCGTCACCGGCCAGACCAACCTCGCCAAGGTTGGCGAAGCCCTGCGCGCGCTGCCCCCCTCGGGCGCGACCGCCGCCTACTTCGCCATGGCGCTCCTTTTCGTCGGCCTCGGCTTCAAAATCGCCGCCGCGCCCTTCCAACTCTGGGCCCCGGACGTCTACCAAGGCGCGCCGACCCCCATCACCGCCTTCCTCTCCGTCGGCTCCAAAGCGGCCGGGTTCGTCGTCCTCATCCGCGTGCTGGGCCCCTTCCTGGACGCCCACGTCACCTCCGCCAAGGCGCAGCTCGTCCTCGCCGCCATGGCCTTGCTGACCCTCGTCTACGGCAACCTGACGGCCATGCCGCAGCTCAACCTGAAGCGGCTGCTCGGCTACTCCAGCATCGCCCACGCGGGCTATCTGCTCGTGGCCCTGGCAAGTTGGAATGCCGCAACCACCGCCACCGTCTCCTTCTACCTCACCGGCTACCTGCTGATGACCCTGCTCGCGTTCCTCGTGATGATCGTCGTCCAGCGGGCCACCGGGGGCGACAACATCGCCCACTTCAACGGCCTGGGCCAGCGGGCTCCGTTCCTCGCCTTCGGCATGACGATGGCAATGCTCTCGCTGGCGGGCGTTCCGTTCACCGCCGGGTTCCTGGGGAAATTCTTCGTCTTCGCCGACGCCGTCAATGCCCGTCAATGGTGGCTCGTCGGGGTGGGCGTCATCACCGTCGGCGCGGGGTTCTATTACTACCTCAAAGTCGTGCGCGCCATGTATTGGAACGTCGCCAAGAACACCGAACCGGTCACGGCCAGCCGCCTCACCCACGCCACCATCGGCGTCCTCGTCTTCCTGATCGTCCTCTTCGGCGTCTACCCGGCCCCGATCCTGAACGCGCTGAAATAATCACGCTCGCGCGTTTCGCGCCGGGGCGGTAAAAAAGGCCCATGTCCCGCGCTTGCGCCCTCTTTGTCGCGTTTGCAGCCGCTCTTCTCTGCGGCTGCTTCTTCGTCTGGCCCATCGTGCAGAGCGTGCGCGGGGCGTTCGTGGACGCCGGGGGGCATTGGACGCTCGATTACATCCGCGAGATCGTCCGCAACCCCGTTTACGTGGAGGGCCTGCAAAACGCCTTCCTCCTCGCGGTGGCCAGCACGGCACTCACCTGCGCGCTGGCGCTTCCGCTCGCGTGGACGGCGGACCGGTTCGATTTTCCCGCCAAAAAGACGCTGCTCGCCCTTCTCCTGGTGCCGATGGTGCTGCCCCCCTTCGTGGGAGCCATCGGGCTCAAGCAAATATTGGGGCAATACGGAGCCTTCAACGCCGCGCTGGCGCACCTCGGGTTGCTGGACCCGGGGCATCCCATCGACTGGCTGGGCGGCGGCCCGCGCGGACGCTTCTGGGGCGTCGCGCTCCTCAATACGCTCCATCTTTACCCGATCCTCTTCCTCAACGTCGCCGCCGCGCTGGCGAACCTCGACCCCGCCCTCGACGAAGCCGCCGAAAACCTCGGCTGCACCGGCTGGCGCAAGTTCCGGCGCATCACCCTGCCGCTAGTCACGCCCGGCCTCTTCGCGGGGGGCGCGATCGTCTTCATCTGGGCGTTCACGGAACTCGGCGTGCCGCTCATGTTCGACTACAACCGCGTCACGCCGGTGCAGATTTTCCACGGGTTGAAGGAACTCTCCGGCAACCCGCTCCCGTACGCGCTGGTGGTGGTCACGCTGCTGGCTTCGCTGGTTTTTTACGCGCTGGGGAAATGGTCCGTCGGAGGGAAAGCCTTTGCCATGCTCCCCAAGGCGACGCGCGCGGCCCAAACGCGCCCGCTCGGGCTCTGGCCGGGGGGGCTCTGCACGCTGGCCTTCGGCGGCGTCATCGCGCTGGCGCTGCTGCCGCACATCGGCGTCGTCCTTCTCTCCGTCGCGCGCGACTGGTATGCCAGCGTCCTCCCCTCCGAATGGACGCTGGCCCATTACCAGGCCGCGCTGGGGCATGATTTGACGGTCCCCTCCATCGTCAACAGCGTGAAATACGCCGGGCTCGCCACCGTGGCGGACCTGCTCCTCGGCATCGGCATCGCGTATGTCGTCGTCCGCACCACGTTCCCCGGCCGGGGGCTCCTGGACACCTTCGCCATGCTTCCGCTGGCCGTCCCGGGGTTGGTCCTCGCCTTCGGCTACCTCGCCATGACGCAAGAGGGGAAACTCTTCGCCTTTCTGAACCCGGCCAAGGACCCGACGGCGCTTCTCATCATCGCCTACTCGGTAAGGCGGCTCCCCTACGTGGTCCGCTCCGTGGCCGCCGGGTTGCAGCAAACGAGCGTGACGCTGGAAGAGGCGGCGCAGAACCTCGGCGCGCCGCCGCTGCGGGCGCTGCGGAAAATCACGCTGCCGCTGCTTTCCGCCAACCTGCTGGCGGGGGGGCTGCTCGCCTTCGCTTTCGCGATGCTGGAGGTTTCGGATTCGCTGGTTCTCGCCCAGCGGCAGACGGATTTCCCGATCACGAAGGCGATTTACGAGCTGTTCAACCTGCTGGGCGAAGGCCGCTACCTCGCCTCGGCGCTGGGGGTATGGGCGATGGCGTTCCTCGGGATCGCGCTCTTCGGGGCGAGCCGCGTGCTGGGCAAGAAGCTCGGCGCGATGTTCCGCGTGGGATAGAGATCAGCGCGCGGCGGAGGAAACGCTGCTTCGCGCGAAAGCGATGGTAGGGTCGGCACTCCGTGCCGACCGTAAGCGTGCCATTGAATTTTTGCGTGCCCGGGTGGATATCACGCTCTGGGCGGACGGCACGGAGTGCCGTCCCTACCCTCGCCGCGAACACCAAGAGACGCCTACTTCTTCTGCTCTTTGGCCCAGGCGTCTTTCAACGTGATCGTCCGGTTGAAGACGAGATGGCCGGGCTTGGTATCCGGGTCGAGCGCAAAATACGCGAGCCGCTCGAACTGGTAACGCTCCTCGGGGGAGGCGGCGGCCAGCGACGGTTCGCACTTGGCGGTGACCACTTCCAGACTATGCGGGTTGAGATGCGCCTTGAAGTTCCCTTCGGCGTCCGGTTCCGGGACGGTGAAAAGCCGGTCGTAGAGGCGCACTTCGGCGTCGATGGCATGCGAGGCGCTCACCCAGTGGATCGTCCCCTTGCATTTGCGGCCTTCGTTGACGCCGCCGCGCTTGGTGGTCAGATCCACGGTGCAGCGGAGTTCCGCGATACCGCCGTCCGCCGCCTTGACGACCTCCTCGCACTTGATGATGTAGCCGTATTTGAGCCGCACTTCCCCGCCGGGCCGCAGCCGGAAATATTTGGGCGGGGGCACTTCCATGAAGTCGTCGGCATCGATAAACAGCTCGCGGGTAAAGGGAACCTTGCGCGTGCCGCCCTGCGGGTCTGCGGGATTATTGACGGCGTCGAATTCCTCGAAGTAATCGGCGTCCAGGTTGGTGAGAACGATTTTCACGGGACGCAGGACGGCCAGCTTGCGCAGGGCGATCCGGTTCAAGTCGTCGCGAATGGCGTGGTCGAGCACGCCGACTTCCGTGAGGCCGTCGTATTTGGTAATCCCGATGTGGTAGGCGAAGTCGCGCAACGCCCGCGCGTGGACGCCGCGCCGCCGGATGCCGCTGATGGTGGGCATGCGGGGATCGTCCCAACCGCTCACGAGCCGTTCGTTGACGAGCTGCATCAACTTGCGCTTGCTCATGACGGTGTAGGTCAGGTTCAGGCGCGCGAATTCGTATTGATGGGGCAGCGGCCGGGGGAGGTTCAGCGCTTCCAAAATCCAGTCATACAACGGCCGGTGCACCTCGAACTCCAGCGTGCAGATGGAGTGGGTGACGCCCTCGATGTAGTCGCTCAGACAGTGGGCGAAGTCGTACATCGGGTAAATGCACCAGGCCGCGCCCGTGTGGTGGTGCTCCACGTGCCGGATGCGGTAGATCAGCGGGTCGCGCATCCAGATATTCGGCGCATCGACGCTGATCTTCGCCCGCAGGGTGTGGGAGCCCTCGGGGAACTCGCCGTTCTTCATCCGGGTGAAAAGATCGAGGTTCTCCTCCACGCTCCGGTCGCGGAACGGGCTGGCCTTGCCGGTGCGGCGGTATTCGTCGATCTGCTCGGCGTTCATGTCGCACACAAACGCCTTGCCCTGCCGGATCAACTGCACGGCGAACTGGTAAATCTGGTCGAAATAATCGCTCGCGTAAAACGGCTCCACCGCCGCGCCCGCCGGGGCCTCGCCGAGGTAAAAGTCCTGCCTGCCGTCCACGAGACGCCCTTCCGGCGCGGCCCCCTTGACTTTCAGCCCCAGGCACTGGTCGGCAAAGCCGCTGATGAGCCAGTTCACGTCGGCCGTGATGGAATCGACGTATTCCACGTCCTCCTTGGCCGGGTTCGTATCGTCCATGCGCAAGTGGCACACGCCGCCAAACTCGCGGGCGATGCCAAAGTTGAGGCAGATCGACTTCGCGTGGCCGATGTGCAGATAGCCGTTCGGTTCCGGCGGGAAGCGGGTGACGATTTTCCGGTATTTGCCCGCCTGCGCGTCTCCGGCGACAACGTCGCGGATAAAGTCGGACGGGGCGGGGGAAGGTGCGTCGGCGGGATGGTTCATAACGTGCAAAAACGGGAGCCTAGCAACCGCGCCGGGGAAGTTCAACCCTCGCGGCGGAAAACTAGAATTCACTAAAATGAATGAGGAATCCCTGTCTTTTCCTTATTGTCTTGAATGCGTGAACTCGGGCCGGAGTGTTTCTCCCGTCCCTCGTGGGAATCGCGGGTGACAGACCGCGCGGGCTGTGCGATTTTAAGAAAACCGGACGCATCTCCAAGCGCACCTTTTTTACCCGAACATGTCTTTTCCCAATTCACGATCCGCCTGCGTGCAAGCCCTCCAACACTGGGAGACCAGCTCCGCGTTCGCCGACGAGGTGCTCCACGAGGCGTTGAGCACCAGTTCCTTCACCGTCTTTGACCGGGCCTTCCTCACGGAAACCTTTTACGGCATCCTGCGGCGGCGCAGCGCCCTCGACTACCTGATCCGCCAGTTGCGCGACACGGAACTGGACCTCCAAACCCGGCAAGTCCTGCGGCTCGGCTTCTATCAAATCTTCTGGATGCGCATCCCGCACCACGCGGCCGTCAACGAGACGGTCAACCTTGCCGGGCGGGCGCGCGGCCTCGTCAACGCACTATTGCGGCGCGCGATCCGGGAAAAAACGGAGCTGGAGGAGCGCCTCGCGCAGGCCCCCCCCAGCATCCGCTTCTCGCATCCCGACTTCCTCATCCGGCGCTGGGAAAAACAATTTACCCCGGAGGGAGCCGCCCGCCTTTGCGAGTGGAACAACTCCCCGGCCGAGATCTACGTGCGCGCCAACGGCCTCAAAGTGACGCCCGGCGAGCTGCTGGCCGTCGCGCACGGGGCCGAGCAGAGCCCCGTCCATCCGCTGGCCATCAAAGTCCGGCAAATCCCCTTCCTGTGGCTCAACCAGGGGCTCTGTTATGTGCAGGACCCGAGCACCCTTATGGCCGTGGAGCTGCTGGGCGCGCAACCGGGCGAAACCATCCTGGACGCCTGCGCCGCGCCGGGGGGCAAGACCAGCTACCTCGCCGAACTGATGCGCAACCAGGGGAAAATCATCGCCTGCGACTCCTCCCGCTGCCGCCTGGAGCGGATGCAGCAGAACCTCACCCGCATGAACGTCACCTGCGCCGAAACGC
>JAQTMF010000003.1:0-26239 GCA_028714515.1 Chthoniobacteraceae bacterium | reverse complement strand
GGATCGACTGGCTCACCCGCCCGCACCCCTTTGAACCGGCCACCTTCGACCGCATCCTCGTGGACGCCCCGTGCTCCAACACCGGCGTCATCCGCCGCCGGGTGGACGTCCGCTGGCGGCTCACCCCGGCGGATTTCGAGCAAATGCCCGCGCGCCAGCGCAACATCCTGGAATCCGTCTACCCGCTCCTCAAACCGGGCGGCACGCTCGTCTACAGCACCTGCTCGCTGGAGCCGGAGGAAGACGAAAGCGTCGCCGAGTGGGCCGCGAAAGAGCTTCCGGGGTTGACCCTCGTGGAAATGCGCCGCCGGGAACCGCACCGCGACGGCGTGGACGGAGCGTTCGCCGCCCGCCTCGTCAAAGCCGGGTAAAACGGCCCCCTGGCCCCCTTCAGGCAAGGTTTGACACCGCCCGGCGTTCCGGTAAGCTACTTATACCAACTCTCAGAAATCAACGGACACGTGGAGGCCGGGATTTTTGGGCAGGGCAAGGCGGAAGGCGGAGGCGCTATCTGTAGATAGCGACCCTGCCTGACAACGCTGCCCTGCACGAAAAGACCAACTCCATGGGTCTGGTTATTTCTGCGGGTTGGTATGACAGGTTCACACCTATTTAGATGCCAGAAAGTCAGACTTTGCAGTTTGAAAACGCGAGGACGCTCCAAGCCCTCTATGGAGGCGACCTTAAACTGCTCAAGACGTTGGAGGAAGAACTCGCCGTCCGGCTCACCACCCGGGACGGATGGGTGCGGATTGAAGGGCCCGCGGAGAACATCGAGCGCGCTCGGGAAGTCTTTGAACAACTCGAATGCGCCCGCCAAAGCGGCTTGCCCATTCGCCGCCACGAGTTCGGCTACGCCCTGCGCAGCGTCATCGACCCGGAACCGGGAGGTAAACTCCCCGAACTGCTCGATACCAAGCTCGTCACCTCGCCCCGGCGCGCCCCCATCCACCCCAAGACGGCCACCCAGCGGACCTACGTCAAAGAGATCCAGCAGCACGACCTCGTCTTCGGCGTCGGCCCGGCGGGCACCGGCAAAACTTACCTGGCCATGGCAATGGCCCTCGTCGCGCTCAAAAAAGAGCAGGTCAACCGGATCATCCTGACGCGCCCGGCCGTGGAAGCCGGGGAAGCCCTCGGGTTCCTGCCCGGGGATCTGAAGGAAAAAATCGCCCCCTACCTGCGGCCCCTCTACGACGCCTTGCAGGACATGCTGGAAGACGAAGAGCGGGAGCGCTACATCGAGCGCAACATCATCGAGATCGCCCCCCTGGCCTTCATGCGCGGGCGGACCTTGAACCACGCCTTCATCATCCTCGACGAGGCCCAAAACACGACCAACGAGCAGATGCTCATGTTTTTGACCCGGCTCGGGGCCGACTCCAAGTGCGTCATCACCGGCGACACCACGCAGATCGACCTTCCCGACAACAAACGCTCCGGGCTCATCGAAGCGCTCCAAGCCCTCAAGGACGTCGAAGGCATCGCCTTCTGTCCCTTTGGCGAACGCGACGTCGTCCGCCACGAACTCGTCCGGCAAATCGTCCGGGCCTACAAACGTCACCGCAGCGGCGACGTCCGCCCCTGAAAAGGGCCCCCTTCCTTCCCTCCGATGCCTCGCTTATGATCAAATTCTTTGAACGCCGCCGGCTCATCAAAAAAGGGCTGGCCTCGCCCAAACAGCGAAGGAGACGGAGCCGCAACGAAATCCTCCACGTGCTGGAGGGGGGCTATATCGCCAAATTCCTCCTTTTCGCCGCCTTTATCGCCGGCCTGGCCGCCCTGATCTTCAGCGGGAAACAGGAACACGGGCTGGAGAAATTCCTCACCAGCCTCCTCATCGCCCTCATCGCCCTGGCCCAGATCTGGATCAACCACCCCCGCACCTTCGCCAGCAACTCCCGGCTCCTGCTCGTCTTCGGCGTCTTCTTCGGCCACCTTGCCCTGCTCAAAGGGATCCTCGCGCTCTCGTGGAGCGGCATCAGCAGCCCCCCCTTCGGCCCCCTCTTGATCCCCTTCGCGTTCGCCCCGCTGGTATTGTCCGTCCTCCTTGGGCGCAACCTCGGCATCCTCGCCGCCATCTTCGTCAGCCTCTGGGGCGGCATCCTCATCAACGGCCTCGTCCCCGCCTACTTCACCCCGGCGATCTTCATCGTCATCAGCTTGATCAGCGGCTACGTCGCCGTCTTCGTCACCCTGGAAGTCCGCCAGCGCAGCCGCCTCATCCGGGCCGGGCTCTTCATGGGGCTCGCCACGTGGGTGCTCGCCATGGTCTTCCGGCTCATCGGCCCCATCCTCCCCGAATTCCTGGACGTGAACTCGCAGGCCCTCGCCTGGCAAAGCCTGGCCACCGTCGCCTCCGGCGTCTTCACGGCCATCATCGTCAGCGGCATCCTCCCCATCCTGGAGAGTTTTTTCCATATCACCACCGACATCTCCTGGCTCGAAGCGGCCGACCTGAACCACCCGCTGCTCAAGCGGATGACCATCGAAGCCCCCGGCACCTACCACCACAGCCTCGTCGTCGCCAACCTCGCCGAAGCCGCCGCCGAAGCCATCGGAGCCAACCCGACCCGGGCGCGCGTCTGCGCCTACTTCCACGACATCGGCAAACTCGTCAAGCCGGACTACTTCAGCGAAAACACCGACCCCGCCCACAACCCCCACAACGAACTCGCCCCGACGATGAGCGCCCTCATCATCCTGGCGCACGTCAAAGAAGGGGTCGATCTCGCCCTCAAATACAACCTCAAGCGGCAGATCATCGACGTCATCGCCCAGCACCACGGCACCTCGCTCGTCTGGTATTTCTACCGCCGGGCGCTCCAGCAGCAGGAAGACGCGCGCCAGGGCGGCAAAATCATGAACATCCGGGAGGAAGACATCCCGGAAGTGCGCGAAGAGAGCTTCCGCTACTCCGGCCCCCTGCCCCAGACCAAGGAATGCGCCATCATCACCCTGGCCGACGCCGTGGAAAGCGCCTCGCGGAGCCTGGAGAAAGTGACCCCGCAGCGCGTGGAACAGATGATCCGGGACATCATGGAACAGCGGATCAAAGACGGCCAGCTCGACGATTGCGACCTGACGCTCCGGGAGCTGAAAACGATCGCCGCCACCTTCAAATCGACGCTCTTGAGCATGCTGCACAGCCGGGTTGCCTACCCGAAGGAAACGCGGACCTCGCAGCCGCCCGCCGACGCGCGGGCCGAGCGCGAGCGCCAGGAACGGAACATCCCGCCCACGGCGCTACCCCCCATTTCGGCGGCGTAAAAGAAAGCGCGGGAACGGCGCGCCGGAAATAACCAAACGCGCGGATTCCTCGTTCCCAAGCTCCAGATTGGGAACGCGCATGTCCCGGAAACTCTGTTTCCCAGCGTCATCCATACCAGCGAGGCGTTCTCAAATTTCCGGGCTCCACACTCCATTCACGCCTTGCGAAGCTGGAGCTCGAAGACACGAGCATTACCAATCTGGAGATTGGTAACGAGAGGGAATCGCGCCCGCGACGCGCCCGATAATCAACAAACGCGTGGGCCCCTCGTTCCAGACCCCGAATGGGTAACGAGAGGAAAAACGCAACGGTGCGGCGGTAGGGACGGCACTCGTATCTGTTTAGCCGAGTAAAAGAGGAAGCGCGAATCAAGAGAGAAACCCAGAGGGTTTCCAGACGTTAGCCGGTGGTTGAGGCGCGGCCGCGCGCCGACACCACCGGGACTCGCCCCGCCATGCATTCACCCTGAAAGGGTGGCAGAAAACGGGCTTTCTACCACCCTTTCAGGGTGAGCCGATTCTTTGCGGTATACCGGGGGTGTCGCTGCGCTCGACCCCCGGCTAAAAATCTTTCAATCCTTCGGATTGATTCCTTTCTCTCGCGCTAAACAAATACCGGCACTCCGTGCCGTCCGCCGGGTGAGGCGGCGCAATTCCGCCGCCTCCCTTCGACGGCGAACCTCCTACGCGTCAACAGCGGGAGATTCGCCCTTCTTCTTGAGATCCTTGAGGTCAACGCCGGAACGGCGGCTGGACCAGAGGACGATGGGCGAGGCGATGAAGATGGAGGAATACGTTCCGACGACGACGCCGATCAGGATGGCCAGCGCGAAGTCGTTGAGCGTGGCGCCTCCGAAGAAGAAGAGGGCGGCGACGGAAAGGAACGTCAGGGTGGACGTAATGAGCGTCCGCGAGAGCGTCTCGTTGATGGAGGCGTTCATGATCTCCTGAATGGTTCCCTTGCGGCCGCTATGCAGCCCTTCCCGGATGCGGTCGTAGACGACGATGGTGTCGTTGATGGAGTAACCCGCGATGGTCAGGATCGCGCCCACCATGACGAGCGAAAGCTCGCGGCCGGTCCACGCGCCCACCATCGAGAAGACGCCGACGGTGATGATGACGTCGTGCAACAGGGCCACGACCGCGCCGATGGCGAAGGAGAATTCGAACCGCGCGGTGACGTAGAGCAGGATGCCCAGGATGCCCAGGCCCAGCGCAATGGCGGAGTTGCGGGCGAGTTCGCCGCCGACGAGCGTTCCCACGTGGTCGCGCTGGTGTTCCGCGAACCCGGCGTTGGGCATGGCGGTAAGGAGGTGCTGCTCGATTTTATCCGCCGTGTTCATTTCGCTGCGGATACGGATGAAGTCGCCGCCCGCCACGCCCTTTTCCTTTTGGATGACGGGGTTGAGGCCGATTTTTTCCAGCTCGGCGCGCACCTGGTGTTCGGTCACGTCCGGGTTGGCTTGCAGCACGAGCAAGTCGCCGCCCTTGAAGTCGATGCCGAAGTTTTTCTCTCCCCGGTAGGCGAACGTGGCGATGCTGGCGACCATCACCGCGATGGAAATGCCGATCCACAGATGCCGCTTCCCGAGGAAGTCGATGTTCATCTTGTCGGAGATGAGGTGGTGCATGTGCACGCCCTTGAGCCCGAAGGAACTGATGCCCCAGTCAAAGAAGTTGCGCCCGACGATCATGGCGGTGAAGACGGACGCGATGACGCCGACGATCAACGTGATGGAGAACCCTTTGACGGGCCCGGCGGCATACCAGAAGAGGATGGCCGCGGTGATCAGCGTGGTGACGTTGGCGTCGAAAATGACCGTAAATGCCTTGGAATACGCGCCCTGGATGGCCGCCGGGAACGGTTTGCCGGCGGTGAGTTCCTCCCGCAGGCGCTCGAAGATGAGGACGTTGGCGTCCACGGCGAGGCCGATGGTGAGGATGATGCCCGCGATGCCGGGCAGGGTGAGGACGAAATTGAACATCCCCATGATGCCGAGCAGGATGATGACGTTGACGATCAGCGCGAGGATGGCGACCAACCCGGCGAGCCGGTAATAGAGGGCGACGAGGACGACAACAAGGGCGAGGCCGCCGAGGCCCGCGTAGATGCCGCTGCGGATGGCGTCGCCGCCGAGGGTGCTTGATGCGCTGCGTTCTTCTTCAATGACGACGGGAACGGAAAGCGGGTTTTCGAGCACGTTGGCCAGGTTCTGAGCTTCTTTCTGCGTGAAGTGGCCGGTGATGGAGGCGCTGCCGCCCCAGATCGGTTCGCGGATGGAGGGGGCGCTCTGGATCTTGCCGTCCAGGAGGATGGCGAAGCGTTCGCCGACGTGTTTTTGCGTCAGTTCGCCGAAGAGCGCGCCTCCCTCGGAGGTAAATTGGATGGAGACGCCGTAGCCCTTTTGGTCGTAGGTGAGGGACCCGCGCGAGACGTATTTGCCTTCGATGTCCGCCTTGGAGTGGATCAGCAATTTCTCCTCCACGGGCTGCCCGTTGCGGGTGTCTTCCATGGTTTCGATCCGGTAGCCGGGGGGGATCGGGGCCTGGCCCGCTTCGATGGCCGGGATCAGCCGGTCGGTGTCCGGGTGAACGAGCCGGAATTCGAGCTTGGCGACTTTTTTGAGCTGTTCGCGGGCGTCGGCGATTTTCTCCGCGTCGAGGCCGGGGATCTGCACCAGGATGCGGTCGGTCCCCTCGGGGGTGATGACCGGCTCGCTGACGCCGAATTTATCCACGCGCTTGCGGATGACTTCCACGGCCTGGTCGAGAACCTGCTTCGTATTCTCGCGCCCGGTTTCTTTTTCCAGCCGGATCAGGAACGAGGTACCACCCTGGAGGTCGAGGCCCAGGTTGATTTTCGATTGCCGGGTGTATTGCGGTTTGGACGGGGTCTTGGAGGTGGTGGATACCTCCGGCACGTCGGGGCCGGTTCCCTCTTGCTTGATGACTTTCTCCGGCCAGAAGGCCTCCAGGCTCAGGGCGATGATCAGGAGGGTCAACACCGTGCCGAGGATGCGGCGGCGCCGCGCGGAGTCGGTGGCGAAGTACCAGAAGAAGACGATGAGGATGAGAAGGCCGGCAAAGAAGGTCTGGGTGGCGCTCATGGAAAAAAGAAGAAACGGCGATCAGGGAGGGGGAGGGACGGGCGGACGGAGGCTTACGCTTCCGGGGTCGTGGGTTTGACGATGGCGGCGACGGCGGCCTTGTCGAACTCGATCTTCACGTTATCGGCCACCTTCACGATGACCGTGGTGTCCTTCACGTTGGCGACGATGCCGTGAATCCCGCTGTTGGTGACGACTTTGTCGCCCGTTTTGACGGAGGCGATCAGCGCGGCTTGCTCTTTCTGGCGCTTTTGCTGGGGCCGGATCAACAGAAAGTAGAAAATGGCGGCAAGCGCGACAAGCTGCAGAATGACAAACGAAGAGGGCGACTGTTGTTGCTGCGCGGCGGCGTCAGCCAGGGTAACGAAAAAGGAGTCAATCATGGTGGTTCGCGTTGTGGTACAAGAAGGAATCCGGTTCCCCGGAAAAAATGAGATGTAAGTTAGGCAGGAAACCTCCGGTTCGTCTAGAGTGTTTCTTTAAATCTCTTGCCGTTGCATGGCGCGGTTTCTTTTGCAAGAGTGGCCCGTGTGAACATCCTCCCCGGCTTTCTGCTGATCGTTTCCTTGGTTTTAGTCCAGTGCCTCATCGGCGGAACGCGCTTCGTTTTCAGCTTTCCCTGCTATGCGCTGGTGGGCGTGGCGGCGGCGCTTTCGGTTTTCTCCCTGCGGCGCGCGGTCTCCAAACCGGCGGCGCTCTGCGTGGGGTCGGCGATTTTGCTGGCGGGGTACGTGATCGTCCGAGCCTGGCTTTCGCCGATCCCCTACCTGGCGCGGCAGGATCTCTTCCTGGCCCCGGCGGCGCTGGCGGTTTACCTCTTGAGCGCCTATTGCCTGACCACCACCCGCGCCCGGCTCTGGGTGGTGGGAACGCTGCTGGCGGTGGGCGTGGCGCATGTGCTGGTGGGCATGGCGCAGTTCCAATGGCGCAACGGCTTCATGCTGTTCGGCTTTCTGCGGGACGACAACACTCCGCGCGCCAGCGGGATGCTGATTTCCGGCAACCACCTGGCGGGTTATCTGGAAGCGATGGCCCTCCTGGCGCTGGGGCTCACGGTCTGGAGCCGGATGCGCGTGGGGATGAAGCTGCTCACCGGCTACCTGGTGCTGCTCTTTTACTTTGGCGTGATTTTGAGCGGGAGCCGGGGCGGCTACCTCAGCTCCATCATCTCCCTGGCGGCCTTCGGCGCGCTGACGCTCTGGATCATCCGGATGTACAACCGCCGCATTCTGACCCTCGCCCTGATCGTGGTCCTGGCGGGGGGCGTCCTGGCGGTGGGAGGGGCCGCGCATGCCATGAAGCGCAACCACTTCCTGGGCGGCCGCATGACGGGTCTCTCCCACGCCACCGAGGATGTCCGCGTTTACAACTGGCTGGCGAGCCTCGATCAATTCAAGCTCAGCCCGGCCGTGGGAACAGGCGCGGGCACCCATCTTTACTACGGACGCCTTTTGCGCCGCCCGCAAATCCAGACCGACCCCGTCCATTCCCATAGCGATTACCTGGAAATGCTGGCGGAATACGGGCTGATCGGCGAAGCGCTGGCCCTGGTCTTCCTGGCCACGCATCTTCTTCACGGGCTCGTGACCGTGCGGGAGATCACCCTGCGCCGCCTCTGCAATTCGCTGACCTCGGCGCGCAGCGACACCCTGGCGCTGACCGTGGGCGCCATCGCCGCCGTCGTCGCGCTGGCCGCCCACTCGGTGGTCGACTTTAACATGCACATCCCGGGCAACGCCCTCCTCTTTGCCTTCCTGTTTGGCATCCTCGCCAACCCGGGGCGGGAACGCCCGCGCGAGGCCGCCTGGATCTCCCCCACGGCGCTGGTGCGCGGCGGCCTGTGCGCGTTGGGAATCGCCCTGCTGGCGGGCGTGGCCGTCAAATACCGGGGGGAAAGCCTCGCGGAAAAAGCGCGGGTCGCCCTGCGCGACAGGGATTACCAAGCCTGCATCGAGCTGGCCCAAAAATCCATCGCCGCCGACCCCACCAACCCCTACGCCTATTTCCACCTGGGAGACGCCTTCCGCACAACCGCCACCGTCATCGGCGTCCCCCCCCTGCGCACCGTTCTGTTCGAGAAGGCCGTCGACGCCTACCGCCTGGGCTTGAAGCGCTTCCCACACGATGAAAACCTCCTCGTGCGGCTCGGACAGGCGCTCGACGGAGCCCGCCGGTTCGACGAAGCCGAGGCCGCCTACACCGACGCCATCGGCCACGATCCCCAACTGGGCGTGCTTTACGCCTACTACGGAGCCCATCTGAAACTCCTCGGGCAGGAAGACGCCGCAAAAGCGAACATCCAGAAGGCCGGACAACTCGGAACACAAGCGCCACACACCATCGGCATGGACGAGGTGCAATCCATTCTCCTCACCCCCCCAGAAAAAATTGAGGGAGATATTGAATAAAGAAAAAAAATCGCTTACTGATGAACGCGGGAACCGGCAAGGGGTATGCCACAGGGGAGACTTTCTGGGAATGAAAGCCTTCCTCGTTCGCCGAAGCCAGCGGTTCCCCAACCGGCAAGAATAAACCCATATCTTCCTCCACTCCCCGAGATTATCCTCCTATGAATACCAACCTTGCTTCCTTTAGAACGGTGCAGATTGTCGGTACTGCGGCTTTCCTGGCGGCCGGCCTTCTTTCCACCCCTTCCCTGCAAGCGGCCCCCTCTGCCGCGGCCCAGATCGCCGCCATTTCCTCGATGGAAGGCAAACTGGCATTTCTTCAGAAAAACGCCGAGGGATTAAGCGCCAGTGAAAAAGCGGCGCTGGGAGCCGCCGTCATCGGAGCCGCCAACCCGGCCGAGCAAAAACAACTGGCCGGCAAAGTCGCGCAGATCCTCGCCACGGGCGACAAAGACGCGGCAAAGGTTGCCGCCCTCCTGGTGGACGCCCTCCCCTCCGATCTTCAAGCGAAACTGGCCGGGAGCATCGCGATCGGCGCGGGGAAGGCCGATCCCGCCCATCTGCCGCAACTCACCGCCGCCGTCATCGCCGTGAACCCCGTCACCCGCGCCGCGGCTCCCGGCATCGCCGGTGAAGTGACAGCCGCCGCGCCCCTCGCCCAGGGCTGTTTGATCGCCACCGCCATTGGCAGCACCTTCAGCCAATTTCCCGAACTCGCCAAGGAAGCCCCGCAAATCGCCGCCAGCATGGTTGGCGCGATGGTCACCAAGGGAACGATCGACCAAGTGCGCAAGCCGATCGCCAACACCGTCGCGGCGCTGACCGCCCTGCTGCCCGGCACGATTTCCTCCAACCAAGCGTTGATTGCGGAAATCGGCCGGAGCGTCGCCGCCGTCATCTCCGGGAAATACCCCGGGCTGGCCACCACCATCGTCGGCGTCACCTCGAGCACCTTGAAAGCCGCCGCGGGCGACGCGAATATCGCCCCCGTCCTCGCGAGCTTCCGCAACGCCTTCCGCGGCATCAACGATCCCACTCTCCAAACCAGGCTCGACGTCGTGGCGGCTTCCGTGAACGACGGGAACGGGGTCGGCGAAGACTTCACGTCTCTCCCCATCGGGCAAGGCCAGCCGGAAGCGCCCCTTGGCTCCAACGTCCCCTCCTATCCCGGCGCCCCCGGAGCGGCTTCAGGCCCTGGTGCCTTCATCTTCGTGGCGCCTCCCACCGGAGGAGCCACCCCGACGCCCACGCCCGCCCCCACCCCGCGCCGCACCGGGCCGGTGAACCCTCCGGAAACTCCCGTCACCCAGGGATAGCCCGTCTTTCCCGCGCGGCGGCAAGAACCGTTTCGAACTCGTTCCCGAGCCTGAGCCTGGGAACGAGTTTTTTTTGCATCCCATGCCCCGGGGATGCGCGCCGGTAGGGTCGGCACTCCGTGCCGACCGCTCGCGAGCCATGCGCGCCTCGGCTCACAAAACCAAGACGCGCTCGTCCAAAATCCTCCCTTTCCAGGCGCACCTACACGGCAAACCGCGCGGCCGTGGCCCGCATCCGGGCAACCGTCCGCTCCTTTCCCAGGACCTCCATCATGTGGTAAAGGCTGGGGCCCACGGAACGGCCGCTCACCGCAATGCGCGCGGGGTGAATCAGCTCTTTGTTCTTCCAGCTCTGCTCGGCGGCGGTGGCTTTGAGCGTGGCTTCGAGAGCCTCCGGAGTCCACTCCGGGCTCGCCTCATAGCGTCCGGCCAGAACGAGGAGTTTCTCCAGCGCCCCCGGGGCGCGGAGCGTTTTCTCCACGGCCTCCTCTTCGAAAGAATACGCTTCGGTGAAGAAGAAGCCGATGCGGTCCGGGACCTCGTCGAGCTGCTTGGTTTTCTCCTTCACGATGGCAAGCACGGGCCGCAAAGCGTCCTCCGTGCCGTAGGAAATGCCCGCTTTCTGGATGAACGGCAGGCTCAGTTGCATAAACCGCTCCAGGCTCATCTGCACAAGATACTGGACATTCATCCAGTGGCATTTTTCCAAATCAAACGAGGCGTTCTTCCGGTTGAGATGCGGAACGTCAAACTTCGCGGTAATCTCCTCGATCGGGATAATCTCCCGGTTCTCCTTCGGCGACCACCCCAGCAAACAGAGGTAATTGCGGACGGCCTCGGGGGCGTAGCCCTGCTCGATATACCCGGCGATGGAGGCTCCCTGGTCGCGCTTGCTCATCTTGGAGCCGTCGCGGTTGAGGATCAGCGGGATGTGGGCAAAACGCGGGGGCTGCGCGCCGAGGGCGGCGTAGAGTTCAAGGTGCTTCGGCGTGTTGGAAAGGTGATCCTCGCCCCGGATGACATGGGTCATCTTCATCTCGATGTCATCGACAACGTTGACGAAGTGGAAAATCCAGCCCCCGTCGGGCCGCCGGATGGTGATGTCGGGATGCGTTTCCGGGTTCGTGAGGTCAAACTCAATGTGCCCGCAAACGAGGTCGTCCAAGACAACCACCTTGCGCTGGGAGCGGAACCGCCACGCGCCGTTGGCTTCCTCGTAAAGATGCCCGGCGCCTTTGAGCCGGTTGAAGTAGCGCAGGTAGATATCCTCGCGCTCGCTCTGGAAGTAGGGGCCATGGTTGCCGCCTTTGAAGGGGCCTTCGTCCCAGTCCAGCCCCAGCCAGTTGAGGCCGTCGTAAATGGCCTGGGTGGCTTCGGCGGTATTGCGGGCCTTGTCGGTGTCTTCAATGCGCAGGATGAAGGAGCCGCCGGTGTGGCGGGCGTAGAGCCAGTTGAAAAGCGCGGTGCGCGCGCCGCCGACATGCAGGTAGCCGGTGGGCGAAGGAGCGAAACGGACACGGACATTGGAACTCATAGGAGCCGCCGATTTTGCCTTACCCGCCGGGGAATTCCATCCCATTTCCTGAGAGCCGTGAAAAATTCAGCATTTCCCCGGGACTTTCCGGGTTGACTCGCCCCATTCTTTTCCTCAGCGTGAGCGGCAGATGCAAAGGATATGATAAGCCGCGAGGCATGCCCCATCACGCAGGAAAAAGATCTGGTTGTCGCACTGGATATGCCCTACCACTCCGGGGTACTGGGCGAATGGTCCAGGGAATCGCACCACGAAGAGCTGCTTCGTGGATGCAACTTTACGATCCTGCACAACCGCCGCATCGACTTTTACTTTCAAAGGTGGGTCTTCGATTTGCAGGTGGAAATCGCCCGGCGCAAGGGCCTCGCGGGGCCGCTTCCCACCTGGGACGCGGAGGGGAAGCCGTCCACCCTCGCCTCGTTGAGCCACAAGGCCGAAGACGCCATGTTGATCCGCCTGCTTTGCGAAAAGCCCCGGCCCCGCGTGCTGGACTACGGCATGGCGACCGGCGAATGGGCGCTGATGGCCAAGGCCTACGGCTGCGAATCGTGGGGAACGGACATCGACCCCCGCTCCCCGCAACTCGCGAAAGCCAACGGCCTCCGTTTCGCGGAGGAAGACGGCCTGCCGGACCAATACTTCGACTTTATCAACGCCGACCAAGTCTTTGAGCATCTGCCCAGCCCCCGGGAAACGCTCGGGCTGCTTCAAAAAAAGCTCGCGCCGGGCGGTTTTCTCAAGATCAGCACCCCCGGCGACCGGCGCATGGGGCAAAAGATCCAGCGGCTAAAGAAGGGGCTGTATACGCTGGCGCTCTTTCGGAGGGATTTTTTCCCCTTGAGCCCCCTCTGCCATACCAATTTATTCTCGGCAAAGGCGTTGAAGGCGCTCGCGCAGACCGCCGGGCTGGAGCCCTACCGCCTCTCCCTGCGCCAGGCGTACGCCGTGATGACGGACTTCCACACGCTGCGGCAGTTCAACCGCAATCTCCACAACCCCTGGAAGCGCTGCCGCTCCCACTACCAGACCTGGCAGTTCTTCCGCAAGAGCCCCGGCGAAGAGAAAGTTTAGGCCGTGTTCACTAATTCAGGAAGATGAGGAAAAGACAGGGATGAATGAGGAAACAGCTCCTAGATAGTGTCCCGTTAGCTAAGTTCGTGGCAGAAAGCGTGAAAGGAAACGCGGTCTCCAAACGGGTCATCCCGAGCTTGCGAGGGATCTCTCCAAGGCTTCAGGATACCGAAGAATGGAAAGCGCCGAGACATTTGCGAGTTCCCTCACTGCGTTCGGGATGACAAGCACGTTGGCCGGATTTTGTTGTCTATTTCGCTAACAGGACACTAGCGGACCCTACCGGTTTGCAGGCAACGCCCGGGCGTTCTCATAGAGCCACCCCGGCTGGTTGGCGACGGGGAAGCAGCCATCCGCCGCCGCCCGTTCCCAGAGGAGATCGAGGTGCGGGTAGGTTCCCTCCGGCAGGAAGGTGTGCTGCCCGGGGGTCAGCAAGCGCTCACCGGCATAAGGCTGTCCATCCAGGAGGCCCCGGACGGGTTGGCCATCCGCCCAAAGGACGTAAGGGGCGGCGATGGCGACGGGAAACGAAAGCGTCGCGCCCGGGACGGTTTCCGCCTTCGAGAGGACCCGCCCCGCCACGCGCACCTGCCCGGCGGCCAGGTAGTTCTCGCTTAAAAACTCGAAGGTTTTCTTTCCATACGAAAGCTGCCGGTTGACGACCACGCAGACCCCCTTCCCCACGAGATCCCGGGCGACCGTGTCCTCGATTAAGCCGCGCTTGATCCGGCAGACGGTGAGCGGCTCGATGACGTAATAGAAAGCGCGCCGCCGGAAAACGGACTGGCCCTTGAAGTCCATGACCCACTCGCCCGGCCGCGTGAGTTGCAGCACCTGGCCCAGCAATTCCCGTTGATCGCGGGTGCCATCCACCTGCGGCGGCCGCCCGCCCAGGATGAGGGCGATCTCGGCGCACCCCAGCACGGCCAGCAACGCCGCGCCGCCCGAGGAACCGACGCGGGCTTTTCGCGCAAGCCAGAGAACCAAAGGGGCCGCGAGCACCGCCGCCACGGGGTAGAAAGGGAGGTAATCCTGCCGCGTCAACAGCGCCCAAAAGCTGTCCAGCGCGGTGTAATAAAGCCCCGCGAAAAGAAAAAGGAAGCTCCACCGCAAGGCCAGCGCGGGAGAAGGAGCGCGCCGGATAAGCCGCGCGGCCAGGAGTATGAGGAACGGCAGCGCCAGGGGGAAAGCGAGCCGCTGCCACCAGGGGTGGACGTTGGCGTCCACGTCGAGGATCGTGTTGTGCTGGATGACGCAGTAATAAAAGGCGGCCCAGCACCCCTTGGCGGCAAAGATGGCGCAGAGAAAGGCGGGCGCGAGAACGATTCCGGCGAGAAACGCCAGAGTCACCCGCGCGGCATGCGCCAGCAGCCCGCGCTCCCAGCGCCACGCGCAGAGCAGGGAAATGCCGGCGGCCAGGGCGGAAACGCCCACCAGCACACTGGTTTTCATCGAAACACAGGCGGCAACGCCAAGCACCGCCCCGCCCGCAAAAGCGCGCCAGCCCGTCAAACGGCCCGTCAGCAGCACCACCAAAGCGCAGAGCCAGAGCGGCGTCCAGAGGTTGTCCGTCCGGTATTCCAGCGCCGGGAAAAACCACCACGGCAGGAGCGCGATAAAAACGGCGCCCCACAGCCCCGCGCGCGCCGAGAAAAGGCGGCGCCCCAGCATCCACACGGCCCAGAGCGACGCCGCCCAAAGCGGCACCATGGCAAACCGCATGTAAGTCAGGATATCCGGCGTCTCGCCGATCGCCGCCACCAGCGGGGAGAACAGGAAATGAAAGAGCGGCGTGTGATTGTCGAAGAAATCCCGGTATTGCAGCAACCCCTGCGTCCAGTTCCAGGTGGTGTGGAGATGCTGCGGCTCGTCGCTGTCGTAGCGGAACCGGAAGATATAGAAGCAGCGCAGAGCCAGGGCGGCCAGCAAGAGCAGCGCGGCGGTCCAGCGCTCCGCGAGGGGAACCGGCCGGGCAAAAACGGGATCGGCCGCGGCGCGTTCGGCCGGGCAATCGGGATGGTTTGGCATGGAAAGAGGCGCAACCCTACGGAACTTCGCGCGCCAAATCCAGTCCAAGACAGCCGCATTTCGGAAAAAACGGCCGCCCCCGGCCTCCCCTCCCCCGCCGTTTACCTGCCCGCGCCGCTCCAGTCGAAGAGAATCCCCATCGTGTGGGCGCGGTCGCGATTGGCAACGGCATACGCGTCTTCGCAAGCCTCCGGCCGGAAGGTGTGCGAATTCAAACCCTCCACGGAGAACCGCCCGCGCGTCACGAGCGAGAAAAAGAGTTCCGTGATCGTCCGCTCGTTCCATTCGGCGGTGTTGTGCGCGTCGTGGGCTCCCACGATCGTCAGCCCCCGGGTGATCACATCGGGCGTCAGGCTCTGCCGCGCCGGGGTCCCCGTATCGCCGAGAACGACGACCGTGCCGAAATCGGCCGCCAGCCCGAGCGCGGCGGCGAAAACGGCGGCGTTGCCGGTGGAGTCGATGACGACGCGCGGAAGCCGCCCGCCGCTGGCCTCCAGTATTTGCTCGCGGGCCCGCTCGATCCCGGCGGAGATGACGGCGGTCGCCCCGCCCGCCTTGGCGAAGGCCAGGCGGCTTTCCATGGCGTCCACAACGACGATGGCCCCGGCCCCGGCGGCGGCGGCCCAGCGCGTGGACATCTGGCCGATGGGGCCCGCGCCGATAATAAGCACGCTATCCCCCAGGCGGTAGCGGGCCGCCTTCGCGCCGTGGAAGGCGATCTTCGCCAGCGGAAACCAGACGGCGCTCTCGAAGGGCAGATCCGCCGGGATTTTCGTGCAATTCGCCGCCACCGCGATCGCGTGCGAACGGTGCCCCACGCGGAAGGCCACGCGGTCGCCCGCCGCGAAGCCGCTGACATCGGCCCCCACGGCCAGCACCGTCCCCACGGAGGCGTAGCCGGGATAAAACGGGTATCGGACCCACTTGTCGAAATGCGTGCCGGGATCGAACAGCCGGTTGAAAACGATGTTTTCCGTCCCGGTGCTCATGAGCGAAAGCTCCGTGCGGATGAGCAACTCGCCCTGGGCGGGAGCCCCCGCCTCGAACGATTCGAGGCTTACTTGTTGTTTGGCGGTGAAAACGATGCGCTGGGCTGGGAGGGTGGATGAAGACATGGGAGGCAGCAAACAATGGAGCGCCCGGTTTTCCGATTGGAAAAAACGGCAAATTTTTGTGTTTTTTGGAACATCAGCCCACAGCGCCCCCTAATATTCTTGTCACCGGGCGGCCTCCATCATTACAAATATTGGAAATGCCCGACTCCCCGACATGGTCCGCTTTCCAGGCTCGCCAGCTCACCGCGCCCCCTTTGCGCTTCGTGCAGGGCATGCGGAATTCCGTGGCGAGCGACTTCCGCTGCCCGATGCACGCCCACGAGCTGATCGAGATCGTCTACCACCCGACGGGAGAAGGCGTTACGCATACCGAAGGGCGCGGCGGGCTGGCGTTCCGGCAAGGGAGCGCGGTGATCTATCCCCCCCATCACCCGCACGACCAGGTGATGGAAAGCGGCGGCGAGGATTTTTGCGTGCAGATCGCCCTGCCGGACACGGACGGCGCGGTTCCCAAAACGTGGCTGTATGTGCCCCATGTCGATCTCCCCTGCGTGCGGGAAGACCTGCGCTTTCTCTCCTGGGGGCGGACCCGGCTGACCGCCGTGGAACAGGCCACCCACAACCTGCGCGCCACCGCCCTCCTGCTGGAGCTGATCCGCATCGCCGCGCTGCGGCGGGAACACCAGGCGGCCGATCCCGCCGAGCGGTACGTCCTCCACGCGGAGCAAATCCTCCAGGAAAACTTTGCCACCATCGAATCGCTCCCCGCCGTGGCGGCCCGCGCGGGCGTCAGCTACGACTACCTGCGCCACGCCTTCAAGGCCCGCCGGGGCATCACGCTCATCCGCCACTTGAACGAAGTGCGCGTCGAGCGGGCAAAAGTGCTCCTCAAACTCTCCGGACTGCCGTTGAAGCAGGTGGCCGCGATGTGCGGCTTCAAAGACGAATACTATTTCTCCGCCGTCTTCCGGCGGCACACCCACGCCACGCCGGGCGGCTACCGCGAGGCGGGCGAGTGAACCATTCCGCGTTTTTTCTGATTCCCGTGAGCCGTTTTGCGGGGTATCCCTAGGAGCATGAAACTAGGTTTTCTTGGATGCGGCAAAATGGCGACGGCCCTCGCGGGCGGCGTGGTAAGCGCGGGCGTGTTTCCGGCGGATTCCGTCTGGGTCTATGATTGCGTGCCCGCGGCCGCCGAGACGCTGACGCGCAAAATCGGCGCGCACGCCGCGGCCGACGGCGCGGAACTCGCCCGGAACGTGGACGCCGTGGTGCTGTGCGTGAAACCGGCCGACGCCCTCGCCGCCGTGCGCGCGATGAACAGCGCGCTCTCCGGCAAGCTCCTCATTTCCATCGTGGCCGGGCTTTCGCTGGGCAAATTGGAAGGCACGGCGGGGGCGGATGTGCGCGTCGTGCGCGTCATGCCCAACACCCCGGCGCTCATCGGCCAGGGCGCGGCGGCATTCGCCACGGGCGACGCGGCCACGCCGGAAGACGCGGCCCTCGTCAGCAAGTTGCTCTCCGCGGTCGGCCGCGCGGTGCAGGTCAAGGAATCGCTCCTGGACGCCGTGACGGGCCTCAGCGGCAGCGGCCCGGCGTTTGTCTACCTCGTCATCGAAGCGCTCGCCGACGGCGGCGTCTTGATGGGCCTCCCGCGCGATTTATCCCTCCAGCTCGCCGCGCAAACCGTCGCCGGCTCGGCGGCCATGGTGCTCCAGACCGGCCAGCATCCGGCGGCGCTCAAGGACCAGGTGACGAGCCCCGGCGGAACAACCATCGCGGGCGTGGAGAAACTCGAAAAAGCCGCCGTGCGCGCGGCCTTCCTCAGCGCGGTGCGCGCGGCCACGCAGCGTTCCCGCGAACTCGGGGCGTAACCCTTTATCCAAAGCGCGTGCAAACAAAAGCCCGTCTCCTCGCGTCTGTCCTCGCGCTCCTGGCCTCCTGCGCCGGAGCCCCGGCGGCGGACAACGCCGATCCCGGCGCCGACGCGGTGGCGCGCGCCAAGTTGACGCGCATCGTGGACGCCGAGCCCAAAAACGCGGCGGCCTTGATCGAGCTGGGGCTGCTGGAAGCCCGCACCCAGCAACCGGACGCGGCGATCGCCCATCTCCAGCGCGCCACGCGGGCCGAGCCGGACTCCGCCGCGGCGTGGCTCGCGCTGGGCGTCACGGCGTGCGAAAACGGCAAGCTCGACCTCGCGCTGGCCGCGCTCTCCCAGGCCGTCCTCCTGGAACCGCGCAACGCCAAAGCGCATAATTACCTCGGCGTCACCGTAGGCCGCAAAGGCTGGAAGGACGGCGCGGAGGCCGAATTGCAGCGGGCGCTGGAACTGGACGACACCCTCGCCGACGCCCATTTCAACCTCGCCGTCGTCTATCTCCAGGAAAATCCGCCCCCCCTGGAACTGGCCCGCCGCCACTACTACCGGGCGCGTGAGCTGGGGGCCGCCCCCGATTCGTTGGTTGAAAAGCAGCTCAAGCGGAGTAAAGAATAAAGGCCCGCTGCGGGGAAGGCGACCTGCCTCCCCCCAAGGCTACTTATTGCTCATGATCCGTAAATGCATTCCATTGGTTGCCGCTGCCCTGCTGACCGCGCTGGCGCTGCCCGCAAACGCCGCCGCCACAAAGAAAAAAGCGCGCACCTCCGCCAATCCCGCCCCCGCCAGCACCGAGCCCGCCATCCAGCCCGTGCTGGACCCGTCCGGGGCGACGCCCTCCACGCGCGCCGAATCCGTCGTCGTCGCCGACGCCCTCTCCGGCCAGGTTCTCTACGAGAAAAACTCCAACGAAGCCCGGCAGCCCGCCAGCACCCAAAAACTCCTCACCGCGCTGCTCATCGTCGAAAACGGCGACCTCGACCGCCCCGTGCGCATCCAGCTCGCCGACACGCAGACGGAAGAGGTCAAGCTGGGCGTCCGCCCCGGCGAAGTCTATACCCGCCGCCAATTGCTGGAAGTCCTGCTCGTGCACAGCGTCAACGACGTGGCCCGGGCCCTGGCCCGCGACAACGCCGGGAGCATCGAGGCGTTCGCCGAAAGAATGAACGAGAAAGCGCTGACGCTCGGGATGCGCCATTCCCACTTCGTCAACCCCAACGGCCTGCCCGACCCGCGCCAGTACTCCACCGCCCGCGACATGGCGCGGCTGGCGCTGGCGGCCTACCGCAGCCCGACCATCCGGGGCATCGTCTCCACCAAGAGCCTCTTCTTCCGGTTCTCCAACGGCCGGATCGCGGAATTCAAAAACACCAACCACGTCCTGCGCGACTACCCCTATTGCACCGGCATGAAAACCGGCTACACGCAAGCCGCCGGGCATTGCCTGATCTCCAGCGGAGCCAAGAACGGCCGCGAAGTGATCGTCGTGGCGCTCGGCGACAAGGATCGTTCCTGGCTCTGGCGGGACTCCTGTTCCCTGCTCGCCTGGGGGCTCTCGCTGTAGCAGAACCATCGCATTACCCCATGGCCCGCCCCCTTGAAGAAGAACTCGACGCGCTCAAGCAGCAATCCCTGCTGCGGCGGCTGCGCGAAATCGAGTCCCAGCCCGGCACCGCGATGACCTACGCGGGCCGGCAGCTCATCAACTTCTCCTCCAACGACTACCTGGGCTTGGCGGGCGAAGCCTTCCTGCGCGACGCCGCCAAGGAAGCCATCGACGCCTACGGAGTCGGCGCGACGGCATCGCGGCTCGTCTGCGGAACGCTTTCGCCCCACGTGGCGCTGGAGGAAAAACTGGCAGCCTTTAAGCGGGCGGAGGCGGCGCTCTGTTTCTCCAGCGGCTACGCCACGGCCCTGGGAACCCTCGGCGCGCTGGCAGGCAAGGGCGACGTCATCATCCTCGACAAACTGGCCCACGCCTCGCTCATCGACGGCGCGCGGCTCTCCGGCGCGGTATTGCGGGTCTTCCCCCACAACCAGGTGGACAAGCTGGAAAGCCACCTGCAATGGGCCCGCAAGGAACACCCGCAAGCGCGCATCCTCGTCGTCACGGAATCCGTCTTCAGCATGGACGGCGACCGCGCCCCGCTGGCGGAACTGGTGGAAGTAAAAGACCGCTACGAAGCGCTGCTGCTGGTGGACGAAGCGCACGCCGTCGGCGTCGTCGGCCCGAACGGCCGGGGCCTCGCCGAGCGCCTGGGCCTCTCGCAGCGCGTGGACATCCAGATGGGAACGCTCAGCAAAGCGCTGGGCGTCAGCGGCGGCTACATCTGCGGGCGGCGGGCATTGATCGACTGGCTCATCAACCGGGCGCGCTCCTTTGTCTACTCCACCGCCCCTCCCCCCGCCCTCGCGGCGGCGGCCTGCGCGGCGGTCGAGTTCCTGGAAAGCGCGGCGGGCGAAGCGCGGCGGCGGCGGTTGTGGGACAACCTGAAAATCCTCGCCACGGGCCTCCCCCCGGGGCTCACGCCCGAGAAATTGCAAAGCGCCATCGTCCCGGTGATGCTGGGCGAAGAAGCCGCGGCGCTCCAGGCGTCGAAGATGTTCTACGACAACGGCTTCTTCATCCCCGCCATCCGTTACCCCACCGTGGCGCGCGGCACGGCGCGGCTGCGGCTGACGCTCTCCGCCGCCCATTTCCCGGAAGAGATCCAAGCCGTGACCAGCGCGCTCTGGGAACTGGTGCGGTAGGGCCTGCACTCCGTGCCGGCCGCAAGCGGGCCATTCTTCACCGAACCCGAGCGAAAACCACGCACCGCCCGGACGGCACGGAGTGCCGTCCCTACCGCGCCCGACTATTCCATCGCGTTGACGGTACATGCGATGCAAAATGGGGCGTTTCCGCCGCGCTCTACATTTCCATTTCGAGCGTGCGGAGCGTTTGCAGGAATGCGTCGGCGCTTTGGGCGGCCAGCAGTTCGGCTTCGCCGTTGCCGGTGCGGAAAATGCGGGCCAGCGCGCCGATGATGCGCAGGTAATCCGACGCCAGCGCGACCGGGACGCCGATCACAAATACGAGCCGGACGCGCGTGCCGTCCGCCGTTGGGATTCCCTCCGCCGAACGCCCCGCCGCCATGATCATGCCGTTGACGGCGTCGGTCCGCACGTGGGCGATGCAGAGGCCGGAGCCGCTGTCGCCGGACATGCAGGAACTCCCGGCAAGCAGCCCCGTCTCCAAGCGCTCCCAATCGACCACGTGGCTGTCGGATTCGAGCAATTCGGCCACTTTGGCAATCGCTTGCGCGTGCGTCCCGGCCTCCAGGCCGAGCAGGATATGTTTGGGGGAAAGAATGTCGCCTATCGTAATCATACTGCGCTGCCACTCCATTTCAGTTTCTCCCGCAGCACTTCACAGAACGACAGCTCCGGGAGCATCGCCAGGGAAAATTGCAGGGTGCTTTTGCGAATTCGGATGATGTCCCCCTCGCACACTTTTTCCACTCCGTGGCCGTCCACTGTGAGGAGCACGTCGGTCTGGCTCCCCACCGGGCGCACGATGATCTCCGAGCCGTCGCCCACAACGAGGCTCCGGTTGGTCAGCACGTGGGGGCAGACGGGGGTGATGACAAAAACGCGCGCGTCCGGGGAAATGACGGGGCCGCCCGCCGAAAGCGAGTAGGCGGTGGAGCCGGTGGGGGTGGCCACGAGCAGGCCGTCGGCGTTGAATTGCGTGAGCGCGATGCCGTTGACCCAGGTGTCGAGCTTGATGAGCCGGGAGAGCCCGCCGCGGCTGATGACGGCTTCGTTCAGGCCGTTGCGCCGGGAGATCACCCGCCCCTCGCGCTCCAGTTCCACGTCCAGAAGCGAGCGGCGGCTCAGCACGTACCGCCCGGAACAGACCGCTTCCACGGCGTCCATCGCGTTGCCGGAGCTGATGCAGGTGAGGAACCCCAGCGAGCCGAGGTTGATGCCCAGGATCGGCCGGAGGTTTTCGCCCAGTTCGTGGACGACCTTCAAAATCGTGCCGTCGCCGCCCAGCACCAGCAAAAGGTGGCAGCGGCGGCCCAGTTCGGCGTAGGAGATGCCGCCCGGCTCCCCGGCGCACGCGGCACTGTCGGTTTCCAGCAGGACTTCCGCCCCGCAGGCGCGCAATTCGGCGGCCAACTGCCGGAGCAGCGCGCCCGCGTTGGGCTTCGCGCAGTGGGCGACCAGACCGACGGGCCCCTCGGGGCCTTTGGATTGAAGCGGCATATTCAATTCTTAATAATCAGATTCCGCGCAAACAGGCGAGAAATTCTCGATTCCCCTCCCCGCCCAAAATCGGGGATTCGATGACGCCCGCCCACTGCATCGCCCCGTGTTCGCGCACAAAATGTTCGATTTTCTCCACGGCGCGCTGCTGGGCGGCGCGGTCGCGGACCACCCCGCGCCCGGCGTCCACCTCTTCTTTGCCCAGCTCGAACTGCGGCTTGATGAGGGCGACGAGGACGCCTCCGGGAGCCAGCATCGGGATGGCGGCGGGAAGGATCAGCGTGAGGGAGATGAAGGAAACGTCGATCACGCAGACGCCGATGGGGTCCGCGATATCGGCGGGCGTCATGTGCCGGGCGTTGAATTTCTCGCGCACGGCGACGCGCGGATCGCTGCGGATTTTCCAATCAAGCTGGCTGTGGCCGACGTCGATGGCGTGCACTTTGGCCGCGCCGTGTTGCAGGAGACAATCGGTGAAGCCGCCGGTGGAGGCCCCGATGTCCAGGCAAACGAGGCCCGTGGGGTCCACTTGAAAGTGTTTTAAAGCGGCTTCGAGCTTCAGCCCGCCCCTGCCGACGTAGCGGCATTGCTCTTTGACGGATATCGGCGCGTCTTCCGGCACGCGCATGCCCGGTTTGTCCGCGGTGGCGTCGCCCACCCGCACGGCTCCGGCCATGATGGCGCGCTGCGCCTTCTCGCGGCTCTCAAAGAGGCCCCGGGCCATGAGCAGGAGGTCCAGGCGTTCTTTTTTCGGTTTCGCGTTCATTTCAGCCAAGCCGCGATCTTCTCCGCGTCGGGCGCGGGCCCCGCCACGGCCACGCTCAGCCGGGCGCGCTGCAAGCAAAACGCGGCGATCCCGCGGATTTCTTCCGGAGTGACGGAGAGGAGGTGCTTCTCCACATCGGCCGGGTCGATCACCTTGCCAAAGCCGAGGAGCGATTCGCCCATCCAGTTCATCTGGTTGGAGGTGCTTTCCAGGCCCATCACCGTCTGGCCGATGGTGTAGTCCTGCGCCTTACGCAGTTCGGCGGCCTTGGGAGGGTCGGTGGCGATCCGCTCCAGTTCCCGCATGGTCAATTTCAACGCTTTTTCCAGTTTGGACGGTTCCAGCCCGACGAAAATCGTCAGCGCCCCGGAGTCGGCCAGCGAAACAACGCTGCTTTGGACGGAATAGCAGATGCCGTGGCGTTCCCGGAGTTTTTGGAACAAGCGCGAACTCATGTTTTCGCCCAGCATCACGCTCAGGAGCCGCAGGGCGTAGCGCCGCTCGTCCCCGCGCCCGAAGGTGTGGAAGCCGAGCGCGAGGTGCGTCTGCTCGATCTCCTCTTTGACGGTTTTGATCGACGGCCGCCGCACGCCTCCCTTGCCGGGGGGGCGGTCGTGGTTGGATTTCTCGAACCGGGGGAGCCGTCCCGCCGGGAGCGTCTCCATGGCCGGGCGCATCAGTTCCAGCACCCGCTCGTGGGAGGCGGCCCCGGCAACGGTGACGAGGGTCGTTTTGCCGGTGTAGTGGCTCTCCTTGAAGGCGAAGAATTTCTCGCGTGTGAGCCCGGCGATGGACTCCATGGTGCCGGTGAGCGGGCGGCCCAGGGGGTGGCCGGGCCAGAGGGCTTCGGAGAGGAGTTCCTCGATGTACTGGCCCGGGTTGTCGCGGACCATGAGGATTTCCTCGCGGATCACATCCCGCTCGCGCTCGATTTCGGCCGGGGCGAACTGGGAGTGGAGCACCATGTCGCTCAATACGTCGCAAAGCACCGGCAGATGCGCGGCGCCCGCCCGGGCGTAGTAGCAGGTGTGGTCCTCGGCGGTAAACGCGTTCAAATCGCCGCCCAGCCCTTCCACGGCTTCCGTGATCTGCCGGGCGCTGCGGCGCTTGGTCCCTTTGAACATGAGGTGTTCCAGGAAGTGGGAGACGCCGCAGAGAGCTTCCGGCTCATGCCGCCCGCCGACGGCCGCCCAGATGCCCACGCTCACGGTTTTCATGTGCGGCATCTCGGCCGAGGCGATGCGGACGCCGTTGGGGAGCTTGGTGACGCGAATCATGGGACGCGGTTTTCCAAAATGAGGCGGGCGAGGGTGAGGTCGCCGGGCAGCGTGATTTTGAAATTCGGAGCGTCGATGCGGGTCAGCATTACCGAGACGCCGAGGCTTTGGAGGGCGGAAACTTCGTCCGTCACCGCCGCCCCCTGCCGCATAATCTGCCGGTAGGCGCGCTCCAGCAGCTCCATGAGAAAGATTTGCGGCGTCTGCATGGCCCAAACGTGATCGCGTTCCACGCTGCCCGTTACCGCCCCGTCCACGGTGGCCCGCTTCAGGGTATCGGAGACCGGCGAGGCGCAGGCGGACGCGCCGTGGTGGCGCGCGGTGGCCAGGCAGGCTTCGATGGCGTCCGGGGTGATGAGCGGCCGGGCGGCATCGTGCACGGCGACGTAATCCGATCCCTTCGCATGGGCGGCTTGCAGCCCCTTCCAGACGGAAAGATGGCGCTCCGCCCCTCCCGGGACGACGGAAAGGATTTTCGAAACATCGTATTGCCGCGCCAGCGCCTCGAACTCCTCCACCCGATCCTCGCGCGTGACGAGCACGATGCGCTCCACGCTGGGGCACGCCTCGAAGGCGAGCATCGAGTGGGCCACGACGGGTTTCCCCGCGAGGTCGGCGGTCAGTTTGTCAAATCCCATGCGCCGGCTGGTTCCGGCCGCCACCATGATTGCGATCATGCGTTATGTTACGCCAACTGCCGCTGAACTTCCAGGCTCAACGCTTTGCCGTCGGCCCGGCCCGCCGCCTTCTCCTTGGCGACCTTCATCGCGAGGCCCATCTGGGCCTTGGAAGTGGCTCCGCTTTCGGCGATGGCCTCTTTCACCAGCGCCGTAAGTGCCTCTGGCGAAAGTTGTTGCGGCAGGTAGGCGTTCAAAAACTGCAATTCCTCCTGTTCCTTGGCCGCCAGCTCGGGCCGGCCTCCCTTGATAAAACTTTCGATGGAGTCCTGGCGTTGTTTGACCTGTTTGCGGATCACCGCGATGACTTCGGAGTCCTCCAGCACGACAGCCGGACCTCCCTTTTCAATCGCGAGGTTTTTCACCGCGGCCTTCAGCATCCGGAGCACCCCGAGGCGCTCGGCCTGCCGGGCTTTCATGGATTCCTTCAAATCGTTGTC
Source organism: Chthoniobacteraceae bacterium (assembly GCA_028714515.1). Lineage (GTDB taxonomy): Bacteria > Verrucomicrobiota > Verrucomicrobiia > Chthoniobacterales > Chthoniobacteraceae > UBA695. The sequence goes on along the minus strand of JAQTMF010000003.1, from coordinate 1,163 downwards.
AATCTGTTGCTGCAAACTCATAGCCGAAAGAGGATGAGCCGAATCGCCCCGGCAGGGAAGCGGAAAAAAAAAGCACGCAGGAGCCCCGGGTGCGCGTCAGTGAGAAGCAGGCCCCACCACCCAGATTTGCATGAATAAAAACACGCACAGCACCAGGAAGGCCAAGAAGAGGTAGCCGACGATCAACCCGGCTTGAGCCAATCCCGCTCCGCTCAATTCCGGGTTTTTCCGAATCCGGGCGCGCGCGATGTGTCCGCAGATGATCCCCGGCACGCATCCGAGCGGGCCGAGGATAAACGTGAGGATCGACAAAACAAGAGAGGCTATGGCGAATCCGTCGGTTTCCTGTTTCATACGAAAGACAGAAATATCGCCGTGCCGGTTGTGAGAGAAGGAAAATCGCAGGCTTGCACCAAACGGCAATGCCCGCGAAAGTCTTCGGCTCTTCAATGCTCACGATTTCCCAACTCAGCAAAAGTTTCAGCGGCCGCGTTTTGTTCGAAAACGCCTCGCTCCAGGTGAACCGCGGCGACCGCGTGGGGCTGGTGGGCCCGAACGGCGCGGGGAAATCGACCCTTTTTTCCCTGATCCTGGGCGAAGCCGGAGCCGACGAGGGCTCGGTGAACCTGGAACGCGCGGCCACCATCGGCTACCTGCCCCAAGAGAGCGCTCCGGCGGGCGACGAGACGGTCCTGGAACTCGCCTGCGCCGTGACGCCGGAACTGGGCCGGGCCCAGCGGGTCCTCCAAACGGCGGCCGAGAATTCGCCCGAATACCACGAGGCGCTGCGGGTCTTTGACGACGCCAACGGCTGGCAACTGGAGCCGAAGGCAAAGCGGATTTTGGCGGGCCTGGCGTTCCGCTCCGGCGACTTTACGCGCCCGGCCCGGACGCTCAGCGGCGGCTGGGTGATGCGCGCCCACCTGGCCCGGCTGCTGGTGATGGAGCCCGATCTCCTCCTCCTGGACGAGCCGACCAACCACCTCGACCTGGAATCGCTCGGGTGGTTCCAGCAATATTTGTCAGGCTACCCGGGGGCGATTTTGATGATTTCGCACGACCGCGAATTCCTCAATGCGCTCGTCGGGTCCATTGTCGAGATCGCCCACAAGCGGCTCAATCGCTATCGGGGCAACTGGGATAAATACGTCGTCGAAAAGGCT
>JAQTMF010000002.1 GCA_028714515.1 Chthoniobacteraceae bacterium | reverse complement strand
CATGTGATCGACGTTGCCGACCTGTCCGATCGTGGCGTAGGCTTCCTCGTTGATCTTGCGGATCTCGCCCGAGGGCATCTTGATGAGCGCGTAGCCCGCTTCGCGGTTGCTCAGAATAGCTTGCTGCCCGGCGCTGCGAGCGATTTGACCGCCCTTGCCGGGGATCAACTCGATGTTATGGATCGCGGAACCAAGCGGAATGTTCTTGAGAGGGAGCGCGTTGCCGATCTCCGGCAGAACATTCGCGCCGGAGACAACCTTCGCTCCCACGGCCAGGCCGAGCGGGGCGAGGATGTAGCTCTTCACGCCGTCCGCATACTGGATGAGGGCGATACGGGCGCTGCGGTTCGGATCGTATTCGATCCCGATCACCTCAGCCACGACGTCAAACTTACGGCGTTTGAAGTCGACGAGACGGTATTTCTGCTTGTGCCCGCCGCCGATGTGGCGGGAGGTCAAACGCCCGCGGTTGTTGCGGCCGCCCGTTTTCTTGAGGGTGACGAGCAGGCTCTTCTCGGGCTTGGACTTGGTGATTTCCTCGAATGCCGGCAGCGCCTTGTAGCGCATGGTCGGAGTCAGAGGACGGAAAGTTTTGAGTGCCATAGTCGGTGTTCTCGGTGAATGGGTGCCTTAGGCCAGTTCGATCTTTTCTCCGGCCTTCAAGGTCACGATGGCTTTCTTCCAATGCGCGGTGCGGCCGGCGTCAGCGCGGCGTTCCCGCCGTTTTTTGCCCGCATAGTTGCAGGTGTTCACGCTGGTCACCGTTTTGCCAAAGAGTTTCTCCACGGCATGCTTGATCTGGAGCTTGTTGGCGTGGGGAGCGACGCGGAAGACGTATTTGCCGAGCGTTTCGCTGAGGATGGTGGCCTTTTCGCTAAAGGCGATAGTCTGGATCAAATCGTGCGGCTCGTTCATTTCTGCGTCCTTTCTGCCAGTTTGCTGAGCGCCCCTTGCGTGAGGACGATCTTCTTGTAAGCGAGGAGGTCTTCGGTGTTGACCTCGGCGGCGGTGACGAGACGCGTCGGCTGCACGTTGCGCGCGGCCATGAACGTCGTTTCGTCAAAGTCGGTGGAGATGATGAGCGCTTTTTCGACGCCGACGTTCTCCTTGACCCAGCCGGTGAAGGCTTTGGTTTTCGGGGTGAGGATGGCGAAGTTCTCGACCACCAGCACGTCTCCGGCGACGATCCGGGCGCTCAACGCTTTGCGGAGCGCGAGGCGGCGGACCGACTTGGTCACCTTTTTGGAATAATCGCGGGCAACCGGGCCGAAAACGACGCCGCCACCCGTCCAAACTGCCGAACCTTTGTAACCGGCGCGGGCGCGTCCGGTTCCTTTTTGACGCCAGGGTTTGGCGCCGGAAAGATTGACTTCGGCTTTGGACTTCGTGTTGGCGGTGCCGCTGCGGCGCGCCGCCCGGAGGGCGACCACCACGTCGTGCACGGCCTGGGTCCCAATGCCGTTTTCGATGACGGCGAGATTCGCCGCCTTGGCTGCTTCAATTGAAAGTACCGTTGCGCTCATTACTTAGCCTCTGCGGGAAGTGGGGATTTCTTGGCCGGACGGACAACGACGTAACCGCCGTTGCATCCGGGAACCGCGCCGCGAATCAGAAGAACCTGTTCGGCATCGCGCACTTGTACGATCTCGAGATTTTGAACCGTCACGCGCTCGTCACCCATGTGACCGGCCATGCTCTGGTTTTTCCAAATGCGGCCGGGAGTGGACCGGCAACCGATGGAACCCGGACGGCGGTGCATCATGGAACCGTGGGAAGCGGGCTGGCCGTCGGTGCCATGCTTGCGCATGATGCCCTGGAAGCCCTTGCCTTTGGACTGCCCGATGACGTCGACGATCTGCCCGGCCTGGAAGTGGTTGGCCTTGAGGTTGAGTTCCCCCTCGACCTTGTCGGTCGCGGCGAGGCGGAATTCCCCAACGTGCTTTTTCGGCTCGGAGGCGGCTTTCTTGAAGACGCCGAGCTGCGCTTTGGGCAGACGCGATTCTTTCTGGGTGTCAAACCCAACCTGAATGGCGTTGTAGCCATCCTTTTCGACGGTCTTGACCTGGAGCAGCGTATTGCCCTCCACGGAGACGACGGTGACGGGAACAATCTTCCCCTTCTCGTCGTACACTCGGGTCATCCCGATTTTCTTTCCTAGCAGTCCGTATTTCATTGCGGTTCTTGGTTCGTGAACGCCGGTCAGATCTTGATGGTGATATCAACACCAGCCGGGAGGTTCAGCTTCTTAAGTTCGTCCACTGTCTTGGCGGTCGGCTCGATGATGTCCAGCAACCGTTTGTGGGTGCGGATTTCGAACTGTTCCATGGATTTTTTATCCACGTGCGGAGAACGGTTGACGGTGAATTTTTCAATCCGCGTAGGGAGCGGAATCGGGCCCGCCACTTTCGCGCCGGTGCGCTTGGCGGTTTCGACGATGTCCAGCGAGGACTGGTCGAGCATCCGGTAGTCGAAGGCTTTAAGCCGAATACGAATTCGTTGGCCGTTTGTCATAGGAAAGGACGATTGAGATAAAGAACGATGCGATGGAGGTTAGGAACCCTTCTGGTCGAGCACCGCCGCGAGAACGCTGGCGGGCACTTGCTCAAAGTGCGAGGGCTCCATCGAGTAGGATGAGCGGCCTTTGGAAAGGGAACGGATTGCGGTGGAGTAACCGAACATTTCGGCCAGCGGCACCTCGGCGTGAACGGCCGAGAGATTACCTTTGGCTTCCATGCTCTGGATGCGGCCACGGCGGCGGTTGAGGTCGCCGAGAATATCGCCCTGGAACTCTTCCGGGGTGAGGTTCTCGACTTTCATGATCGGTTCGAGAAGAATGGATTTCGCTTTCTTGAAGCCGTCTTTGGCGGCGAAGATGGCGGCCATCTTGAACGCCATTTCGTTGGAGTCGACTTCATGGAAGGACCCGTCGATGATGTCGATGTTGACGTCGATGACAGGGTAGCCGCCGACGACACCGTTCAGAACAGCCTCTTCGAGGCCCTTCTTGACGGCGGGGATGAAGTCTTTCGGGATCGAGCCGCCCACCGTTTTGTTCTCGATGGTGATGCCCACGCCGCGCTCGTTCGGTTTGACCCGGACGACAACGTGACCGTATTGGCCGCGGCCACCGGACTGCTTGACGAGTTTGCCTTCGCCGCCGGCTTCGCCGGTGATGGTTTCGCGGTAGGCGATCTGCGGTTTGCCGGAGTTGGCCTCGACCTTGAACTCACGCAGCATACGGTCGCGGATGATCTCCAGGTGAAGCTCACCCATTCCCGCGATGATCGTTTGGCCGGTTTCCTCATCGGTGCGAACCCGGAAGGTCGGATCTTCTTCAGCAAGACGCTGCAGAGCGATGGACATCTTCTCCTGGTCGATTTTGGTCTTGGGCTCGACGGCCATCGAAATAACCGTGTCGGGGAAAGTCGGCGGTTCGAGAAGAACAGGATGATCTTCGTCGCAAAGGGTGTCACCCGTGGTAATGTTCTTGATACCAACGATGGCGGCGATATCGCCCGAGTAGCAAACGTCGATATCTTCGCGTTTATCAGCCTGGATCTGGATCAGGCGGCTGATGCGCTCACGTTTGTTCGTGCGCGGGTTGTAAACGGTGTCGCCCTTGGTGAGCTTGCCGGAGTAGACGCGGAAGAAAACGAGCTTGCCCACGAAGGGATCGCTCCAAAGTTTGAACGCGAGCGAGCAAAATTTGGCATTGTCATCGGCCGTGACAAGGACCTCTTCGTTGGTGTCCGGGTTTTGTCCACGGGCCGGAACGGTCTCGAGCGGGCTCGGGAGATAATCCACCACGGCATCGACGAGATACTGAACGCCTTTGTTTTTGAAAGCGGAACCGCCCACAACCGGGACGAACTTGTTGGCGATGGTCAAACGGCGGATGGCCTGTTTGAGAACCTCGGTGGTGATCGGCTTTTCTTCGAGGAAGAGCGTCCCCACCTCGTCATCGAGGTCGGCGACGGCGCTGACGAGCTCTTCGTGAGCCCGATCAATCATCTCTTTGTGTTCGGCGGGGATCTCCTCGACCGTATAAGTGGAGCCCCACTGGTCGTTATCGGAGTAAACGATCGCCTTCTTGTTGATCACATCGAGCTGACCACGGAGATAGTCTTCCCGGCCCAGCGGGATAAGGATCGGCCACGCATTCGCACCGAGCTTGGTGCGCATGTCGTTGACGGCGTTATCAAAATTGGCGCCGGTGCGATCCATCTTGTTGACGAACGCGATACGCGGCACGCCGTATTTGCTTGCCTGGCGCCAGACGGTCTCGGACTGGGGCTGAACCCCGGCCACGCCGCAGAATACCGCAACCGCTCCGTCCAAAACGCGCAAGGAGCGCTCGACCTCGGCCGTGAAGTCCACGTGGCCGGGAGTGTCGATAATGTTGACGCGGTGCTTGATGCCCTCAAAAAGTTTAACAACCCCTTCCTGCTTGGTCTGTTGCCAGAAGCAGGTAGTGGCGGCGGAGGTGATCGTGATGCCGCGCTCACGCTCCTGCTCCATCCAGTCGGTGGCGGTGGTGCCCTCGTGCACTTCACCGATCTTGTGAATCATCCCCGTGTAGAAGAGGATTCGCTCGGTGAGGGTCGTCTTTCCGGCATCAATGTGCGCAGCGATCCCGATGTTGCGGGTCCGCTCCAGCGGATACGCACGATCGGGAGAGTTGGGATTGGAAGCTTGTTCGGCCACGGTGGAAAAATAGGTTAGAATCGGAAATGTGCGAACGCGCGGTTGGCCTGAGCCATCTTGTGCGTGTCGTCGCGTTTTTTAATCGCATTGCCCTGTCCGGCGGCCGCTTCTTTCAGCTCGCTGGCAAGCGCATCCATCATCGGCACGCTTTTGCGTTTGAGGGCGAAGGTGACGATCCAGCGCATGGCAAGCGCCATCTGGCGGGGAGCCGGAACCTCCATGGGCACCTGGTAGGTCGCACCGCCAACGCGGCGGGACTTCACTTCCAGGCGCGGCTTGACGTTGTCGATCGCCTTGTTGAGCGTTTCGAGCGGATCAACCGAGTCGGAACCCTCGCGGGTTTTTTCGATCGCACCGTAAACAATGCGCTCGGCGACGGATTTCTTGCCGCTCTCCATGATCGTGTTGATCAACCGGGCAACCAGAGGGCTGCCGTAGCGGCTGTCAAACTTCTCCGTTTTTTTGATGACTCTGCGACGACGGGACATAGGAAATTATTTCTTCTTGGCTCCACCTTTGCCCTTGGCTGCGGCCTCCTGGCCGGCCTTCGGACGTTTCGCCCCGTATTTGGAGCGCGAACGGCGACGGCCATCCACCCCGAGGGAGTCGAGCGTGCCGCGCACAATATGATAACGGACGCCGGGAAGATCTTTCACACGGCCGCCACGCACGAGAACAATCGAGTGCTCCTGGAGGTTGTGTCCCTCGCCAGGAATGTAGGCGATGACCTCCTGGCCGTTGGTCAACCGGACTTTGGCGACTTTGCGAAGCGCCGAGTTGGGCTTCTTGGGAGTACGGGTCATGACTTGCACGCACACCCCACGGCGCTGCGGGCAACTGACAAGGGCCGGCGACTTGGATTTCACCGTCACCTTATTGCGTCCCTTTCGGACAAGCTGGTTGATCGTTGGCATGTTAAATTTGAAAAAAGTTTCCCGGTTTACGGGGACCAAAAAACCCGCCTCGCAGCGGGGATTCCACATCCACTGCTGGTTGCGGGGAGCGCGAACTGTAGACGAACCAAGCTATGGCGCAAGTCAATTCTCCGCGCCAACTGCATTTTTCGCCTCCCCCCGCCGCTCGGAGCGCGGCCGGAAACCGGACCGGATGTCGCTTTTTTCAAAGAACTTCCAACCCCTGCTTTCCAGACGCCCTAATTGGCGCGGGATGGTTTTTGTATCGCAGATGCTCCCGGGCTGCAAGGGAGTTTTAAAATTTTTCACGGTTTTTTGCGCGTTTGACCCGCTTTCCTGCTTGTTTTCGCCCGATTTCACGCTTCGATATTGCCTATGAACTTGGATTTGAACACCCTCCTCGAAGGCTGGCCTCACGAGCCTGGACAGATTCTTGTCCGCAAAATCAAGGGAGTCGACGGGAGAGAAAAAATCCAGCTCCGGCTCGATCTCGGGTTGATTCAGATGGAAACCGCCGGGCGGCCGGACGGTACGCGCCCGCACGGGCGGGATTCCCTTCTCACGTGGCACAAGGAACGGGCCAAATCCGCGATGGACAAGGGGGGCGATTACACGCTGAGCGGCGACGATTGCGGGGAACTCCACCAGGAGGGAGTCCAATATTACCACCGCTACCTGGCTCTCTTCCAATTGGAGGACTTTGCCGGTGTGGTGCGCGACACCCAGCACAACCTCGATCTTTTCACCTTCGTTTCGCGCCATGCGGAACGGGAGGACATGGCCCTATCCTTTGAGCAGTTCCGCCCCTATGTCCTGATGATGAACACCCGGGCCAAGGCCTCTCTGGAACTGGAGCGGGGCAACATCGGCAACGCCATCGAGGAAATCGAGCGCAACCGCGACCGCATCCTGGAGATGATCAAAACCCGGCCGGAGCCGCTGGAAACCTGCCCGGAAGTGGAGTTCCTTACGGAGTGGCTCCAGGAGCTGCGCAGCAAACGCCCGCTCTCCAAGCTGGAGCTTCTCCAGCGGGAAATGGACCGCGCGGTGGCGACGGAAGCCTACGAACGGGCGGCGGAGTTGCGGGACGCCATCCGGGCCTTCCGAAGCGCCGAAACGGCCCCTGAGAAGCAACCGGTTAAGCGCACGCGCAAGCCAAAGACGGGGACGGCCAAAAGCGCCCCCAAAGCGTCCGCCAAGAGCGCTCCCAAAGGCGCTCCCAAAGCATCCAAACAGGCCAAGGCCCCCAAAACGCCGAAGGCCTCCAAAAAACGCTCAAAATAGCGCGCCCGCCGCGCGTTTTGGGTACGGCCGTTGCTGAAAGAGAGAGCCATGCTCTCCCTCGCCGCTTTTTCCCTGTTCGTCTTCTCGCTGCTAACCGGGGTGTGGTGGGCATGTAAAAACGAGGAACCGTGACGGCGGCCCCATTGGGCGGCTACGGCAGCTTGTGCAGGAGGCCCGGCCGCGCGGAGGGGAGCCGGGAACACGCCCGCGCGAGCGCCGAAGCGGCGCTTCCGGTGCCCGCTTCGCCGTGGATCCCCAGCAAACGCGCCAGTTCGTTTTCAAAATGCAGCAGCGCGCGGCGGCTCGGCGCGGCGGTTTCCAGATAAGCCAGGGCCCGGTGCAGAAGATCGAAAAGCTCCGGCACGGGGTGCTCCGGCTCGGTCGCCGCCTCCAGCAATTCGACAAAATAAGCGGCCAGCTCCACCCGCGCGTAGTCTTTGCGCAAGCCCTCAAACGGGTTCCGCAGGACCACTTCGCGCAGGGTATGGATCTCGCTCCGGCGGCTTCGCACAAACGCGATTTCCGTCTCGAAAAAGAGATCCAGCGCCCCGGCCAGCGGGCTCTTGGGACGCAACACCCCGCGCGCCATGGTCTTGAGCTTGCCATGGTCGCGCGTCAGCCACGTCACGATGAGGCTCGTTTCCGAGAACCTCGTGCGCCGAAGCAGGATGGCGGGGGTGCTTTCCATGGGCGGGTTCGCCGGTGTTTTTCGAACTTCGCGCGGGGATCAGCGGCCCTCGGCCTAGGCCAGAGCGGGGTCCTTGATCTCGACCTCCCGAGGGGTCTCCCCGATGCCCCGCTTTTTGGCTTCCTCCAGGATGACCTGGGTCGCCGTCGCGCCGATCCGGCTCACGCCGAGGGAACGCACCAGCAGGAGATCGTCCAGCGTGCGCACCCCGCCCGCCGCCTTGATCCGGACGGAAGGCGGGCAATGTTGCCGCATGAGCTTCAAGTGCGGCAAGGTCGCGCCTTTGTAAGTATACATGCCGTTGCTCTGCTTCACAAAGCCGTAGCCGGTGGAGGTCTTCACAAAAGCGACTCCGATGCCGGAGCAGATCTCGCAAAGTTTGATGATGTGCCGGTCTTCCAGAAAATCGTTTTCAAAGATCACCTTCAAAATGGCGTGGTTCGCCACGACGACATCCTGGACGGCCTGGATCTCCGCCGCGACGTAGCTCCAGTCGCCCCCAAGCGCCTTCCCGATGTTGATGACCATGTCGATCTCAGCGCCCCCTTCCCTGGCGGCGGCTTCGGCCTCCAGGACTTTGATGGCGGTGGCGCTGTTCCCATGGGGAAACCCAATGACGGGGCAAACGGCGACATCGGTTCCCGCGAGCACTTCTCTGGCAAGCGGGATCGCATACGGTTTCACACAGGCCGTTGCGACGTCGTAGGCGCGGGCCAGTTCACACCCTTTGCGGATGTCGGCATCGGTCATGGTGGGATGAAGGAGCGAATGATCGATCATCTTGGCCAAATCCTTGAGGGTCACAGGGAGAGTTTTCATGAGGTTCTTGGTTTGAGGGAATGAAGAGCCTTTGGTGAACGCTATGGGGCGGCCGGTCAACTCAAAAGTCAAACCCGCATCCTCGCGCCCGCCTGGAAGTAAGTTCGGCCTTTTCTTTTGGCGGTTTTTGCGCCTTTTTGCGGGGAAAGAAATGCCCACTTCACCCTATCGCGGCCGCATCGCCCCCTCGCCCACCGGGTTCCTCCACCTTGGGCACGCGCGGACGTTCTGGATCGCCCAGGAGCGGGCGCGGCAGGCCGGGGGAACGCTGATTCTGCGTGTGGAGGACCTCGACACGGCCCGCTGCAAGCCGGAGTTCACGGCGGCGCTCCAGGAGGACTTGCGTTGGTTCGGGTTCCAGTGGGCCGAGGGCCCGGATTGCGGCGGTCCTCACGGCCCCTATGTCCAGAGCGCCCGGACGCCCCTTTACCTGGAACTGCTGGAGCGGCTGCGCGTGGGCGGCTTCGTCTACCCTTGCCGCTGTTCCCGGCGCGATGTGCAGCTCGCCGCGGGCGCGCCCCACCCGGGAGAAGAGGAACCGCTGTATCCCGGCACGTGCCGCCCGAAAGCGGCCGGTGCAATCGCTCCCGAAGGGCTGACCGGCGTCCACTGGCGCTTCCGCGTGCCGCAAGGCGAGCGGCTCTTTTTCACCGACGGGGCGCGGGGACCGCAAACGGCGCTGGCGGGGAGCGATTTTGGCGACTTCGTGGTCTGGCGGCGGGACGGCGTCCCGGCTTACCAGCTCGCGGTGGTGGCCGACGACATGGCCATGGGGATCACGGAAGTGGTGCGCGGGGCGGACTTGCTGCTTTCGACGTTCCGGCAACTGCTGATCTACCGGGCGCTCGGATTCACGCCGCCCGCGTTCTATCACGCGCCGCTCCTGTGCGACCCGGCCACCGGCCTGCGGCTGGCCAAGCGCCACGCCGCCTTAAGCCTGCGCCAGTTGCGAGCCGGGGGCGCGATGCCCGGGGTCTTGCGGCGCGGTTGGGCGAACTAGGGGCTGTTTACGAATCCAAGACAGGATGAACGTTTTTATTGGGGTGGGCGCGGGTTGGAAGAAAACCGCCGGTTTGAATTCGGGCCGCCGCCTTTTTTTAACAGGATTTACAGGATTGAGAGGATTTCGCTTACAGCCTGACACGCGAGGCCCGACTACCGGCGTCAATCCCTTGCATACGCCGAAGCGTTTTCTCGAATCCAAGCGGGTCAGTCTTCAGGAAAAATCCTGTCAATCCTACTCATCTTGTTAATCCTGTTGAAAATTCCGGCGCATCGTCTGCCTTCCTGCCTCTTTTCCTTCCCATTCATCCTGTCTTTTGCGCCAGCTTCCATTCGCTAACAGCGCCTAGACAGTGTCGTCACGAGAGGCGTTTGGCAGACACAAAGGACTAAACCTCTTTAAATTCGAGAATAGCCCCCCCTACAGCCCTTGCGGGACGGTCTTGAGCCGGTCTTCCCAGCGGGTCAGCAGGTGAATGACGACGTTCGTGCCGAATTTGTAGGAATTGATGAGCTTGGGCAGCTCCATTCCGCGATAGTACATCTCCATCCGGTAGAAGACGCTGTCATCGGTAAATTTCATCGTCCACGTACGCTCGATGCGGGTGGTATCGATCTCCAGCCCCGCGTCGCCCTTCTTCTCCTCGCCGGGCTTGTAGTGAAGCGCAAGGCGCCACATATCGCCGTAGTCATTGGGGGTGTAGATGATGGCCACTTCCCCGCCAAAGCGCAGCGCATACACCGACTCTTTGTAGTAATTGACGCCGGGCGGCGGCTGCGCCACTTCCGCGTAATACAAATTCTTCTTGAACATCGGGTAATCGGGAGGGAGCGCTTCCCATTCCTTGTCGGCGTCGGGGATGACGCGGCGCATTTCGCGGCGGAAGGCGAGGTCGAAGCGCGAGCGCAGGCCCGGCAACGAGCTGTCGCCCCAGATGCACCCGCCCACTTGCACGTATTTCTGGAGGTTCTCCACCTCTTTGTCGGTCAGGACGAAATCCTTGTGGCCGGTGAAGAAAATAAACGGCGGCTTCTTGATGAAAATATCCTGGCTGGAAAGATCCAGCGGCTCGGCGATCGGGTTGGCCTTGATCTTCCCCTTGGAGAGATTGGCCATGAAGTAGAGCAGGTTGGGAAGGCTGCCTTTGGTGATCTGCCCGTTTTGGATGACGTTGGTGGAGGCCCAGTCGCCCCCCGCGTATTTGGCCAGGTAAGCGTTGAACTCGAACTCCCGCTCCTTCGGGCTGGTCCCCGGTCCGCCGGGGCCCTTGGCCCAGGTCGCGAACTTCCTGATGGCCTGCGCTTGGGCGGGGGTCAATTGCCCGGGATTCACCTGCTTTATCGTGGGCGTGATGACCTTGGAGGGATCGGCGGTGGTGACGGGCACCACCTGCGCCATGGCCGGCATCTGGAACGGGGTCATCGTCGGCGCGTTGGCGGTGATCACATCCAGCGTCTTCGTTGTCTGCACCGTGGGCGTCATGGCGGGCGTCTCGCGGGGCGTCTCCACGGCCGGCTTGACGGGCTGCACCTCGTTTTGCACGAACTTCGACTCGGGATCGCCACCGGTGAAGTCCGACGGTTCCGTCGCCTGCTGGATAATCACCGTTCCCCCCAATCCCAGAACCAGCACAAGGTGGAAAAGGACGGAAAGGGTGAAAAAGCGGGAATTGAAAAGTTTGTTTTTCAGCTCGCGCAGGGCGCGGCTCTTGTTCTGGATGGAAAACGACATAGGAGGGCGTAGTCTAGTTAACGGACTGGCCGACATTTTGCCAGTAGTTTTCGCATAGAAAAGACGGTTTGGCTGCCATCCCAAGGCAAAACGCCCCTCCACGGATTGACTTTCAAACGCCGATCCCTATTTTGAACACCCCGTGAAACACCTGCCGAGGCCCGACGCGAAGGCCAAAAACATCCCGAAGGAGATCAAAGCCGCCTTCGAACTGATCGCCACGCCCCTTGCCAGCGTCGAGGAGCGCATCCGCGCCCAGGCGCGCGAGTTCGACCCGGCGGTGGAAGGCTACGTCGCCTACGCCTGCGAATCGGCCGGCAAGCGCCTGCGCCCGGCCCTCACGCTGCTTTCCGCCGGGGCCACCGGCGGCATCGGGGCGCAGCACCTCGACCTGGCGGTCATCATGGAGCTGATCCACGCCGCCACACTCGTTCACGACGACATCATCGACGGCGCGGATCTGCGGCGCAGCCAGCCCACCCCCAACGCCAAGTGGGGCAACGCGATCAGCGTCCTCCTGGGCGACTGCATGTTCGCCCACGCGCTCAAACTTTCCACCCACTTCACCAACGGCGAGGTGGCCAAGAAAATCGCCAACGCCGCGGCGGAAGTCTGCTCCGGCGAGATCATCCAGACCCAGCGCCGGTTCGACATGAACCTGCGCGTGGCCGATTACTTCAAGGTCATCGAAATGAAGACGGCCGCCCTGTTCGCGGCGGCCACGGAGCTGGGCGCGATGCTCAACGAAGGCACCCCGGCCGAAACCGTCGCGGCGCTCCACGCCTACGGGCTCAAACTCGGCACGGCTTACCAGATTTACGACGACTGCCTGGACATCGCGGGCGAGGAATCCAAGGCGGGCAAGACCCTCGGCAGCGACCTGCGCAAGGGCAAACTGACCCTCCCCGTGCTCCTGCTCCTGCAAACGGCTACCGAGGCGGACCGCGCCCGGTGGACCGCCGCCATCGTCCAAGGGCGCGACACCGAGGCCCTCCTGGCCGCCATCCGCGCCTCCGGCGGGCTCGAAAAAGCCATCGAAACGGCGCGCACGCTGCTCCGCGAAGCGGTGGACGGGCTCGGCGTCCTCCCGGCGAGCGCCTACCGCGACGGCATGTGCGATCTGTGCGGCTCCGTGGACCGGCTCCTCAAACAGTTTGCGTAAGGGCCGCTGAAAATAGGGATAGACCTCGCGGCTTGGGAGGGGTTTCATCATCCTCCCTATGGACAGCCGCGTACGCAATACCGCCTCATGGATGACTTGGAACCTGGCAACGTGGGCCCTGCTTGCCTGCACCGGGTATTTGCTTTTCAAGAAACCGCAGGAGCCCCTTTTGATCGGCCCGTGGCTCTGCGGCGCCTTTATTCCCGCGCTCTCTTTGATCTGTGGGTGGCGCGCCATCAAAGCGGGAGCAGGGAGGAAGCGATGGCTACGAGTCCTTTTCTGGACGCCCGCGATGATGGGAATCGGCTTTATCGGGCTCATCCTCTGGAGCCGAGGAGCGGACCTCTTTGCCAAAGGCGAACTGCGGGCCGCGGCAACCTTTCTCCTCATCCCGCTTCTCACCCTTCTTGGAATAGGAATTTGGGAACGGCGCGCCATACCGGCAACCCCTCCGCGCGGCAACCGTTGGAAAGCGGCCCTCCGTGGCTGGGTGGCGGACATCGCGCTGGGAACCGTTTGCGCCGGGCTCGTCACCGCGCTCCTCGGTGTGGCCTGGACGGAAAAAACCGAAGCGGAAGCCCGCCGGTTCCAGGAAAAAGCCTCGGCCCAATGGGCGCAAATGGGACGGCCCATGCCGGAGTTCGAAAAAAAGCTCGCGCGGATCGAAGAAAACGCCTCGCTCAAAGAACTTACCAACGACCTGAAGCCCTTCGGCATCGTCACGCTGTATAAACCGTCGACCGCCCCGGAATTCGAGCATCCGAACAAGTTCGACCTCCCCTCCGGCGTCCTCGAAATCTCCGCCTCCCGTCAACCGACGGACGTGCTCGCCCCGCCGGCTCCCAAACAGGCCTACTTGGAACAGCACGCGGAGGAACTGAACCACCTCTACCAGAACATTTTGCGACGCGACCGGCCCGTGTGGGCGCGGAACTTTGCCGACCCCATCCATTCCAGGACTCCGGATTTCCTGACGCTTCGGAAACTCTCTCAGCTGATCGCGGCCGACGCGGCATACCGGATCACGAAAAGCGACCACGCCGGGGCGCATGCGGCAACCGCCGCGGGCCTGAAGATCACGCAGAACCTCGGGGAACAACCGGAGCTGATTTCCTGCATGATCAAGGTAGCGATCAACGTCCTGTTCGCACGGACGGCGGCCTGGCTGCCGGAAGATCCCCAGGCGTGGGAACAGCTCGCAACGGACGCCGTCGCGGAAAGGGAGCAACTCCTCTCGTCCGTTCAGTCGGAAGCCTGTTGGGCAACGCGCGTTGCCGCCATCTATCCCGGCGAGTTCACGGCCGATGCCTTTGGCACGGTCCCCAGCTCCCGATGGTATTACCCCCTCCCAACGTGGGCAGCCAAACGGTATACGTCCGCCTTTCTGCGGCTCGAAGCGGCCAAAAACTCGGACTACTCGGCCGAATTCGTGCGAATTCAACTACGAAACAAGGACCTGGACCGGAACGACTTGGGTGAACAGGAGATCGAGGGACAGCCCCCCACGGGCTCCTCCCTCCTTACCCCTTCCTACCTCCGCGCAAATGCCCGCCTCAACTTCGTTCTCCTCCTCCGCGAACAAGCCGAGATGATCCGGTTTGCCCGCGCCCGAATGCAGGAGGGCAAAGCCCGCGCGGAACATCCCTCCGTGGTCATCCCTGGCGCAAAATGGGAGGTGATCGGCGATCTCGCCGCGCATTCCGCCGCGTTGAAACTCACGCCCATCCCGCCCTGGGTCACAAGAGGGTGCACCGGCGACCTCGCGGTTATCGACGACACTTTTTTCCTCCTCCCGCTCGGCGGCAGCCAATCGTGGAACTTCGCGGCGGCGGCAGAGCCAAAACAGGCCGCCCCATCGAAGGAACCGTGATTTTGCCCCGGATGCCGGGGGCGGGGATTGCCACTCCGGCAATTCCCAGCATTGACAACCCCCTCTTCCCAAAAGAAACTCCCCGGCTCTCCCATGAGTGTGATTGTCCAGAAATACGGCGGCACGTCCGTCGGCGATCCGAACCGCATCCTGAATGTCGCCCGGCGCGTGATCGCGACCCACGACGAAGGCAACCAAGTGGTCGTCGTCGTCTCCGCCATGTCGGGCGTCACCGACGGCCTCATCAAGCTCGCCAAGCAAGTCTGCCTCACCATCCCCCCGCCCGAGCGGGAGATGGACATGCTGCTGGCCACCGGAGAACAGACGACCATCGCGCTCACCGCCATGGCCATCCAAAGCCTGGGGCACAAAGCCGTCTCGCTCACCGGCGCGCAGGCGGGCATCGTCACCGACGGCGTCCACACCAAGGCCAAGATCCGCGACATCACCCCGCGCAAGGTCCACCAATTTCTCAAAGAAGGGAACATCGTCGTCGTCGCCGGGTTCCAGGGCGAAACCGATGACGGCCAGACCACGACGCTGGGCCGGGGCGGCTCCGACCTGACGGCCATCGCCATCGCCGCCGCCATCAAGGCCGACCTCTGCCAGATCTTCACCGACGTGGAAGGCGTCTTCACGTGCGACCCGCGCGTGGTCAAGACCGCCCGCAAAATGGACGAGCTTTCCTACGACGAAATGCTGGAAATGGCGAGTTCCGGCTCCAAAGTCATGCAATCGCGCTCCGTGGAATTCGCCAAGAAATTCGGCGTCCCCTTTGAAGTGCGCAGCTCGTTCAACAATAACCCGGGAACTCTCGTGAAAGAAGAAACCATGAGCATGGAGCAAGTCGTCATCCGCGGCGTATCCATCGAACGCAACCAGGCCAAAGTCACCATCCGCCAAGTGCCCGACACCCCCGGCATCGCCTCCCGCGTCTTCAAAGCCATCGCCGATTCGGGGATCGCCGTGGACATGATCGTCCAGAACGTCTCGCTGGCCGGGACCACCGACATTTCCTTCACCCTTAACAAAGACGACCTGCCCAAAGCGCAAGCCGCCCTCGCCCCGCTGGCCGAAGGGCTCGGCAAAGGCGTCACCGCCCGCGACGGCATCGCCAAGCTGAGCGTGGTGGGCATCGGCATGCGCTCCCACTCCGGCGTCGCGGCCAAAGTTTTCGAGGCCCTGAGCCAGGGCGGCATCAACATCCAGATGATCTCCACCTCGGAGATCAAGATCGCCGTCGTCGTGGACGAGGACAAAATCACCGAAGCCGCCAACCTCGTGCACGAGGCGTTTGGCTTAAGCAAGGCATAGGATAAAAAGGGGAGCGGCGCACTTTCCGCATCTCCCCTTCTCCGCGTCTCTCATCCCCCTCCCCCCTCATGAGAACCGGCCTCCGATCGCTCTTCCAGCGCGCGCTCAAAAAAGCGCCGCCCGTCAATGCCGTGGAATGCGGCATGGCCAAGACGTGGGTCAAGCGGCGTTTGCTGGCCCTTTATCCCGCATTGCGCAACCACCCGGAAGCGCTGGATGCCGCCTACGAGGAACTGGACCTCGAGCCGCGCCGGGGACGCGAAGACGGCGAGTTTTACGCCTACTTCCAGGTCAAAGGGCCGAAGTAGAAGCAACCGCTCCCGGCAGCCGGATAAAGAACGTCGTCCCCTCGCCCACTTTGCTCTCGGCCCGCACGCTGCCGCCGTGGCTGCGGACGATGTGTTTGACGATGGAGAGCCCGAGGCCCGTCCCGCCCAGCGCGCGGCTGCGGGCTTTGTCGGCGCGGTAAAAGCGCTCGAAAATGTGCGGCAGATCGGCCACCGGGATGCCGCTGCCGGTGTCGTGGACCACGATTTCCACTTCCGCGCCGGGCGTCCCGTCCCGAGCGGTCCCCCGCCGGGCCTGGAGCGTGACGGCTCCCTGCGCCGGGGTGTATTTGAGGGCGTTCTCCAGCAGGTTGTTGAAGACCTGCTCCAGCCGGAAGGCGTCGCCGCAAAGCGCGGGAAGATCCGGCGCGATCTCCACGCCGAACCGGATGGAGGTCGCCTGGAATTTGAGCTTCCAATCGGTCTCCACGCCGCGCAGGAAGCCGGCGGGGTCGATGGCTTCGCGTTCGAGTTCCTCCCCGCGCGATTCGAGCCGGGCGAGGGTAAGCAGGTCTTCCACCAGCGCGTTGAGCCGCGTGGAATGCTTGGCGAGGATTTGCAGCGTCCGGCCGATCTCTTCGCGCGGCAGCTCCGGGTTGTCGCGCAGCATCTCGACGTAGCCTTGGAAGATGGACAGCGGGGTGCGCAGTTCGTGGGAGACGTTGGCGACAAAGTCGCGCCGGACTTCCTCCAACTGGTGGATGCGGGTGATGTCGTGGAACGTCACGGCCGCGCCGAGGATGCCGCCCGCCTGGTCCCGCACGGGCGCGGCGCTCATGGCGAGGTGGCGGGTGGGATGATGGAGGGCGATTTCGCGCGATTGCGGCTGGCCCTCCGCGAGAACCTGGCGCAGCACGCCTTCCACTTCGGCGTCGCGCAGCGTGGTGAGGCTGTCCCGGCCCACGGGCGGCGTTTGCAGATGGAAAAGGTTGAGGAAGGAGCCGTTGACGAGCCGGATGACGCGGTCCGTATCCACGACCATGACGCCCTCGCGCATGCTGGCGAGAATGGCCTGGAGGTTGAACCCTTCGCGGGAGATCTGGCTTTCCAGCCGGTCGCGCTGGTCGGCCAGCGTTTCCAGGCCGAGGCCGAGCCGGCGGAAGGGCTTCTCGCCGTGCAGGATGAAGCTCGTGGGCCGCTCGCCCCGGGCGATGGCGTCCATCATCGCGCCCACCTGCCGCCACTGGGCGCGCGTCCGGTGCCGGTGGCGCAGAAAGCTGACGGCGATCACCAGAAAGGCGGCGACAAGAAACAGGTTCGCGTTCATCGGCCGGTCGTCCCCCTGCTCATTCCGCGATCCGGTAGCCGAAGCCGCGCACGGTTTCAATGCAATCGGCGGCGTCTCCCAATTTCTCCCGCAGCCGCCGGATGTGGGTGTCCACGGTGCGGGTGTCGATGACGCTTTCGTAGCCCCAGACGTCGTTGAGCAGCACTTCGCGCGACTGAACCCGCCCCCGCCGCTCCATGAGCAGCGTGAGGAGTTTCAATTCCGTGGCGGTGAAATCGACCGTCTGCCCGCCGATGGTGACTTCCATGCGCAGCCGGTCGATGACGATACCGCCCAGGACGAGGCGGTCGCCGTTGGATTCCGGCTTGGCGGTGGACCGCTTGAGGACGTTTTTGACGCGCAGGACCAGCTCGCGCGGGCTGAAAGGCTTGGTGACGTAATCCTCGGCCCCGAGTTCCAGGCCGACAATGCGGTCCACTTCCTCCGCTTTGGCGGTGAGCATGAGGATGGGGAGCGCGGCGGTGGCGGGGTCGGCCTTGAGCGCGCGGCAGACTTCCAGGCCGCTCATCCCGGGCAGCATGAGGTCCAGGATGAGGAGGCTTGGGGACTGTTCCCGCACGGCCGCGAGGGCGGCGGGACCGTCCAAAGCCTGGAACACCTCGAACCCGGCGGCGCGAAGGTTGGTGGCCACCAGGTTCAATACGTCCGGTTCATCATCGGCGACCAGGATCTTGGGATTCATAACGCGGAAAGGCGGATCGGGGAAACCCTAATGAGGCCCGGCCGTTTTAGGAAGTCTGAAAACGTGAAAGGGTGGAGCGCCGAAACGCTCCACCCTCCCGGGGGATTCTTACCGATGTTCTCGTTTTACAGCTTGATCTCCGAGCCGCTGGCGGCGTCGACGATGACAAATTGCTCGTGGTGCATGGCGGGGTCGGCGCGGAAGGAGAGCCGGCAGGCGTAGCGGCGCTCGATCTCGACGAGCAGTTCCTCGTCGTCGCTGCGCAGGCGCGCGAGCAGGTGCGGGCTGACGGTGACTTTGTATTCGTGCAGGTCCGGGTTCTTGCGCAGGACCTGGTGCAGGGTGCGCTGGAGTTCGACGCTCATCGTCATGGAACTCTTCACGGTGCCGCGCCCGTGGCAGTAGGGGCAGTTTTCGTAGATGGAGCCGCTGAGGCTTTCCGCGGCGCGCTGCCGGGTCATTTCCATGAGGCCCAGGTTGGAGAGGGGCAGGACGTGCGTCTTGGCTTTGTCGCGCCGCAGCCGGTCTTTCATCCGGTTGAAGACGTTTTGCTGGTCCTTGCGGCTCTTCATGTCGATGAAGTCGCCGATGACGAGGCCGCCGATGTTGCGCAGCCGGAGTTGGCGGGCGATTTCGTCCACGGCCTCCAGGTTGGTTTGCAGGATGGTTTTCTCGACGTCCTTGGCCCCTTTGTTGCGGCCGGTGTTGACGTCGATGGCGATGAGGGCCTCGGTTTCGTCGATGACGATGTAGCCGCCGCACGGGAGCCAGACCTGGCGGTGGAAGGCGTCGTCGATCTGCTTCTGGATGCCGAATTTCTCGAAGATGGGGGTCGGCTCGTTGTAGAACTGCACGCGGTTTTTGGACCGGCGGGAGATCTGGCCCACGAGGTCGCCCATCTGCTTGACGGCTTCCTCGCTGTCGCACATGACGGCGTCGATTTCATCGGTGAGGAAGTCGCGCACGGTCCGCTCGATCAAGTCGGGCTCCTGGAAGACGTAGTTGGGCGCGCCTTTGGATTTGACGGCTTCCTCGATCTTCGCCCATTGGTCCACCAGCAGGCTCAGGTCGCGGATGAAGTAGCGTTCGCGCTGGCCTTCGCCGACGGTGCGGACGATGACGCCCATGTTCTCGGGGATTTCGAGTTTTTTGAGGATCTTGCGCAGCCGGTCGCGCTCCTTGGGGTCCTCGATCTTGCGGGAGATGCCGCACTGGTCGCTGAAGGGCATCAATACGAGGTAGCGCCCGGCCAGCGAGATGTTGGTGGTGATGCGGGGGCCTTTGTTGGAGATGGGGCCTTTGGTGACTTGGACGAGGACTTCGGAGCCGACGGGGTAGATCTTCGGGATGTCCGCCGAGGTGATTTTCTTGGGCTGCTTGCGGCCGCTCTTGCGTTCGACTTCCTCGACGCCGCTGTCGAGGGCGGCGGGGATGGCGTCCCAGAAATGGAGGAAGGCGTTTTTCTCGAAGCCGATGTCGACGAACATGGCTTTGAGGCCGTGCTCGATGTTTTTGACGCGGCCTTTGAAGATGCTGCCAACGATGTTGCGCTCGGTCGTGCGCTCGATGGAATATTCCTCGACCTGGCCGTTTTCGAGCAGGGCGACGCGACGCTCAAGCCGTTCGCAGTTGATAATGAGCTTGTTGCCGGTTTCGGTCCGGATGCCGAGCATCTTTTTGACTTTATCGATCATGAATCTGGTTGTTTGGAAAAAGGTTTTTACTGACACGGAGGGTGAGTGGTGATGCCTCCAAGGGGAGACGCCGCCTAGTTAGAGTTGGAATGACGATCGGGGGCAAAAATTCTCTGTAGAAAGTTTCGTCGGGGTTGTGGCGAGGCTGGCTCGCCGCTGGGGTTGGCTGGTTTACTGGTTTTGATGGATTTTGGGGAGGAAGCGGGCGCGGGGCTTGACCTGCGCGCGGGCCTGTGGGCCACCCGGCCCTGGTCATCCGCTTCGGCTTCGGCTTTGATATCGGGACTCGCGTTGCCGTGGCTCATTTGGACGGCTTGGGCGGGGGAATCGCTGCTGCCGCCGTCCGAAAGATCGTCGACAACGGGAGCGATGCCGCTGGTCGCGCCATAGGCGGGCAGCGAGTTGATGGTCTCAAAAGGATGGGCGCTGTGCGCGGGCGCCAGCGGCTTCAAGTCGACGGCCAGTTTCCCGGCGTCCACGGCGAGCGCCTGTTCGAGGATGCGGGCCGCGATGGGCGCGGAGACGCTGCCGCCGTGCTCGCCGCCCTGCACCATGACGACGACGACATACTTGGGATGATCGAAGGGGGCAAAGCAGCAGAACCACGCGATGTGCTCCTTCTGGCCGCGGTCGGTGGCCTGGGCGGTGCCGGTTTTGCCCGCCACGACGGTGCCGGGCACGCGCCCCGACTTGCCGGTGCCGCCGCCGCCGGGGCCGCCGGTTTCGTTGATGACGTTCCAGAGCCCTTTGCGGACGAGTTCGATGTGCTCGGGCAGGATGCCTTCCTTGCGGAAGTCTTCGCGGACTTTCGGCTCTTCGGGGACGGCGACATTCCCCTTTTCGTCGAGGGCGGGACGGCCGTCGGCTTCGAGGACTTTCTTGACCAGGCGCGGCTCGTAGGCGACGCCGCCGTTGGCGACGGCCGCGTAGGCCATGGCCATCTGGAGCGGGCTGGCGAGGACGTAGCCCTGGCCGATAGAGGTGTTGGCCGTTTGGGCGGGCCCCCATTTCTCGCCGTTGGCGCGGCCTTTCATCCATGCCGGGCCGGGCATGCAGCCTTCTTTTTCATCCGAGAGGCCCAGTTCATACCGTTTGCCCATGCCGAGGATGCCGCCCACGCGCTCCAGGGTGTCGCCGCCCGCGGCGTTCCCATACTGGTAAAAGAAGGCGTTGCAGGAAACCTTGATGGCGTCGGGCAGCGTGAGCCGCCCGTGCGATCCCCCGTGCTCGGAAATCCAGCAGTGGAAGGAACGCCCGCCGTATTCGACGGACCCGGAGCAGGTGAACGGCGTGTTGGCGAGCCCCTTGGAGAGACCGGCCAGGGAGGTCACGATTTTGAAGGTGGACCCGGGCGGGAAGCCGCTGACGGCCCGGTTGACGAGCGGCACGGCGGGGTCTTTGAGCAGGACGTTCCAATCCTTGAGGGAGACGCTCGGGATGAAGATGTTGGGGTCGAAGGAGGGGATCGACGCCATGGCCAGGATGTCGCCGTTGTTGGGATCGATCACGACGGCGGCGGCGCGCCCCAGGGAGGGGTGCCGCAGCGCCTGCTCGACGATGTATTGGATGCGGGCGTCGAGGGTCAGGTAAACGTTCGCGCCGGGCTTGGGCGCATCGACGCGCACTTCGCTTTCCATGCGCCCCTTGGCGTCGCGCTGCATCACCCGGGCGCCGGGCTTGCCGCGCAGGTAGGAGTCCATCGATTGCTCGATCTGCGATTTGCCCTCCACATCGGGCTGGTAGTAGGTGAACGAGTGAACGTCGGGCAGTTGGTAGATCTCGCGCGGCATGCCGACGTAGCCGAGGATGTGCGCGGCGAAGGCGCCGTAAAGGTACTGGCGCACGGGCCGCTGGCTGATCTCCACGCCGGGCAGGCCCACGTCGTGCTCAGAGAAGCGGGCGATGGTGTTGAAGTCGGCGTCCTCGATGTAGGGGAAGGGCACCAGGGTGTCGTGGGCGTAATGGTTTTTGAGATGCTTGGCGTTGTAGTCGCGGGCGAGGTTCAAGTCCTCCAGCCGGGGAATCACCGCCGTGTTGACGACTTTGATGATGTCGGTGGTGGGGATCTCCTTCATCATCTGCCGCTGAGTGCGCCGCTCCAGGAACTTCGGCACGGCCCCATACCGGCGGCGGAAGCCGTTCTCCATGTCCTGGAGGTAGAAATCGACGCTGTAGCTGGCCCGGTTCTGCACGAGCGGAATGCCGTTGCGGTCGCGGATTTCGCCGCGCACGGACGGGATGCGCACGGTCACTTGCGATTTGCTGCCGATCTTGCTGGCGTAGACGTCTCCGCGCATGACCTGCAATTCCCACAACCGCGCGACGATGCGCCCGAGGCCCAGGAACATGAGCACGGCGAGGCAGAACAGGCGGAGGTCGGAGCGGGAAAAAAGGGTCATGGAGTTATGCCTCCTCCTCCGGGAGTTCGGGGGCCGCGGGGTTGTAGCCCACCAGCGCGGCCAGGGATTTCAGGAAAAAGAAGACGCCCGGCGCCAGGACCAGGGCGACGAGGCCGGGACCGCCGATGCGCCACCAGATGTCGGGGCTGACTTCAATGGGGACGTTGTAGAAGGCGGCCCGGCGGACGGAGATCATGAAGAACTCGGCCAGGACGATCAAAGAGGTGCACACGCCGCTCAAGAGGCAGTGGATCTCCCACCGGCCGCGCTGGAAGAGGGGTTTGAAGCCGCTCATCAGGGCGCCCAGGATGGCGTAGAGGAGGACGGACCACCCCATGCCGATCTCCACCACCCGGGCGCTCGTGGGGCCCATGCCGATGTCGAGCACCTGCGCGGTGAGCGCGTCCCACATCAGCCCGCAGGCGAAGGCGAGCGCCAGCATCCCCGGGAAGGGCAGCGCCAGCGCGCCGAAGAAGAAGACGAGCGGCAGCAGCAGCACGCGCGCGCCATAGAGGAACGCGAGCGGTGGGATGTAAAACTGCACCACCAGCGCTCCAAACGCCGTCAGCAACAGGATCAGGAAAAAGCGGATCATTTTTTGCCCAGAACGACGAACACGTCTTCCAGTGTTGTCAGGTCCACGGCAGGCACAAGGGTTGCGTAGCCGTCGAGTTCCCGCACGCGGAACTCTTTGATGGCGCCAATAGAAACTCCGGCGGGATAGACGCCGCCGACGCCCGAGCTATATACCTTCTGGCCGGACTTCAAATTGGCTGTTTTGGAGAGAAAACGCATGCAGAGGGCCGGTTGGCTTGACCCCGATGCGCGTTCTCCGCTGATAATTCCCTGCTCGCGCGACCCCTCGATGCTGGAGGCCACTTTGCAGTTTTCGTCGGAAATGAGGAGGACATTGGCAGCGTGTTCGGAAACAAAGGTGGTTTTGCCCACGAGGCCGCTCTCGGTCAGCACGGGCATGTCGCTTTCCACGCCGTCGGCGGAACCCCGATCGATTTTGACGGTGTTCCACCACGAGGAGGCGTCGCGGGCGATGACGCGCGCGGGGACGAGTTGGAAGGCGGCCCGCTCGCGGTATTGCATGGCCAGGCGCAGCCGGTTGTTTTCGGCCTCCAGGTCGCGCAATGTCTGGTTCACCACCTGCAACTCCTTGTTGCTGACGATGAGCTGCTTGTTTTCGGCCTCCACCTCCTGCAGGGTTTTCAACCCCTGGCGGACGGCGGTGATTTTCCGCTCCAGATCGGACCCCGTTTTGAAAAACGGGGTAATCATGCCCAAGAACGAATTCTGCACCCGTTGGGTTCCCGAGGGGCCGAGGGCAAACAGCCCCCCTACCGCCAGGATGAACACAACCAGCGCAAAGATGGAAAAACGCCTCATAGTGACCTATGACCTGCCATGACTGCTTGATGGATGGAATCGCGCCGGAGAGCGCTTGCCAGCGTCAGGCCCGGTAAGTCCGGTCCGCCGTCGCCACCTGCCGCAGGAATTCGATGGCCTGCAAGGCGCGTCCCGTGCCTTCGGCCACCGCGCTCAAGGGGTCCTCCGCCACGTGCACCGGCAGCCCGGTTTCTTCGGAGAGGAGCTTGTCCAGGCCGCGCAGCAGCGCGCCGCCGCCCGCGAGCACGAGGCCGCGGTCCACGAGGTCGGCGGAAAGTTCCGGAGGGCAGCGCTCCAAGGTGACGCGCACGCTCTCGACGATGGTGGAGATGGGTTCCAGGAGGGCTTCGCGCACTTCCTGCGAGGTGATGCTGAGGGTCTTGGGCAGCCCGGCCACGAGGTCGCGGCCTTTGACTTCCATGGTGGTCTCGTTCTCGATGGGATACGCGGAGCCGATCTTGATTTTGATCTCTTCCGCCGTGCGCTCCCCGATCATGAGGTTGTAGGCCCGCTTCATGTATTGCATGATGGCCTCGTCCAGCTCGTCGCCCGCGACGCGGACGCTGCGGCTGAAGACGATGCCCGCGAGCGAGATCAGCGCGACTTCGGTGGTGCCGCCGCCGATGTCCACGATCATGTTGCCGGCGGCTTCCTGCACGGGGAGCCCGCACCCGATGGCGGCTGCCATCGGCTCTTCGATCAAGAAGACTTCGCGCGCGCCCGCCCGCATGGCGGATTCCTTCACGGCGCGTTTCTCGACTTCGGTGATGCCCGAGGGAACCGCGATCACGACGCGGGGCCGGGGCCGGAAGAAGGTCCGTCGGCCGTGCGCCTTGCGGATGAAGTGCCGGAGCATCGCCTCGGTGACTTCAAAGTCCGCGATGACGCCGTCCTTCATCGGGCGCACCGCCACGATGTTCGCCGGGGTGCGGCCCAGCATCCGTTTGGCCTCGTCGCCGACCGAAAGCACCTTGTTCGTGCCCGACTGAACCGCCACGACGGACGGCTCCCGCAGCACGATGCCGTGATCGCGCACGTAGACAAGGGTGTTGGCCGTGCCGAGGTCGATCCCGATGTCATTCGAGAACAGCCCTAAAATACCGTTAAACATGGAAAAAATTCCTCTCTGTAAGTGACTTGGAAATGGGTGGGTAAAAAAATAAGGGATGGCGCGCCGTTAAAAAGTCCGCGTTGCACAAAGATACGCTGCCGCCCGCTTTTTAGCATTCTGTTTCTAGGGAAAGGGGGCTGGCAGCGTCAAGGCAAACCGCGCATTCCGCGGGGAGAAGGGCACTGGAATCGGCGGAGAATAAACTGTCTGTTAAAGAAGCGGTTGTTCATGTGTTCAGGATACATTCCATGCGAATACGGTTTTGCAAACAAAATCAAACACCCCGCCCTTTTTTCCCGCCCCGCAACTCTCGACCTTCTTTTGCGTGAATTCTTCCCGGTTTGGGCTACGTTGGCGGCCGCCACCCATGTTCGCCTTTGTCCTGCGCCGTTTCGCCTCGATGCTGCTGGTGCTTTTTTGCGTCGTGTCGATCACGTTTTTCCTGATGCGGTCCGCCCCGGGCGGGCCGTTTGACCGGGAGCGCGAGTTGCTGCCCGCGGCACGCCAGGCGCTGGAGCTAAAGTATCACCTCAACGGCACGGCGTGGCAGCAGTACACGGGCTACATGGGGCGTCTCGTTCACGGGGACCTTGGCCCGTCCACGAAGTATAAAAATCGCACCGTTAACGAACTGCTCGCGCAAACGCTTCCCGTCTCGGCCACGCTGGGCGGGGCGGCTTTCCTGCTCGCCACGCTGGGCGGGATCACGCTGGGCGGCTGGGCCGCTGCCCGCCGGGGCGCGCCGGAGGAGACGGGGGTGATGATTGCCTCGCTGCTGGCGATCTCGATCCCGACATTCGTGCCGGGGCCGCTGCTCATTCTCGTTTTCTCGCTCTGGCTGGGCTGGCTGCCGGTGGGCGGCTGGGGCGGCGCGGCGTATTTGCTGCTCCCGGCGGTGACGCTCGCGGGGCCGTATGTGGCCTACATCGCCCGGCTCACGCGCACGAGCATGCTGGAGGTGCTGGGCCAGGATTACATCCGCACGGCGCGCGCCAAGGGCCTGGCGGAATGGCGCGTCGTCGCCCGGCACGCGGCCAAGGTGGCGCTCTTGCCGGTGGTTTCGTTCCTGGGCCCGCTGGCGGCGAATCTGCTGACGGGATCGATCGTGGTGGAGACGATTTTCAACATCCCGGGCGCGGGCGGCTTTTTCGTGAATTCGATCCAGAACCGGGACGGCTTTTTGCTGGAGGGCGTGGTGATTGTCTACTGCGCGCTGTTGGTCGGGTTGAACCTCCTGGCCGACCTCGCCTACCCGTGGCTGGACCGCCGCATCAAACTCTATGACGAAGCCGTCTGATTTTCCCAATGCCTGGCAGCGGTTGTGGGCGCGGGGGAACACGGTGCGCGTCTCGCTGGCGGTGGTGGCGCTCGTGGCGCTGGCCGCCGTGTTCGGGCCGATGCTGTTGCCGCCCTCGGCCGCGGAGGTAAGCGCCGCGCAGTTCGCCGCGCCGTCGTGGGCGCACCCGTTCGGGACGGATCTGCACGGGCAGGACATGCTTTACCGGGTGCTGAGCGGGGCGCGCGTGTCGCTGGCGGTGGGAATCGCCGGGGCGCTGATCGCGTTTTTCATCGGCACGGCTTACGGGCTCGTTTCGGGCTACGCGGGGGGCAAAACGGACGGGGCGATGATGCGCTTTGTCGAGATCCTCTACGCGGTGCCGCGCCTCATCATCCTGCTCATCGCCATCAACGCGTTTGACGCGCGGATGAAGACCTGGCTGCTGGACGCGGGCGTGCCGGGGCTGGTCAATTATTCGCGCATTGTGATCCTGGTGCTTTCGCTGGGGCTCATCGAATGGCTCACCATGGCGCGGATCGTGCGGGGGCAGGTGCTGGCGCTCAAGTCCCGGCAGTTCGTGCTGGCGGCCCGCAGCCTGGGCCAGAGCCATTGGAAAATCCTGACGCGCCACTTGCTGCCGAACCTGCTGGGGGTGGTGATCGTTTACCTGACGCTGACGGTTCCGGCGGTGATCCTGGACGAGTCGTTCCTGAGCTTCCTGGGCCTGGGCATCCAGGCGCCGCAGGCGAGTTGGGGCTCGCTGCTGGCCGATGGGGCGCAGGCGATCAACCCGGTGAAAAGCTACTGGTGGCTCTTGGTTTTCCCGGCCGTGACGATGAGCGCGACGCTACTGGCGCTCAACTTCCTGGGCGACGCCCTGCGCGACGTGCTCGACCCGCGCGAGAAGCATTAAAAATCCGTCATCACTCGATGCGCTGAAGGAAGCGGGGTTCCGGGACGCTTGAGGGGTCCCTCACATTCGTTCGGGATGACATGGCACGCGGCCTACCCCTTGTGCGGCCAGAAGTAGAGGAGCATCGCGCCGCCCATCACGACGCGGTAGTAAGCAAACCCCCGGAAGGTGTTGTGCTGCACGAACCGGATCAACCATTTGACGACGATGAACGCCATGACGGCGGAAACGGCGGTGCCCAGCAGCAGGAGGCTCCAGCTTTCGTGCGCCCCACCCGCCTGCTTCAGTTCATGGTGAATCTCCAGCGCCCCGGCGGCGAACATGGTGGGGATGCCCAGCAAAAAGGAAAACTCCGTGGCGCGCGGCCTGTTGAGCCCGATGGCCAGCGCCATGATGATGGTGGTCCCGGAACGCGACGAGCCGGGGAAGACGGCCGCGATCAACTGCGCCAGGCCGATGGCGATGGCGACGGTCCAGGTGATGCGGTCGGGAAGTTGCTTCCCTTCGATCCACCGTTCCACGCCGAAAATGACGAACCCGCCCAGCAGCGTGGCCCAGGCGATGGGCATCGGATCGTGCGGCAGGACGAATCCGAGTTTTTTCATCAACACGCCGCCCACGCCGGTGATGAAGAACGCGGCGGCGAGCTTGAGCACGAGGTCCCGGTTCTCCGGCTCGTTGAAACGGAAGATCATCTCCCGCAGGCGGCGCGAGAAGATGGGCAACAGCGCGAGCATCGCGCCGCTCTGGATGACGACGTTGAACAGTTCGCTCTGTTTGGGGAGCCACTGTTCGGCCAGAAGGAGATGGCCGGTTGAGGAGACAGGGATGAACTCGGTGAGCCCCTCGATCATGCCGAGAAGCACGACTACCAGCCAGGATGTCATGGAATAGATGGAAAAAAGGAGGAATTAAACGGCGGCTTCGCCCCGCTCGTCCGTGCGGATACGGATGACTTCCTCCACCGACGAAACGAAGACTTTGCCGTCGCCGATCTTGCCGGTTTTGGCGGCGCGCACAATGGCGGCCACGGCACGGTCGGCGCGGTCGTCGCTGATCACAAGGTCGATTTTCATTTTGGGAAGAAAATCGACGGTGTATTCGCTGCCGCGGTAGATTTCGGTGTGCCCTTTCTGGCGTCCGAACCCTTTGACTTCGGTGACGGTCATGCCCTCGATGCCCGCTTCGGCCAAGGCTTCTTTGACGTCTTCCATCTTGAACGGTTTGATGATCGCCTCGATTTTTTTCATGGGTTTTCTCTTGCTTAGGCTGGAGTCGCCCTCTTTGCAAGTCTCTGCTTGCGGTTATTTCGCCTCCGCGCGCGGAAGGGGGAGCAGTTTGCACTCGATGGCGTCCACCAGGGCCAGCCAGCTCGCCTCGATGACGTTGTTGGAGACGCCGACGGTGCCCCAACTGGTCTTGCCGTCGGTGCTGGCGATAAGCACGCGGGTGCGCGCGGCGGTCCCCCGGCGGCTGTCGAGGATGCGCACTTTATAGTCGGCCAGCTTGATGCCGTCGATCTGCGGGTAGTAGGGGCGCAGGGATTTGCGCAACGCGGCGTCCAGGGCGTTCACGGGGCCGTCGCCCTCGTCCACGGTGTAGACGCGCTCGCCGTTGACCAGCATCTTGACGGTGGCCTCGCAGGTGGTGTGCGCGGGATTGGACGCGCCGGAGCGCCGGAAGGTGCAGTGGTATTCGAGGAGTTGGAAGATCGGCTCGTGGTGGTGCAGGATGCGGCGAATGAGAAGGTCCAGGGAGCCGTCGGCGGCCTCGAATTCGTAGCCGAGGGATTCGCGCCGCTTGATTTCCTGGAGGATTTGCAGCACCTCGGGGGCGTCTTTTTGGAGCGGGATGCCGAGGCTCTCGGCCTTGAGCAGAATGTTGCTCTGGCCGGATAGCTCGGAGACGAGGATGTTCTGGGTATTGCCGACCTGCTCGGGCCGGATGTGCTCATAGCTGCGCGCGAGCTTCTGGACGGCGTTGACGTGGATGCCTCCCTTGTGGGCAAAGGCGGTGGCGCCGACGTAGGGGGCGCGGATGTCGTGGAGGCTGTTGGCCAGTTCGTCGACAAAAAGGGAGACCTCGCGCAGGCGGCTGAGGTCGGGGACGACGGGAAGCCCCATTTTGAGCTGGAGGTTGGGGATCAGCGTCGTGAGGTTGCAGTTGCCGACGCGCTCGCCATAGCCGTTCATGGTCCCCTGGACCTGCACGGCTCCGGCGCGGACGGCGGCCAGGGCGTTCGCGACGGCGAGGCCGCAATCGTTGTGCGGGTGAACGCCCACGGGCATGCCGATGCGGGCGATCACATCGCGGGTGATCCGCTCGATTTCGTCGGGCAGGGTGCCGCCGTTGGTGTCGCAGAGGACGGGGAGATCGGCCCCGCCTTCCACGGCGGCGCGCAGGGTGCAAAGGGCGTAATCCGGGTCCTCCTTGTAGCCGTCAAAGAAATGCTCGGCGTCGTAAAAGACCTCGCGGCCGTGGGCTTTGAAGTAGGCGACGGTGTCGCGGATCATGGCGAGGTTTTCCTCGGGCGCGACGTTGAGGACTTCGCGCACGTGCAGGATCCAGCTTTTGCCGACGAGGGTGACAACGGGGGCGTGGGATTCCAGGAGCGAGCGCACTTGCGGGTCGTCCTCCACGCGCACGCCGCCGCGCCGGGTGCTGCCGAAGGCGGCGATTTTGGCATGGACCCAGGTGCGTTTGCGAACTTCCTTGAAGAACTCGGCGTCCTTGGGGTTGGAGCCGGGCCAGCCCCCTTCGATGTAGTGGATGCCGAAGCTGTCGAGCTTCTCGGCCACGCGAATTTTGTCCAGGAGACTAAACGAGATTCCGGTCCCCTGCGTGCCGTCACGCAGCGTGGTGTCGTAGAGGCTGACCTGGTGTTTGTTCATATGGACAAGAGGGTCATATTTACCCGCGATCCCCCTCTTTTGCAAGCTCCGGGGGGGAGGCGGGCTATCGCAGGACGATCGCCGCGACGCCGAAGTAGAAGAGGAGCGTGGCGATGTCGGTGAGGGCCAGGGTGACGGGCCCGGCGGCGATCTTGGGGTCCAGCTTGAGGGCGTGCAGGAGCGACGGGATGCTCAGGCCGAGGAAGCAGGCGGTTTCAAACGAGAGGAGCACGCTGACTCCGATGGCCGCCGCCGCGCCCGCCTGGCCATGCCACGCCCAAACGATCAGGCCGACGACCAGCCCGCAAACGAGGCCCAGCAGCGTGGCCGTGGTGGCTTCGCGGCGCACGGCTCCGAAATACCAAGCCCGCGAGGGCGGGTTGACGCGCAGGGATTGGATGAAAAGGGTCATCGACTGCATGCTGACGCTCTCGGCCAGCCCGAAGACGAGCGGGAGGAAAAACGCGAGCACGAGCAGGCGCTGGAGGGTCGCCTCAAATTCGCCGGTGATGAATGCGCAGACGGTGCCGCTCAGGATGGTGGCCACCAGCCACGGGAAGCGGAACCGCACGGCCTTGAACGGGCCGGCGTTGCGGACTGCGGCCATGTGGAAGCCGAGCACTTCGAAAACGTCCTGCAACTCGGGCGTCTCGGTGCCTTCCAGCACTTCCTCGGTGACGAGGTTGATATCCACGACGCCGAGCAGGCGGCGCTGTTCGTCCACGACGGGCAGGGCGAAGAATTTGTGCAGCACGAAGAATTCGCAGGCGTCGAAAACGGTGGCGGTCTTGGGGATGGCGACGACGCGCCGGCTCATGATTTCGCCGAGTTTCTGGTCGGCCGCCGACATGAGCAGCTTGCGCGTGGGAACGACGCCGACAAGCCGGTCGTTCTCGCCGCTGACGTAGAAATAGATGATCCGCTCGCCGATGTTGAGCGTGCGCAGGTGCTCGATGGTTTCGTGGACAGTCCAGTCCTCCCGGAGCAATCCATAGTCCTTGCGGATGTGGTTGGTTACCGGCTCCTGGAATCGCTGTTGCTCCGAAAGAGTCACGGCTAAAAGTTAACGATCCCGGCGGGGAAAAGAAAACATTTCCGTGGAAAAAACGCCCCGCGTTCGGCTCATTCCCAAGTTCCTCTCGTTACCAAGCTCCAGCTTGGTAACGCAGGTGTCCCGGAGGCTCCAGCCTCCAAACGAAGCCACGGGAAAATGTGCGCGCGCCTCCGCGGCTCTCTTCCCACTCCCTTCCTACTCCCGGTCGTGCATGGGCACGTAATGCTGGAGCGGTTTGCCCTGGTAGATCTGCCGGGGACGGTAGATGCGGGCGTTGCGGTCTTCGATGGTTTCGCGGTAGTTGGCGATCCACCCGGGCATGCGCCCGATGGCGAAGATGACGGTGAACATTTCCACCGGGATGCCGATGGCCCGCATGATGATGCCGCTGTAGAAATCGACGTTCGGGTAGAGCTTGCGTTCGACGAAGTACGGATCGTTGAGCGCGGCCTGTTCCAGGTTGCGCGCGATGTCCAGCAGCGGGTCCTCGACCTTGAGCGCGGCGAGCAGTTCGTCGCAGCGTTGCTTGATGATCCGCGCGCGCGGGTCGTAGTTTTTGTACACCCGGTGGCCGAAGCCCATGAGGCGGCTGCGGCTCTTTTTGTCCTTGGCGGCGGCGATGAACTTCGTGCCGTCGTCGCCGTCCTCGTAAATGCGCTCCAGCATTTCCAGCACGGCCTGGTTGGCCCCGCCGTGCAGCGGCCCCCAAAGGGCGCAGACACCGGCGGCCGCGCCCGCGAACAGGCTGGCCCGGCTGGAGGCGACCATGCGGACGGTGGAGGTGGAGCAATTCTGCTCGTGGTCGGCGTGGAGGATGAAGATCAAGTCCAGCGCGCGGACGACTTCCGGCTTCAGCTCGTAGTCGCAATACGGCTCCGAGAACATCATGTGCAGGAAGTTGGCCGAGTATTTGTAAATCGGCTTCGGGTAGATGATGGGCAGCCCGAGCGATTTGCGGTAGGCAAACGCGGCGATGGTGCGCACCTGCGAGACGAGCCGCGCGGCGTGCAGATCGAAGGTCTTGCGGCTGTGCGCGGCCAGCATCTGGGGCTGGAAGCAGCCCGAGGCGTTGATCATGGAGGAGAGGATCGCCATGGGGTGCGCGTTCGAGGGGAAGCCCTCGAAGTGGTACTTCATGTCCTCGTGGATCATCTCGTTTTCCGTGAGCAACCGGGAAAACTGGTGCAGCTCCGACCCCGTCGGCAGGTGGCCGTACATGAGGAGGTAGGCCGTTTCGATGAAGGTGGATTTCTCCGCCAGTTCCTCGATCGGAATCCCCCGGTAGCGCAGGATCCCCTGCTCGCCGTCGATAAAGGTGATATCGCTCTCGCAGGAACCGGTGTTGCCGTAGCCGCTGTCGAGCGTGATGTAGCCGGTCTGTTCGCGCAGCGTCGAGATATCAATGGCCTTTTCTCCGGCCGTCCCCTCGACAATGGGGAGCCGCACGCATTTCCCGTCCAACTGAAACTCGACGAATTCTGGCATATCTCCTCATTCAATAGCAGGGAACGCCGCCCGCGAAAAAGAAAAAGTGCGGCAAGAGCCCCGAAATGCCAAAAAAAGAGCGAAAGGCGGCTTTTGGGAGATTGACAAGCCGGGGCTCCCCGGTTAATGAGCTGCAAGATTCTAATGTTCCTCACCGATCTCCAAACCGTAGCCCTTAGCGTCCGCCCCGTTCTTGCGGGAGTGGCGCTCGTAGGCGTTGTACGGCCGGAGGCTCGGTGAGGGGTTCAAAAAACTGACGATAACCCTCTCCGGCCTGCCGCTGGAGGGGATTTTTTTTACCCTCGCGCGGCCTCGCCGGACCCAACGAAATACCCAGACCCATGAAGTTCAACGGAGCCCAAATCCTCTGCAAATTACTGGAACGCCAGGGCGTCACCACGCTCTCCGGCATCCCCGGCGGCGCGATCCTGCCCTTGTATGACGCCCTTTACGAGAGCCCGCTGCGGCACGTCCTGGCGCGGCATGAACAAGGGGCGGGCTTTATCGCGCAGGGGATGGCGCGCGTCACGGGGAAGGCCGCCGTCTGCCTGGGCACCTCCGGGCCGGGCGCGACGAACCTGCTGACGGCCATCGCCGACGCGAAGCTCGACTCCGTGCCGCTGGTGGCCATCACGGGCCAGGTGGCGCGCTCGCTCCTGCGCACGGACGCCTTCCAGGAGGTGGACACCTTTGGACTCACGCTGCCGATCACGAAACACAGCTTCATGGTGATGCAGACCGAGGAGCTTTTCGACGTGATCCCGAGGGCGTTCGAGATCGCCGAATCCGGCCGCCCCGGCCCGGTGGTGGTGGATGTGCCCAAGGACGTTTTCCTGGGCGAATGCGAGGTGACGGATTGGCCCGAGCCGGGCAGACCCGCGCCCGCCCCCGCCGTCTCGCAAGAAGCGCTGGCCCGAATGGCGGCGCTGCTGGCCGCATCCGAGCGCCCCGTTCTGTACGTGGGCGGCGGGGTGATCGGCGCGGACGCGGGCGGGCTCGCCTTGGAACTGGCCGAGCGCCTCGGCGCGCCCGCGGCCAGCACGCTGATGGGGCTGGGCGCGATCCCGTGCGATCACCCGCTCTCCCTCGGCATGCTGGGGATGCACGGAGCGCCGTGCACCAATTATATTTTGGACGAAGCCGACTTGCTCGTGGTGCTGGGGGCGCGGTTCGACGACCGGGCCACCGGCCACGCGGCCCGGTTCTGCCCGGAGGCGCGGATCATCCACATCGAGATCGACCCCTGCGAGATCGACAAGATCAAGCCCGCCGATGTCTCCGTGGCCGGGGATGTGGGCGCGGTGTTGCGCCAGCTTCTGCCGCTGGTGCCGCCCCGCGAACGCCCCGCCTGGCGGCAACGCGCGGCGGAACTCAAGGCGAGCCACCCGCTCGCCGTCCCCCGGCGCGAACGCGGATTGCACCCGCTGGCGTTCTGCCAGGCGCTCGGCGCATTCCTCACGCCGGAAACCATCGTCACCACCGACGTGGGCCAGCATCAAATGTGGATGGCCCAGGGCTACCCCGTGCGCCGTCCCCGGACGTTCCTGACCTCCGGCGGGCTGGGCACGATGGGCTTTGGGCTCCCCGCCGCCATCGGGGCGGCGCTGGCCGCGCCCGGACGCCGCGTGGTCTGCGTGAGCGGCGACGGCTCGCTTTTGATGAACGTCCAGGAACTGGCCACGCTGGCCGAGTGGAACCTGGATGTGACGGTGATCCTGCTCAACAACAACCGCCTGGGGATGGTCCGCCAGCAACAGGAACTCTTTTACGGCAAGCGCTACTCCGCCTCCGTCTTCGAGCGCCAGCCGGATTTCGCCGCGCTCGCCCGGGCCTTCGGCATCCGCGCCTGCGACCTCGGCGAAGCGGCCGATCCCGCCGCCATGCTCAAGGAAGCGCTCGCCCAGCCCGGGCCGTGCCTGGTGAACCTGCCCATCGCCCCCGAGGAGAACGTGTTTCCCATCGTCCCGCCCGGGGCTGCCAACACCGATATGATCGGCATGAAAGCGTGCTGAATCTGCCCTCCCCTCACTTTTTGATTGCGCCCGGCCGCTAAGCCGGTATGTTTCCCATCCCTTTTCCGGTCATGAAAGCAGACATTCATCCTAATTACAACGAGACCACGATCACGTGCGCGTGCGGCAAGGTCTACCACACCCGTTCCACCCGCCGCGACATCAAGGTCGGCATTTGCGCCGCGTGCCATCCGTTCTTCACCGGAGAGCAGAAGTTCGTCGACACGGCAGGGCGTATTGAGAAATTCGCCCGCCGCTACGGCACGGCCGCCCGCCGCAAGTAGCTTCTTTTCCCGAAAATTTCGAAACGGTGACGCGCTCGAATGCGTGCGTCACCGTTTCTTTTTGCGACTCCGGGAAAAATGCCTCTCAGATTTGACACCGT
Source organism: Chthoniobacteraceae bacterium (assembly GCA_028714515.1). GTDB lineage: Bacteria > Verrucomicrobiota > Verrucomicrobiia > Chthoniobacterales > Chthoniobacteraceae > UBA695. The sequence goes on along the minus strand of JAQTMF010000002.1, from coordinate 6,497 downwards.
CCGCAAAAGAGGAATCCGCAGTTGCCGCAGTTTGACACCGATTTTTAGCTCCCTTTTTTCGCCCTAATTTCTATTTCAGCCATGGACTTTGCCCCATTGATTGCGAAAAAAACCGAGCGTTTCCGCGAACTTGAAGCGGAAATCACGGACGGGAGCATCTTTGGCAATCCGGCCCACGCCCGGGAGGTGATGCGCGAGCATTCCCAGCTCAAAACACTGCTCACGGCCTGGGAGGCGTTTGGCAAAACGCGCACGGAAATCACGGAAAACCAGGAACTTGCCAGTGGCGACGACGCGGAACTGGCCGAAATGGCCGCCGCCGAGATCCCCGAACTGGAAAAACGCCTCGCCGACCTGGAGCGCCAGATCCAAATCTCCCTTCTCCCGCCCGAACCGGGCGAGGACCGCGACGCCATCGTGGAAATCCGCGCCGGAACCGGGGGCGCCGAAGCCGCGCTTTTCGCGGGCGACATCTTCCGCATGTATACCCGCTACGCGGAAGCCACGGGGCTTAAAATGGAGATCATGGAGTCGAGCCCTTCGGAACTGGGCGGCTTCCGCGAAGTCATTTTCCGCGCCTCGGGCGACGCCGTGTTCCGCAAGCTGCGGTATGAAAGCGGCGTTCATCGCGTCCAGCGCGTCCCGGCCACGGAGGCCCAGGGGCGCATCCACACCAGCACCGCCACCGTCGCCGTGCTGCCGGAAGCCGAGGAAGTGGACCTGGAACTCAAGCCGGAGGACCTGCGCATTGAAGTCTGCCGCGCGGGCGGCCCCGGCGGCCAGGGCGTCAACACGACCGACTCGGCCGTGCAGGTGATGCACATCCCCACCGGCACCATCGTCCGCTGCCAGGACGGCCGCAGCCAGCAGAAGAACAAGGAAAAAGCGATCAACATCCTCCGCTCCCGCCTCCTGGAAAAGAAACAGCTGGAGGAAGCGGAAAAATATTCCGCCCACCGCAAGAGCCTCATCGGCGGCGGCGGGCGCGAGGAAAAAGTGCGGACCTACAATTACCCGCAAAACCGCGTCACCGATCACCGCATCGGCCTGACGCTTTACAATCTCGACCGCTTCATGGAGGGAGAAATCGGCGAAATGGTCGGCGCGCTCCAGGCCGAAGACGTCGCCGAACGGTTGCGCGAAGCCAACCTGGGCTGACGTCCGCCGCCAGGCAGCTTCCCTCCCCCCTCCATGAGCTTCTCGTTTTCCCCCGCCGACCGGCTGCTGCTCATCATGCCGCACCCGGACGACGAATCGCTCGCCACGGGCGGGCTCATCCAGCGCATTCGACAGGCGGGAGCCACCGCGCGGCTGCTCATGGTCACCAACGGGGAAAACAACCCGTGGCCCCAGCGCTGGCTGGAAAAACGCTGGCGGATCGGCCCGGCGGAGAGCAAACGCTGGGGAGCGATGCGGGCCGAGGAGGCCCGGGAAGCTCTCGCGCGCCTCGGGTTTCCCGGCGAAGCGCGTTTCCTGGGGTTCCCCGACCAAGGCATGACGCCCCGGCTCCTGCAAGCCGACCCGGCCACGATGGAGCGCCTCTGCGCCGAGATCTGCGAATGGCAGCCGACGCGGGTGGTTTGCCCCTCCTCCTACGATTTGCACCCGGACCACAACGCGCTGTACGTGCTAGTGCAAATCGCCCTGCAACGGACGGGCTTCGCGGCCCTCCCGCAGCTCCGCTTCGTGGTCCACTGCAAGCGGCCGGGCCTGATCCCTTGCCGCGCGGCGCTCTCGCTCACGGAAGCGGAGCGGCAGCTCAAACGCGAGGCGATCCTCTGCCACACGACCCAGATGGTCTTGAGCCGGAAGCGCTTCGCCGCCTACGCCCGCCCGCAGGAAGTCTTCTTTGAACCGGCCCCGGTGGAGCCGTTCCACCCCAATCTCCGCATTCCGGACGCTTTCCTAAACGCCGGGGCGCTCAACCTCGGGGTCACGCTGCCGCCCCGGCTGGGACGCGGCGCGGCGATCTGGATCGCCGGGGAATCGCCCAGCAAAGGCAGCCTCCGCTGGAGGCTCCCGCTTTCCGGCGCCACGGGAAAGGTAAGCGTAGAAGAAATCGCCACCGGCCGCCCGCTAGCGGCCGCGACAGTGCGCATCGCGGGCCAAGTGGCACGCATCAAGATCCCGGTGGCATCGGCCGCCCCGTTCTCCCGCCTCTTCGTCAAGTTCCACCGCCGGACCATCTTCCTGGACGACGCCGGGTGGCGCGAAGTGCCTGTGGGGAGAAGTTGAGAGAGGGGATGTTGAGAGTTGAGAGAGGGAAAAGCGCGAATGCCTTTTCTCTCAACTCTCAACTTCCTGACTCTCAACTTCCTCACCCGCCCATCCCGGCGGGGCGAGGCGTTCGGCTTGGAAGAAATGGCGGAGCGCTTCCAGCACGCCGTCGCTGCAACGGGCTTCCGCCACGTAGCCCCCGGCTTTGCGCACGGCGGCTTTGACGGCGTCCACGGCGTTGCCGGGCGCGCACGCCCAGCGGGCATAGCGGCCGTCGAGCATGGAAATATCGTTGTGATGGTCGCCCGCGGTGAACGTCTCCTGGGGCGAGATCCGGGTTAACCGGCACAGTTCGCCCAGCGCAGCCCCCTTGGAGTAGGAGGCGTGGCAGAAGCGCAGGTAAATCGTGTTGCGCTGGTAGTGAAAGAGGGAACCCGGCTTGCGCGCGGCGTGGAAGTGGGCGACCACGCGGTCCATTTCGGCTTCGTCCTTGGCCGCGAAGCCGACCGGCCTGCCGTTCTCGTAGATGGGCTGGGCTTCGGTCTCCTCGCGCAGGAACCGCAGGATTTCCTCCAAAAACGGGGCCTCCGTCTGGAACATCCGGTCGTGGGCCTGCACGCACCGCCGGTTCCAATCGCCGTAATCGTGCCATTCCCCCTGCGGATTGCGGTGAAAAAGCTCCCGTTCGTTGGTGAGGATGTAATCGGGCTCCAGGGGAAACTGGAATTCCCGCAGGCCGTCCAGGGCGAAAGCCAGGTCGCGCCCGGTATTGAGCGCCCAGAAGACGCCGCAACGCCGAAGCTCCGCAAACCACTCGAACAAGGCGGGCGCGACGGGGGGCGTCGCAAAGTGGTCCACCAGCGTGCCGTCAAAATCAGTGCTCAACAAACGGATCATTCCCTTTCATTGTACCCACCGCGCGCCCCCCGGCAAGCGCCCGATGCCCGCCCCGGCCAAGAAGCGGAAATTCTGCTCCCACCGGCCCGTTTCCCGGGTAGAGTAGAACCTATGAAATCTGCATACGAACTGGCAATGGAACGGCTCGAAAAAGCGGACCCCTCGCGCAAGCTGACCGATGCGCAAAAGGCCGAAATCGCTGAGATCGAGTCGATTGCCAAAGCCCGCACCGCGGAGAAGGAGTTGTTTTTAGGCGAACAAATCGCCAAGGCCCGCGCCACCGGAGACAGCCTGGCGCTGGAGTCCCTGGAAAAACAACTCGTCACCGAACGCCGCCGCATTCAGGAAGAGGCCGAGGCGAAAAAAGAGCGCGTCCGCCGCGCTTAAGAGCTTACGGATAAGCGATAGGGCGCATTCACGAATCCGCAGAAAAGAAGATTACAGGCGGGTGTGTTGGTCCGGGCCTCGTGATTTGATAACAGGATTATCAAGATTAAGGAGGATTTACGGGATGGGATGAAGGGGCGTAGTTCCGGCAACCAAGCAAAATCCCGTTCATCCTGAGAAATCCTGCCAATCCTGTTTAAAAATTCCAGCGTTTCTCTTTTCCCCTGGTTTCCATCATTCGTGAACGGCCCCTACAACGGGCGGAAGCGCGGACGGAGCGAGAGCCGGAGAAGCGGAAGCGGCGGCCTCGCGCGGGATGATTTCGTCGAAGACCCGCTGCAATTCGGCGAGCCGGACGGGCTTGGCCACGAACCCCGCCGCCCCGGATTCGGCGACAAACGGGTGCCCGCTGTGCAGGACGCCCGAAAGGAGGATGATCCGCACGTCGGGACGAGTGGAAAGGATATGCCGGCAGACCGTCAACCCATTGAGCCGGGGCATGAGAATGTCCATGAGAATGACGTCGGGATCGAACAGCTTGACGCTGCGCAGCACGTCCACGCCGCCCGTGGTCACGGTGGAGATAATGGCGTTGTTGCTATGGCGCAGGTAGGAGGCCATGGCACAGGCCAGTTCGCGGTCGTCATCGGCAATCAGGAGTCTCACGCCTTTCTTCCTAGAGAAACTTTCGTGCCAGAATGAGGAAATAGTGATATTCTTATCTCATGAGCACCCTTTTGAAGCCGGGCGATCCCGCGCCGCTCTTCACCGCCACCGCCGTGGGGGGCCGCTATGGAGTCGGCGCGCCCGTGTCTCTGCGGGACTTCGCCGGGGAAACGGTGGTTCTCTATTTCTACCCCAGGGATGATACTCCCGGGTGCACCCGGCAGGCCTGCGGGATGCGGGATGCCTGGAACGAGCTTTCCGAACGGGCCGTGGTGCTGGGCGTGAGCCCCGACACGGCCGAGCGCCATCAGAAGTTCATCGCCAAATACACGCTCCCCTTCCCGCTCGTCTGCGACGAATCGAAAGCCATCGCCCAGGCCTACGGCGTATGGGTGGAAAAGATCCGCTATGGGAAAAAAGGGATGGGCATTGAGCGCTCCACCTTCGTGATCGGCGCGGACGGGAACCTGCGGAGCATCTTTCGCAAGGTGAAGCCGGAGGAACACGCCGAGCAAGTGCTGGCGGTGTTGGAATAGGACCTCGCAAGCCTTGCCAAATGGGAAATCCGGGGCATTTTGCCTTTCCTAGATGTTGACGCTTACCCAACTGGCCGCGGGCGTGGAAAAACTCGCCTCCCGGCTCCCCGGCCCGATCCGCCGCCCCGTGGAACACGAATGGCGGCCGATCTCGACCCTGTTTTTGCACCGCCGCGCTCCGCGCCTGCTCGTGATCGGCGAACCGGACGCGGCGACGGAGCTTTGGGCGCGCACGCTGTTGCGGCTCCCGCCGGGAGAGGGGGAAGCGCCCCGGGGAATCTGGCTGCCCAGCCACGCGCGGGGGGCGCTTACGTGGGCGATCGCCGAAAACGAGGCGCAAGCGCGCGCCGTGCTCGCGCAAGACCCGCCGCCGGACCTTTTCCTCTACGTGGCGGCCCGGGAGCCCTCCGCTTTTGCCCGCCTGCGGGGAGACGTGGAAGCCGTTTTTGGCGAAGCCCCGCAAGCGGCGATCCTGGCCGCCATCGGCCGGGCGCTTCCGCCGGAGGCCCGCCTGGAATTTGCCCGCGTGAGCGGCGAGCCGGGGGTGCAGCGGGAAATCGCCGCGCAGTTGACCCGCTCGTGCGCCGCCGTCTCCACGGCCATCGGCGCGCAGCCGATCCCGTTGGCGGATTTCCCGATTTTGACCTCGCTCCAGGCGTTGCTGGTCGCGGGGATCGTCACCGCCTCGGGGCGGGAGTGGAATCTGCGGCTTGGGCGCGATTTTCTGGCGGCCCTGGGGGTAAACGCCGGTCTGGGGCTGCTTTTGCGCGAGGGGGCGCGGGCGGCGGTAAAGCTCGTGCCCGGCTTGGGCAACGCGATTTCGGGCGCGGTGGCCGGAGCCGGGACCTACGCCGTGGGGCGGGCTGCCAGCGCGTTCTTCCTGGAAGGGCTGCCGCTGGCCGAGGCCCGCAGGCGGTTCTGGTTTTTCAAAAAGAAGCGCCCGCCGGAGCTGCGGGGGTAATCAGGGCACCAGCTTCAGGGGCGGGGGAACGTCGATCCGCTTCAGCACAAAAACGCCGTCCCGGTGGGGATCGAAGTTGCGGACCGCCTCAAAGCAGCGCCATAAAATCTCGGGCCGGTAAAGGTCGCGGTAGTAGACATCCAGCAGCGCGACGGGCTCGTAGGAAACGCCGTCGAACTCGTTCAATACCTGCATCGCCACGTTCACATCGGGGCCGAAGGCAACCACGTAATCGGGCGGAACGGTTTTCTCGAAAAAGATGGGCGGGACTGAGGCGAACTGGCCCAGGGGCGGCCGGGGGAGCTGCCAGCCGTAGACGGCCCGGGGCGCGTGGAAGACGAGCGGCATGATCATCGCGTTGGGCGTGACCCAAATGGAGGCCCCGTCCGGCACGTGGGTGTTGATCCACGCGGCGGCGGCCGTGTAGGGGTCGGCGGGGGGATCGGCCAGTTCGCGCGCGAACGTCAGCGGCGTGGCGCGCAAGCCTTGCTGGAAGAACATCCCGCCCTGGAAAAAATTCGTCCAGAAAACGGCCAGCGCCACCGGCACGGCCACCCAGCGCGCCCGGCCAAAGCGGGCCGCCACTTCCACGAGCGTAAAGGCTTCCAGGGCGATGATCAGCGGCAGGAGCGCGCAGAAGAAACGCACGTCGGAGACGACCGTGGTGGCGATCGTCTGGGTGGAAATCGCCGTCTGCGCCACGACGTAGAGCAGGAATGCGAAAAGCCCCCGTTTGAGCCATGGCGTCCGGGCGGTGAAGGCGGCCCAAGGCGTGAGGAGCAGCGGAACGCCCACGATCATCTCGCTCTGGTTCATGTCGCGCGAGTGCCAGA
>JAQTMF010000001.1 GCA_028714515.1 Chthoniobacteraceae bacterium | reverse complement strand
CCAGAGCCAGCACGAGGGCGGCAACATCAAGCCAGCGGGGACCGGGACGGGAAGGGGTGGGCATATTCCGGTAGAAGATGCCGCGCATTGTTGGGAAGACGGGCGCTTTTGTCAAACGCGGGGGGGGCGCTGATTCCTCCCAATTTCCGCATTGAGCTTGGGACCCGGCCGGGCGCAGAATGGCGGCCGTTCTTTCAGCAACCCTTCACCTTCCCGCACCTATGGATATCGTCACCCAACTCGCCGTTTTTCTTGCCAACAAGCCCGGCACCCTCGCCGATGTCTGCGACGAACTCGCCAAGGCCAGCATCAATATCTACGCCTTGACCATCTCCGACACGGTGGACCACGCCGTGGTGCGCATGGTCGTGAGCGACACCCGCAAGGCGATCCATCTTTTCGGGGAACGCGGGGTGCTCGTCGTGGAGAACGACGTGCTCATGATCAACAACACCAACAAACCGGGCGGACTTTCCCGGATCGCCAAAAAGCTGGCGGAGTACAAGATCAACATCGAATACGCCTACCTGGCCACCAACCCGGACTCCAAGAAGGGGCTGCTCATTTTGCGCGTGAGCAACAGCAAAAAAGCCCTGCAGGTGTTGACAGCCACCGAAAACGGGCAAGCGTAATTCCTCATGACTCCCCTCAAAGTCTGGCTCGGCGAACCGTATCCCCTCGGGGCCACCTGGTGCGGCAACGGCGTCAACTTTGCCCTGTACTCCGAAAACGCCACCGGCGTCGATCTCTGCCTCTTTGACAATGCCGACGCGCCGCACGAGCAGGTGCGCGTGCGGATGACGGAGCAGACCGACCAGGTCTGGCACGTTTTCCTGCCCGAGATCCGCCCCGGCCAGCTCTACGGCTACCGCGTCTACGGCCCCTACGAACCGGCCAAGGGATCGCGGTTCAACTCCTCCAAGCTGCTCATCGACCCCTACGCCAAGGCGATCTGCGGCCAGGTCCTCTGGGGGGACGAAATGCTCGGCTACGACCCCCACGCGCCGGAGGCCGATCTCTCCCGCGACTACCGCGACGACGCCTGGGGCGTGCCCAAATCCGTCGTCGTCGATCCCGCCTTTGACTGGGAGGGCGACACGCCCCCGCGCAAGCCGCTGCACGAGTCGGTCATCTACGAAGTGCACGTCAAGGGCTTCTCCCAGTTGTGCACCTCCCTGCCGGAGGAGCTGCGCGGCACCTACGCGGGGTTGGCCAGCCCGTTTGCCATCGACTATTTCAAAAAGCTCGGGGTCACGGCGCTGGAGCTGCTGCCCGTCCACCAGCACGTGGACGACAAGATGTTGTGCGACCGCGGGCTGGTCAATTACTGGGGCTACAACACCATCGGCTACTTCGCCCCGGAGGCGAAATACGCCTCCTGCGGCACGGCGGGCGAGCAGGTGACGGAGTTCAAGCGCATGGTAAAGGCGCTCCACGCCGCCGGGATCGAGGTGATCCTGGACGTCGTCTACAACCACACCGCCGAGGGCAACCAGATGGGCCCCACCCTCTGCTTCCGGGGCATCGACAACGTCTCCTTCTACCGGCTCGCGCCCGACGCCCCGCGCTATTACACGGACTACACCGGGTGCGGCAACACCCTCAACGTCCTCCACCCGCGCGTCCTGCAAGTCATCATGGACTCGCTGCGCTACTGGGTCACGGAGATGCACGTGGACGGCTTCCGCTTCGACCTCGCCTCCACGCTCGCCCGCGAGGCCCACGCCGTGAGCAAGCTCTCCGGGTTCTTCGACATCATCCACCAGGACCCGATCCTTTCGCGGGTGAAGCTGATCGCCGAGCCGTGGGACGTGGGCGAAGGGGGCTACCAGGTGGGCAACTTCCCGGTCCTCTGGGCCGAGTGGAACGGCAAATACCGCGACGCCGTCCGCCGGTACTGGAAAGGCGACGAGGGGCACGCCCGCGAGATCGCCCACCGGCTGGCGGGCAGCCCGGATCTCTACCAGTCCACCGGCAAGCGCCCCTACGCCAGCATCAACTTCGTCACCTCCCACGACGGCTTCCCGCTGGCCGACCTCGTCAGCTACAACGAGAAGCACAACCTCGCCAACGGCGAGGAAAACCGCGACGGCGACGGCGCCAATAATTCCTGGAACTGCGGCGTGGAAGGCCCCACCGCCGACCCCGCCATCAACGCCCTGCGCACCCGGCAGCGCCGCAACTTCCTGGCGACGCTTTTTTTAAGCCAGGGCGTCCCGATGCTCACCGCCGGGGACGAGTTCGGCCGCACGCAAGGCGGCAACAACAACGCCTACTGCCAGGACAACGAAGTCAGCTGGCTCTCGTGGGAACGCGGCACGGAGGCGAAACACCTCCAACACTTCGTCTCCCGCCTCATCCACCTGCGGCGCGCCCACCCGATCTTCCGGCGGCCCAAGTTCTTCCAAGGCCGCAAGATTCGCGGCTCGGAGATCAAAGACATCATGTGGTTCAGCCCCCAGGGGCGCGAAATGACCGACGAGGAGTGGCGCTTCGACTACGTGCGCTGCCTGGGGATGCTGCTGAGCGGCGACACGATGGATGTGCGCGACGAGCACGGCGAGCCGATCCGCGACGACACCTTCCTGGTCCTCCTCAACGCCCACTACGAGCCCGTCCGCTTCACGCTGCCCGGCCGCGAGGATGTCCATTGGGAACTCCTCGTGGACACCGAAATGGAAACGGGCTTTGCCGAGGAAGGGTGCATCCTGCACGCCGGGGCGGCGCTTGAACTGATCGACCGTTCGCTCTGCCTGCTGCGCCTGCACACCGGCTCCCACTCGCACGCCCGCAGCGAATCGTGGCAGCGGCCGCGCCGGTAGGGAGGGCCCTCCGTGCCGTCCGCTCAGAGCGTAATTTCCGTTCGGGCGTGCGGGCAGCACGGAGTGCCGCCCCTACCGCGCGTTTCTCGTTTTCAAGCGGCGCGATCCGTGTAATCTCTGGGGCCGTCTCCTCCTCAGTATGATGAAACGCATTCTTGTTTTCGCGGCATGCCTGCTCTTTGGCCTGAACCTCAGCCACGGCGTGGAATTCAGCACCGCTTCCGTGGCGGGGAAACGCGCCACCGTCTGCCGCGTGGACCTTCGCAAGGAGCGCCTGGAACTCTTCGTGCGCGACGACGCGGGGCAGCCGTTCAAATCCTTCGACGGCGTGGCCCAATGGCTCCAGCCGCAAGGGCGCGGATTGCTCTTCGCCATGAACGCCGGGATGTACCACGCCAACCTCGCGCCGGTGGGGCTCGCCATTGCCAACGGCAAGCAGGTGACGCCGCTGAATCTCGCGAAGGGGGAGGGCAATTTCTTCCTCAAGCCCAACGGCGTGTTCCTGGTTTCCAAGAGCGGCGCGCGGATCGTCGAATCGTCGGAATATCCCGCCCTCTCCGAGCCCGCTTCGGTGGCGACGCAATCCGGCCCGCTGCTCGTGCGCGCCAATAAGATCCACCCGGCGTTCACCCCCGGCTCCGATTCCCGGCTGATCCGCAACGGCGTGGGGGTCGTCTCTCCGCAGACCGTCGTCTTCGTCCTCAGCGAGGAGCCGGTCAGCTTTTACGAATTCGCCCAATTCTTCCGCGACGAACTGCATTGCCCCGACGCCCTCTTCCTCGACGGCACCGTCTCCAGCCTTTACGCACCCAAGCTGAAGCGCAACGACAAGAAAATCGATCTGGGGCCGATCCTCGGGATCACGGGAGAACCGGACGCGGCGGAATCCCAGGAACCGGCGGACGAAAACAACGCGGCCCAGCCCAAGGCGACCCCGGCGAAAGCGGGCGAAATACCGGACGCGATCCCCGAGCCGGGCAAACCGGGATTTTTCCGCAGCCCGTTCGCCCCGGACCAAGGGCTCATCGACGCTCGCGGGATGCCGCCCGGAACCGAAGTGCGCGACCCCTACACCCAGGGCAAGATCTTCCGGCTGCCCCGGGATCAGTGATACGCCGTATCTTGTTTCCAAGCGGCGAATTCGGTGTAATCTAGGCGGCGTTCTCTTTTCCCGCCTATGTGCGCAAAACCTCAAGACCTTGCAGGACGCATCCTCGCGCTGATGCGCTCCCCCCGCTACCAGCCGCTCGATAAAGTCGCGCTTTCCAAAAAACTGGGCATTACGCCCGACGACCGCGCCCGCTTGCGCGACGCGCTCCGCGCTCTCGAAGAACGCGGCGAAATCGCGCGCGTTCGCAAAGACCGCTACGTGCTGCCGGAGGAGGCGGAACTGGTCACGGGCGTTCTGCAGGTGCACATGAGCGGCAACGCCCATCTGCTGAGCGAGCGCCCGGGGCAGCCCGATCTTTACATCGCCTCCGAAAATCTCTGGACGGCGATGAACGGCGACCGCGTGGTGGCCCGGATCCTCCACGAGGGAATCGAAGGCATCGAACGCTTTCACCGCCGCCTGCCCGCCGCCGGGGAACGCCGCGAGGGGCGCGTCATCCGCATCCTCAAGCGGGCGAGCGAAACCCTCGTCGGCACGCTGCAAAAAACGCAGAAATTCCATTTCGTCATCCCGGACGACCCGCGCATCGGCCACAACATCTACGTCCACCCCGGCGCGGCCCTGCTGCCCCAGCCGCCCGCCGTGGGGGATAAAGTGGTCGTTCATCTCGACGAATGGACCTCGCCCAACGTCAACCCGGAGGGGGAGATCATCGAAGTGCTGGGGGCGGCCTCCGCGCCCGGCGTGGACATGCTCTCCATCGTCCGCAAATACCATCTCCCCACGGCCTTCCCGGACGCGGTGGCCACCGAGACGGCCCGCATCCCGGAGCAGGTGCCGCCCGCCGAACTCGCCCGGCGCGAGGACCTGCGCGACGCCCTCATCTACACCATCGACCCGGACGACGCCCGCGACTTTGACGACGCCATCCAGGTGGAGCGCACCGAGAACGGCTGGCGCGTGGGCGTCCACATCGCCGATGTGAGCCACTACGTCTTCCCCGGCACGGAGCTGGACAAAGAGGCGTTCGAACGCGGCAACAGCGTCTACCTGGCCGACCGCGTGATCCCGATGCTCCCCGAGCGTCTCAGCAACGGCATCTGCTCGCTCAAGCCCGGCGTGGACCGCTTAACGCGCTCCGCGTTCCTGGAGTTCACCAAAGGCGGCAAGATGCGCAGCGCCCGTTTCTCCATGAGCGTCATCCGCAGCAAAGCCCGGCTGACCTACAAACAGACCTTCGCCATCCTCTCCGGCAAAGAGCCCGAGCCGCTCTCGCTCACCGTCCCGGACCGGACGGAAGTCATCCCCGAGGCCGTCGCCACCAACATCCGGCTGGCGTGGCAACTCGCCTCCATCCTTCGCAAGAACCGCTTTGAAGCCGGATCGCTCGACCTCGATTTCCCGGAAGTCAAAGTCTGGCTCGACGCCGAGGGGACGCCCGTGAAGCTGGAAAAAGTCGAGAACGACGCCTCGCACCAGTTGATCGAGGAGTTCATGCTCGCCGCCAACGAGGCCGTCGCGCGGGAGACGAAAATCAAGAACTACCCCTCGCTCTACCGCATCCACGAAAACCCGGAAGAGGAAAAGCTCGACGAATTCCGCGACCTCGTGCGCCTCTACAACTACCGCGTGGGCGACCTGACGGTGCGGGCCGAAGTCCAGCGGCTCCTGGAGGCCATCAAGGGCAAGCCGGAGGAATACGCGCTCAAAATCTCCTTCTTGAAAAGCCTGAAACGGGCCGCCTACGGGACCCGGGCGCTGGGCCACTATGGCTTGGCCAAAGTGAACTACACGCATTTCACCAGCCCCATCCGGCGCTATGCCGACCTCGTCGTGCACCGCGTACTGGGTCATATCGGCGAAGCGCGCCAGCGCATCGCGGCGGCCGACCTGCCCGCCGTGGCGGAGCGGATCTCGCAAACGGAACGGACGGCGCAGGACGCGGAACGGGAATCGGTGAAGCTCAAAAAGATCGAGTTCTTCGCCCGGGCCGCCGAACGCCTCGACAAATTCACCGCCGTCATCCTGGACGTCCGCAACTATGGCTTCGTCGTCGAACTGCCGGAATTTCTCATCACCGGCCTGGTCCACGTCTCGGCGCTCTCGGACGATTTCTACCTCTACGACCCGGCCCGGATGCGCTTCGTGGGCCGCAAGACCCACCGCGTCTTCGCCGCCGGCGAGCACATCGAAGTGGCCGTGGCCAAGGTGGACATGTACAAGCAGATGATCGACTTCCAGCCCGCGCCAGAGAAGGGGAAGAAAGCGCCCGCGCCCAAAGCCGCGCAAGGGCAGGCACGGGAACCCCGGGAGCCAAGACCCCCGCGCCCCTCCAGACAGCCAAGGCAGCCGAGGAACAAACCGCAAGGGGCCGAAAAGGCAGCCCCTGCGCCCCGGCAAACAGGAGAAAAAGAGCGCCCGAAAAGCCGCCAAGGCGGCAGGCGGCGCAGACGGCGCTAGGCCGTGTTCACGAATTCCAAAAGACAGAGGTTCATCCGCAGATTTTCGCAGATTCCCGGAATAACAAAAATGGATCTTCTGCCTTTAAATCTGCGGATAAACCTCTTTGAATTCGTAAACAGCTCCTATAGCGCTTCCGGAAAAGATGTAGCGGATGACTTGGGAGCGCCGGTGGTCGAGGCGCGTCCATGCGCCGCTCACCACATCCCTGGCTTTCGCCGCCTCTGCCACCCGGGGACGCCCCTTTTTTAGAAGCCTTCCGGGTTGGGGATGTAGTCGAGACGGCAGGCGCGCAGGTATTTGAGGGCGTTGACTTGGCCGGTCATTTCCAGGGCGTCGCGGTAGACGTCGTCGTGCCAGCCTTCGATGTCGATGGCTCCACGGAACCCGCCTTTGCGCAGTTCTTCGATGATGCGGGTCCAGTTGCTGTCGCCCAGGCCCGGGTGCTTGTGGTAGGCGAAGGGGTGCGGGCCGCAGACGCCTTCGCGCTCCACGATGTCGCGGTAGACTTTGGCGTCTTTGCCGTGGACGTGGAAGATGCGGCTCCCGTATTGGCGCAGTTGCGGCATGGGGTCGATGAGCTGGCAAAGCTGGTGGCACGGTTCCCATTCGAGCCCGATGTGGGCGTGGGGGAGCGCTTCGAAGATCAGGTCCCAGGCGCTGGGGTGGAAGGCGATGTTCCAGTCGCCGGTTTGCCAGGTGCCGCCCATGGGGCAGTTTTCAAAGGCCAGCCGCACGCCGAGTTCGCCCGCGCGCTGGGCCAGCGGCTCGAAGATTTCGCGCAGCCGGGGGAGGGATTCCTCCACGGGGCGGCCGCGCACGCGCCCGGTGAAGCCGCAGACGAGGTCGCACCCGAAGCGCGGGGCCGCTTCGATGCAGGCGCGCCAGCCCTCGCGGGTCCGCTCGTCGCCGGGTTCGCTCCCCAGCGGGTTGCCGTAGATGCCCAGGGCGGAGATGACGGCGCCGGTGCCGTCGAGTATCCCGGCCGTTTCTTCGGCGAGCCGGGGCAGGTCGGTGTCTACTTGTTGCCAGAAGTTGATTTGGAAGCTCTCGAAGCCGTGCGGGAGGATTTTCGCGATGTATTCGGCGGTGCGGGGGCCTTTGCCGGCCATGGTGCCGATGCGGATGTCGGGTGTCATAGGGAGAGGGATGTTGCGTTGGTGGTTTGTGGATTACAGAGAGATGGTGCGGCTTTCGCGGTGGCTTTGTTCGCAGGCGTCGAGGGCTTTTTGGATCGCCGCGCCGCGCGCGAAATCGGGCTGGTCCTGGACTTCGGTGCGGATGCCGGTGAGGAAGCGCTGGTACATGGACGGGGTTTTGGCGCACTTCACGGTTGCCCACGCGCCGAGTTTGCGTTGTTTGACCCGGCAGAGTTCCAGTTCGGAGCCGGAGCGGTCGAGGTCGATTTTCAGCGCGCCTTCTTCGCCGTAGAGGGCGAGGGTGATGGAGTTGTGGTGGCCGGTGGCCCAGCGTGTGGTGCGCAGGGAGCCGAGCGCGCCGTTGGTGAATTCGGCGGTGATGACGGCGCTGTCGTTGGCGTCGAGCCGGTATTCGCCGATTTTGCCGCCGGGGGCTTTGGGGAAGGTTTTCAACCGGCAGTAGACGGAGGCGATGTCGCCCGCGGGATAGGAGGCGAAGTCGAGGAGGTGGACGCCGACGTCGCCCAGGACGCCTTTGCTGCCGTGGGCGGTGGAGAGCCGCCAGAGCCAGGCGGGGTTGGTGTGCCAGTCGCCCCAGCCGTTCTGCGAAAGCCAGCTCTGGAAGTAGGTGGCCTCGACATGGAGGAGGCGGCCGAGGACGCCTTTGCTTACCAGGGCGTGCGCTTTGTGGATGGCGGAGTGGTTCCGGTAAGAGAAGTTGACCATGTTGATGACCCCGGCCTTGCGGGCGGCGCGGACCATTTCGGCGGCGTCGGAATAGCACACAGCCAGCGGTTTTTCGCAAAGGACGTGTTTGCCACCGGCCAGCAGGGCGAGGCTGATGGGCGCGTGGAAGGGGTCGGGCGTGACGTTGGAGGCGGCGTCAAACCGGCCCCATTGGAGGAGGTCTTCGACCGTGGTGAAGGTGTGGGGGATTTTGTGTTTGGCGGCGAATTCCTGGACCCGCTTCTGGTCCACGTCGCAAGCGGCCACGATCTTGCATCCGCGCAGTTGGCTGAAGTTGTCGGCATGGGTGTTGGCCATGCCGCCCGTTCCGATTATCGCTAATTTGATCATCGCGAGCCGGATCGTGGGACGGCTCTGCTTGAAATGCGACTTGAAAAAGGTTCACGGACGCGACAACCATAGCACAAATCCGATGTCTCTCCCTTCATTCGCCGAACGCTGCCGGGTTTACCGGGGCATTCTGCGGTCTTTCCTCCCGCAACGGGGGGAGAAGCCGCCAAAAATCCATATTCCGAGGCTCGCGGGCCTGCGGCGGCAACACCCGGGGATGATGTTTCACCTCGACCCCGAGCTGTTCTTGCAGGCCAGCGGCAGCACGGAGTTCTCCTGCCCGGAAGATCGCTTCACTTTGCGCCGCAATGAAATCGCGATTATCCCGCGCGGGGTGCCGCATGGCGAGGTGGCCAGGGAACGGCGCGGCAGCCGCTTCCGCGCGCTGGTTTTCTGTTTCCATGGGCATGAGCTGACGCTGATTGTGAGCAGGTCGTCCCCCGATTCGCGGCCGACGGTCGTGTTTTGCGATAGCTTTGAGGGCCCGGAGGTTCCGCAGGCGCTCCGCTACCTGGAGGATGCGGCGGCGGCTTCGCTGAAGACCTCGCCCACGGGGGAGGCGCGGCGGAGGGCGCTGGTTTTCGCCGTTCTTTCGGTGATGGACGATCTGCTTGCCTCGGCGCGGCTGGCTCACCGCGCGCAATCGCACGAGCATCCGAAGGTCCGGCATTGCCATGACTTGATCCAGGCGCTTCTTCCCGAGCCCCAGCTCTCGGTCGCTTCGCTGGCGGGGCAGCTGGGCTGCACGCCGGATCATCTCTCGCGCTGTTTCCGCGCGGAGACGGGGATGCCGGTCTCCGCTTACATCCGCAACCAGCGGCTGGCCCGCGCGAAGGGGCTGTTGCAGGACCCGAAGCTGAATGTCTCGGAGATCGCGTGGGCCTGCGGGTTCAGCAGTCTGAATTACTTCGTGCGCGCGTTCCGCCAGGCAATGGGGCAGCCGCCGCGCCGGTTCCAGCGGACCCTGGCTCCGGCGGCGCCGACGAGGGAAGGCTAGGGTCTGTCCACGAAAACAAAGAGGTTTATCCGCAGATTTCGCAGAGGGACGCAGATTTAAGAACCGGCGTTTTCTGCGAAATACTATCCGCGTCATCGTCAGACGGCTGACGGGCCGCTAGGAGAAACACGGATTGGGGGTTTTTCCCCGTTGCGAAAGGCGATCCGGGGGCCCCTGTTTTCCCTGGTTTTTGGCGGCAAATCCTGGTTTTGAAAGGGCTCTGCCAAGGCCTCCTCTGGCGGGGCAAAATCCCCTCTCCTGGCAAGCCAAAAATTCATGGAAACGGAACTTTTTCGGCTTGCTGAAAACCACAAGATATTGTGCCATGTCCGCCGTTCTCCCCAACAAGATGTGGTGAA
Source organism: Chthoniobacteraceae bacterium (assembly GCA_028714515.1). Lineage (GTDB taxonomy): Bacteria > Verrucomicrobiota > Verrucomicrobiia > Chthoniobacterales > Chthoniobacteraceae > UBA695. The sequence goes on along the minus strand of JAQTMF010000001.1, from coordinate 32,783 downwards.
GAGCCCAAAGTTCTTCACAGGTTCTTCACCGTCTTTCGGGGGCAAAACAGACCCCGTTTTTTACCGTCAACCCCTGGCAAAATCTCTAAAACGCCGCACATTTAAACAGGAAGGGAAATCCCGCCATGCAAAAGCTCAAGTCTGGTGTCCGCGCCAGCCGTCCCAAAATCGCAGGAAACGACCGCCTGCGTTCCCCAAAAGCTCCGTCCGCCAAGGCCGGAGACGCCGCTCCGCGCCTTACGTTCGCACACACCTTCAGCGATCCAGCCGTTTCTCCCTTCGACCAGGTGGAATGGGATCGCCGCAATACGGCCATCACCGATGACGGTGGAAAGGCCATTTTCAAGCAGGACGACGTGGAGGTTCCCTCGTCCTGGTCGGCGCTGGCCACGAAGATCGCGGTTTCGAAGTATTTCTATGGCGACATCGCCCACGGGGCCGATCCCTTCAAGGGGGGCCGCGAGAATTCCGTGCGCCAGTTGATCCACCGCGTGACGCGGACGATCGCCGACTGGGGCATCAAGGACGGTTATTTTGCCGACGAGGCCTCGGCGAAGGCGTTTTATGACGATTTGACGTGGCTCTGCCTCAACCAGCACGGGGCGTTCAACAGCCCGGTGTGGTTCAATGTGGGGCTTTACCACGAGTATGGCGTGGGCAAGGGGGGGCAAAAGGGGAATTATTTTTATAACCCGGCCACCGGCGAGGCGGAGCATGCGCCCAGCCAGTATGAATACCCGCAGGGGAGCGCTTGCTTCATCCAGTCTGTGAAGGACACGATGGAGGACATTATGCGCCTGGCGAAGTCGGAGGCGTTGCTTTTCAAATACGGCTCCGGGACGGGCAGTGATCTCTCCAGCCTGCGCAGCACGCGCGAGAAGCTGAGCGGCGGCGGCAAGCCGAGCGGTCCCCTCTCCTTCCTGAAGGTTTACGACCAGGTGGCCAATGTGGTGAAGAGCGGGGGCAAGACCCGCCGCGCCGCAAAGATGAATACGCTGAAGGATTGGCACCCGGACATCGAGGAGTTTATCGAGGCGAAGACCAAGGAGGAGCGCAAGGCTTGGGCGCTGATCGAGCAGGGTTATGCCGCCGATTACAACGGCGAGGCTTACGGCTCCATCATGTATCAAAATGAGAACCTCTCTGTCCGCGTGAGCGATGAGTTCATGCAGGCCGCCATTGACGGCAAGGAGTGGTGGACCCGGCGCGTGACCGACAACCAGCCGTGCGAGAAGAAGGACGCCCGCACGCTGCTGCACAAGATCGCCGAGGGGACCCACATTTGCGGCGACCCGGGGATGCAGTTCGATTCGACGATCCACAAGTGGCACACTTGCAAGGGGACGGCCCGGCAGAATTCCACCAACCCGTGCTCGGAATACCTCTTTCTGGACGACACGGCGTGCAACCTTGCCTCGCTCAACCTGATGAAGTTCAAGCGCGAGGACGGCTCGTTCGATATCGAGCGCTTCAAGGCCGCCGTGCGCCTGTTTGTTACCGCGCAGGAAATCCTCGTGGATAACGCGAGCTACCCGATCAAGGAGATCGCGGAGAATTCCCACCTCTTCCGCACGCTGGGCCTGGGTTATGCGAACCTCGGCGCGCTGATTATGAGCATGGGCCTCGGCTATGACAGCGACGAGGGCCGCGCGCTGGCGGGGGCGATCACCGCCATCATGACCGGTCACGCCTATGAGCAAAGCGCCGTGCTGGCGTCGGTGAAGGGGCCCTTCGAGGGCTACCGCGATGCCCGCACCCGGGCGATCCAGGAGCCGCTGGCCAAGGATAATGTCGAGCCCATGCTGGAGGTCATCAAGCTGCACCGCAGCCACGTGGCCAAGATCCAGACCAGCGACCGCTTCGGCTATCTTAAAGAAGAGGCGCAGCATTGCTGGGACAATGCGCTGGCGCTGGGCAAGCAATATGGCTACCGCAACGCGCAAGTCAGCGTGCTCGCCCCCACCGGCACCATCGGGTTCCTGATGGATTGCGATACGACGGGCATTGAGCCGGATATCGCGCTGGTGAAATACAAACTGCTCGCGGGCGGCGGCGTGCTCAAGATTGTCAACCAGACGGTGGGCTCCGCGCTGCAGGCGCTCGGTTATTCCGAAGCGGAGATCGCGCATATCATTGCCCACATCGACCAGTTCGACACCATCGAGGATGTCCCGGACGAGGGGAGCAACGAGATGATCGCCTCCGGTCTCAAGCCGGAACATCTGCCCGTTTTCGACTGCGCCTTCAAGCCGCACCGCGGCCAACGCAGCCTCGGCTACAAAGGCCACATCCGCATGATGGCGGCGGCTCAACCGTTCCTTTCCGGCGCGATCTCCAAGACCGTGAACATGCCCGAGAACGCCACGGTGGAGGACATCATGCAGACTTACATCGAGGGGTGGCGGCTCGGCCTCAAGGCCATCGCCATTTACCGCGACGGCTCCAAGCGCTCGCAGCCCGTGCAGAGCAAGAAAAACACGGATGCCGCCGACGCGGATGCCGAGCTTGCCGATAAGGCGGCGCTGGAGGCCCGGGTGGTCGAGATGGAGAAGGAGATCGAGCAGCTCCGGCAGAAGATCAACAAGCCGGTGCGCCTGCGGATGCAGGATACGCGCATCTCGCTGACTCACAAATTCGACATCGCGGGGCACGAGGGCTATATCACCGTCGGCCTCTATGAGAACGGGATGCCGGGCGAACTCTTTATCCAGATGGCCAAGGAAGGGTCCACCATCGGCGGCCTGATGGATACCGTGGCAACGTTGACTTCGCTTTCTCTCCAATACGGCGTGCCGCTGGAGAGCCTGGTCAAGAAGTTCGCCTACCAGCGTTTTGAGCCCAGCGGGTTCACGAAGAACCCGGATATCCGCAATGCGTCCTCCATTACCGACTATGTTTTCCGGTGGCTGGGCTGCCAGTTCATCAAAGGCTACAAGGAGGCGACTTCGCCCAAGAAGACGCAGCCGGAGCTGCCGATGAAGGAACTCCCGGAGATCGACAAGAAGGTCATCAACCGGCCGGTGTCCGATCTCTCGCGGACGGGGGAAAAGGAAGTCGTGGACATTCTTTCCAGCCGCATCAACAGCGACGGGACGGTGACGGCAAACGGCGGCGGCAATCACGCGGACCGGGTGAAGGTGGCCCTGGGCAATATGTATATGGACATCACCTGCTCCAACTGCGGCAGCAATAAGGTGATCCGCGCGGGGGCATGCGGCTGCTGCACGGAGTGCGGCACCAGCCAGGGCTGCTCGTAGCGGCTTGGATCTTGTGCGGCGGCGGGATTGTCTTCCCGCCGCCGCCGTCTCCCCTCGCCCTCCGCCCTCGTGGATCGCGGGGTATTTGCCTTGTCTGCCGCGGCTTCATGCTCTACAGAGCATGGGTATGATTGGCAGGCATCGGCTCGATTGTTCAAGTGCGCGCGGGGGCTCCGGGATTTCCGCCGGAGCGGTCTTTCGCCGGCACGTTCCCTTCTTCGTCATCCCGTTCGCCATCGCTCTCCTGCTGGCGGATCAGGCATGCGGGAATCTTTGGGAAGCGGCGCCGCCGACTTATCACAAAATCGCGATCAGCGGCCGCACGCTCAGCGATGCGATGCCACAGGATATTACACCGACGGATCAGGAGCCGGAGCAGACTTACGTTGACGCGCTGACGCTGCGTTTGCGGCATGCCACGACGGATATTTTCGTGCCGGTGGCGACCCATTTGCCGGAGTTGATGGTGCGGCGCAACGCGCAGGGCGCCTCCTGGCCCGCCGAGGGTGGACTGCCCCCGGCGCGGCGTCCCGATCTCCCTTTCGGAACCGGCTGGACATCGGGGCTGGCGGCCAGCATCCATCGCGTCGAAGGCAAGCCCGGCGAGCCGATTTACGCGGAGGCGACGGATGAACAGGGGATGGTGCATACCTTCCTCGAAGTTCTTGAGCCCGGGCGGCCCTTGCGTTTTTGCCCGGTCTCCTCCCCCAATAATGAGCAGGAAACCACGGCGATGAGCCTGGAGAAAACCGGGGGCAACTATGTATTCCGCAGGAAGTTCGGCACGACGCTGGTTTACACGGATGCCGCGAAAATTGAGCTGTCCGGCGCCGGGGCCAAGCCGGGGGAGAGCCCCATCAAACACACGTTCTTCCGGCTTTCGACGATTGAAAACCGGGCCGGATCCAGGATCTCCTATGTCTTTCATGAGACCAACCACGGGATCATTCCCGACGAGATCGCCTATCTGACACTGCGCATCCACATCGAGCGCAATGCCCGGGGGCACGTGGCGCGCATGGTCGATCCGCAGGGCGCCGACATCCTGTGCGAGTATCGCGATTCCAAGCTGCCGGAGGGCGGCGCGCTGCTTGTGCGATTGCGTCCGCAGGAGATCGACGGCGCTCGTGCGGCGACCTTCTATGATTACGATGAGGCCAGCGAACCGGGCGGCGACGGTCAACCGGAGTTCCGGCATTGCGATCTCAGCCGCATCACCGATCCCCGGGGAAAGATCTACGTGTTCGATTACGAGTTCGACCACTCCGGCGCGGAGCGCGGTCTGCCGCGCTGTGTGCGCAAGGTGACGCTCCCGGACGCCATTGGTACCGCGGAGTTTTTCAACCTCTCGCGACGCAAGCCCGACGAGAGCCAAAGCGTGCGAATGACCTATGTGCGCGACGCGGCGGGCAATGGCAGGCTCTACCGGTTCCTCGAAAATCGCGCGGTGACGCTCGACGCCACACCCGCTGGCACACCGGGAGAAAAACTCGCCGCGCCGCAATTCGCGGTGTTCGGGAAAATGGAAATCTCCAATTTCCAGGGGAGCGATTATCACCTCTCCGGCAGCGGCGATTTTGTCCCGGGCGCGGGCATGAAGCTGCTCGGGCGCGAGGAGTGTGCATTCGACGCGGGAACCTGCATGGGGCTGACAAAAGCCACCGACCTCAGCGGGAACGTCACCCGGTTTTCCTATGGGGACGGCTTCGCCGAATCCGCGGGGATGCCCGCGAACGTTTTCGCCGCGCATCGCCGTGATATTACGGAATACGTTAATGCACTGGGCGGGAAAAAACGCTTTGCCTATGACCGGCAGACACGGCTGCTCACCAACGCGGTTGATGAGAACGGGCGGGTGACTGAAAATGATGTCGATGGGAAGCGGGGGGTGGTCACGGCCACCCGCACCTATGCGGACGGGGATTCGTTCACGGCGCGCCGCCCCTGCGCGGCTACCGAATACGAATTTGGCGACGCGGTGTTCCCCGCCTTCCTCACCAGGAAGACGATTCGGAAGATCCCCTCGGCCAACAATCCTCCGTGGGAAACCGATCTCGTCACGAAGTATGAGCCCGATCCGCTGGGACGGGTGGCCCGCGAGATCAAGAACCCCGGCGGCATGAATCTGATTTTGCGTTACGGCTACGACCTCAACAGCAACAAGCTCTTCAAAATATACCCGGACGGCTACGTCATTCTATTCACCTACGACGCGCGGAACCGGCTGATCCGCGTCGAGCGCCCCCAAGACGACAAGCCGCCGCGCGAGCTGTATTACGACCCGACCGGCAACAAAATCCGGGAGACCGAACCGGACGGCCGCGTGACCGATATTGAGTATGACGGCGAAAGCAGAGTGCTGGCAAGGAAGGTAACGGAAAAAGACGCCGCCAAGGGCTCGAAGGTTTTCAAGTTCGCTTACAACGGGGTGAATTCCAAGCTCTTCAACACCACCGACGAGGGGGAAACCTATACCATGGAGTTTGACGGGCTTCAGCGGGCCACCAAAATCGTCTCCGCGGATGGAAGCGAATCCGTCTTCCTTTACGGCCCGAACTGTGGGAGCGATTTGTTTGAGAACTCCACATTCAAGGCAACGCGCGTCACCACGTCACCGAGCCACCAAGTGACGATCAACGCATACGACGCCATTTACCGGAGAGTGACCGCGACGAAAACCCGCGCTTTCTCGATTTTCTCCGAAGTCTCCAAATTTGAATATGACGCGGCGGGAAACCTGATCCAGGAAACGGCTCCCGGCGGGAACCAGACCCGCTATCAGTATGACCCGTTGAACCGGTTGGTGCGCACGGTCCAGCCGGACAAGAAGGTGGAAGAGACATTCTATACCTCCACGGGCCTGAAATATGCCACCACCGACGGCACATCGGGGCGAGTGGAAAAGGAATATGACGCGGCGGGAAATGTGGTGGAGCATACGCATTAGGGAGCCGGCAAGAAGACGCGTATGTTCCTAGTATACAACATCTTATAGCGAGAACGATTTCGGCGTACGGACCGTTCGCACGCGCGTGTATTAAGCTTGCGAAAAGCACGAAGTCCGGCCATTCTTGCGTGCTGCCCGATCCATGAATTGGCATGGGCCTGCTTCGGAAAACACGCCAGCATAGCTCAGTTGGTAGAGCATCTGATTTGTAATCAGACGGTCCTCGGTTCGAGTCCGAGTGCTGGCTGTCCCTCAGCGATAGGGATTTACACAAGTTTTACGACTTAGGGAAAATCTTGCTTAGCCACTTCTTAGCCGGTTTTGACATTCCGGGGACTGCTCATGCAACCTACAGAGAGCTTTTTCGAAAGAATTGAATGCATGGCGAGCGTTCTTCATCGAATGGTGCTGGAGGTTCGCCAAGAACTTCTGACGGGCAGCGTGGGCTTCGCGTTGGCACCAAAAAAAGGAGCCCCTTGATGGGGCTCCCTGCATTGAGCAAACACGAACTATGCGAGAAGACTAGGCCTTCGGCAGAGGTCCGAGCTTGACGCCTTCGGGATAGTATTTCCATCCGTCGCGAATTTTGATTTTGTCGTCCCAGGGCAGCTTGTACTCGCCCGCCGCCAGGTCGCGAACCCAGGTCAGATAGTTCGCCTTTTCTCCGCCCGGTTTGCCGACGTAGGCGCGGCAGCCGAGGTTGAAAATGTTGTTTTCGAGCGCCCAGTTCTCGCGAGCTTTGTCCACGAGGCGGGGGAAGAGCTCGGCGGTGACGATCTCCCACGGATTGCGCTGTCCTTGCTGGATGACGTTGCCGTCGTAGTTGCATACGGTGCCTTCGCCAAAGTAGTAGAAGACGCCATCGTAGCCGGCCAAATTGACCGATATGGTGTACATCAGGTTCTGCCAGGCGTTGGTCCGGTTGGTCCATATCCACTGGTCGTTGACCTGCGTGGAGTAGCCGGAGATGCGGATGTAGACGTTGCAACCCTTGTAGGCCGCTTCGCGGGCAAGCTCGGGGAACATGCCGTCGTGGCAAATACAAACCGCGAGCTTGGAGCCTTTCGGCCCGTCACAAACCGGCATGCCGTAGTTGCCCGGCGACCACGGTTCGATCGGAACCCACGGCTGCAGCTTGCGGTAGTGGAGCGCGATTTCACCGTCGGAGTTGATGATGATGGCGGTGTTGTAGGGCGCCTTTTTGGGGTCCTCGTTCTTTTCCATGAGCGAGAATACGCCCCAGACTTTGTTGCGAATACACGCCTTCTTGAATTCTCCGATTTCAGGGCTGTCTATGGTGAGCAGCATTTCGTCGTAGGTCCAAATGGCGGTGTTGAGCCCCTGGGTGGAGTACTCCGGCATCACAATCAGGTCGAGGTCGGGATAACCGGCTTTGGTATTGTCGACCGCCTTGCAGATTTGTTTCACCTGTACGGCGATGTCTTCCGGTCCCTTAATGACGGGAACGGGATATTGAATCATTGCGACGAGGAGGGCTTCCTCCCATGCACTAACGCTTCCTGTACTTCCCATAGTTTTAGATGTGTTTAGTTGTTGATTGTTGGTTTTTTCTCGCCGATGTTCGGCGAGAAAAGGGTTGCGGCCTAGACGGCCAGGAGTTGTTTGACTCTGTCTGCGTCGAGCGATGACCTCGGTGCCTCGTGGATGAAGCTTCCACGCTCGATCACAAAGGCCCGGTCGCAGACATCCATCATGAAGCTCACCACCTGTTCACTGACGATGATGGCGATTTTGCGGATGGAGCGGATGTCCTTGAGCGCACGGGCGATGTCTTTGATGATGGAGGGCTGGATGCCCTCGGTGGGTTCATCCAGGAGAAGCACCTCCGGGTTGCTGACGAGTGCGCGGGCAATGGCGAGTTGCTGTTGCTGGCCGCCGGAGAGGTTGCCTCCCTTCCGGTTGCGCATGTCGCGCAGGATCGGGAAAAGCGAGTAGATTTCCTCCCAGAAGCTATCGGGGACCGTTCCGCGCGCCCCGGTGAGAATGTTCTCGGTTACGGTCAGGGTCGGGAAAATCATACGCCCCTGAGGCACAAAGGCGAGGCCGCGCCGAACTCGCTCGTAAGAGGGGTAGCCGGCCAGGTCCTGCTCCCCGAGCTTGATGGAGCCTGAGGAGCTTGCAAGGATGCCGATGATCGACTTGAGCAGGGTCGTCTTGCCCATGCCGTTGCGGCCCATGATGGCGAGAATTTCCTCGTTCCCGAGTGTGAAGTTCATATCGCCGATCACGCGGCTCTGACCGTAACCGACTTCGAGATGATCAATGGTAAGCATAGTTAGTGTCCCAGGTAGACTTCGATGACTTTTGGGTTGTTGCGAATGTCGGCCATGCTGCCCTCCGCCAAGAGTTTGCCGAGGTGGAGCACGGTGACTTTATCGGCGATGCGCGAAACGAACTCCATGTCGTGCTCAATGACGATGATGCTGCGTCCCTTGCAGATCCGCTTGATGAGCTCGGCGGTCCGTTCCCTCTCCAACTGGCTCATGCCGGCCACCGGTTCGTCGAGCATCAGGAGTTCGGAGTCCTGCATCAGCAGCATCCCGATCTCCAGCCACTGCTTCTGCCCGTGGCTGAGGAACGCGCCCTCCACGTCCAGGTATTCTTTGAGGTCAATCTCTTCGGCGACCTTGTGGATGCGCTCGATCACCTCCGGGGTCCGCTTAAAGGTCAAGCAACCCATCACACTAAGCCCCGTGGGGTAGGACACCTCCAGGTTTTCAAACACCGTCAGGTTTTCGTAGATCGATGGCGTTTGAAACTTCCGGCCGACGCCGGTTCGGACGATTTTGTATTCCGGCATCCCGATCAACTCTTGGTCGCGGAACATGATGCTCCCAGCCGTTGGGCGCGTCTTGCCGCAGATCATATCGAGCAGCGTTGTCTTGCCCGCCCCATTGGGGCCGATGATCACCCGCAGTTCGTCCTTTTTGATGTAGAGGTTCAGGGAGTCCACCGCTTTGAATCCGTCAAAAGAGACCGTCAGATCCTCAATGGACAAAATGAAGTCATTACTCGCGCTCATAGTTTTTCTCCTTTTGGTGCCGTGTCCTCAATTTCTTCGACCTCAGATTCGGATTTGAATTTGCCGAGCAGCCACGGCCACGCCTTCTGCGCGAGGTAATCCCAGCCGCCCGCGAGACCGTTCGGGAAAAGGATCACCACCGCGATAAGCAAGCCGCCCATGGCGAAGAGCCACGCTTGCGGGAAGCTTACGGAGAAAAGGCTCTTGCCGGCATTCACCAGCATCGCGCCGAAGATGACCCCGTAAAGCGAGGCGCGTCCGCCCACCGCAGCGAAGATGACAATCTCCACCGAGGGGACAATTCCCACCATCGACGGGGCCATAAACCCGACCTGCAATACGAAGAGCGCCCCGCCGATGCCGCTCAACGCCGCGGCCACGCAGAATACGAACACCTTGAAGAAGGCCACATCGTAGCCAGTGAAGCGCACCCGGTCTTCCCGTTCGCACATGGCCGGGAGCATTTTGCCCATCTTGCCCGAGAGCAGCCATTGCAGCAGGAACACGGAGAGGAGCAGCAACACGCACGTGGTGAAGTAGAGAATGTACTGTGCCGAATGCGTCCGAATGTCCCATCCCCACATCGTTTTCAAGTCCGTGATGCCGTTGCGTCCGCCGGTTAAGCCCTGGTTGGCATCGATCCCCAACGAGAAGATCAGCGCCATGGCCTGAGTGATAATGGCGAAATAGACGCCGCCCACACGGCGTTTGAACATGGCGAGGCCAATGATGAAAGCGACGAGCGCCGGGACAGCCACCACGGCAAACAAGGTGAAAGGCAGGCTCTTGAACGGTATCCATAACGCAGGCAAGTGTGTCAACTGGTTCCAGTCCATAAAGTCCGGGATGCCAGGCGTGGACTGGATCTTCGTGCTGATCGGATCGGAAGCTTCCAGCTTGAGGAACATCGCCATACAGTAGCCGCCTAGGCCGAAGAAGAGGCCTTGACCGAGGCTCAATACCCCGGACTTTCCCCAAAGGAGCGCCAACCCGAGCGCAGCGAAACCGAACGTAAGGTATTTGCCGACAATGTTGATCCAGAAGTTATTGAGGACGATCGGAAAGAACACTAGCAACACAGCCGCGAGCGCCAGGAGCTTGTAAAGGCCTTCTTTCCCGTCGAAATATTTCAAGAATGTCTTATCCATAAGTATAATAGAGTAAGGCGACTAGCTTCTCACTTTGTTGGCAAATAGACCCTGCGGGCGAACCATCAGGATGGCGATGACGATGGCCAGGATGGTGACTTTGCCCATCGTGCCTTCCAGAAAGAACTCGGCAAGCGATTGGCCCTGGGCTATAGAGAAGGCTGAGGCAATGGTACCGACCAGCTTGCCGATGCCGCCGAAGACAACGACCAGGAAGGTGTCGACGATGTAGCGCGAACCGCTATCGGGACCGGTGGAACCAATGGTGGTGAAGGCCGCGCCCGCCACACCGGCGATGCCACAGCCGAGACTGAAGGTAAAGCGGTCCACCAGCTTGGTATTGATGCCTGCCGCGCCGCTCATAATGCGGTTCTGCACCGTGGCGCGCATATTGAGGCCCATCCGCGTCTTATAGTGGAAGCCCCAGACAAAGAGCGTCATCACCACCGCGAGGCCGAGCACGAAAACGCCGTTGATGGGGATTTGAATGGTGGAGGTGACATTGAAGGACCCCATCAGCCATTCCGGCAGGGTCGGGGTGACTTCGCGTGCGCCGAAGATCGACCGGCACATTTGTTGCATCATCAGGCTCAAACCCCACGTGGCGAGCAGGGAATCGGTGGGTCTTTTGTAAAGAAATCGAATGAGTGAAAACTCGATAAATAAGCCGAAAATGGCCGTCACGAAAAAGGCAAGGACGATGGCGACTACGAAGTAATAAGGCATGAGCGCCGGACAGAATTTTTCGACCATCTGCGAGCAGAGGTAGACCGTGTAGGAGCCCAGCGCCATAAATTCACCGTGGGCCATATTGATGACGCCCATTTGGCCAAAGATGATCGACATGCCCAGCGCCATGAGCAAAAGGACACTGAAGAGACTGAGGCCCGAGAATCCTTGCATCACAAAGATGGACCACAATTCCGATGGTGAATAAGTCATAGTTAGTAGGAGTTTGGGGGGTGAGTTTTTTTGGAACCTGAACCCTCCCGAATGGCGCGCCCCCTCGCGCGCCACCCGGTTGGGGTCTGTCAGATTATTGGTAGCCCTTCGGGAACGGGTTGGGTTCGATGAGCTCGGATTCGTAGACAACCTTCGCTTGGCCGTCGTTCTGCCATTCGCCAATCCGCAGCTTGCTCCACAGGTGGTGGTTGGTGTCGTGGATGCGAACGCTGCCTTCGGGCGCGTCTTTGAACTCGATGCCACTGGATGCGGCCACGACTTTGTCTACGTCGAAGCTGCCGGCTTTCTCGACCGCCATTTTCCAGAGCCAGGGCCCTTCGTAGGCCGCTTGGGTCACGTCGCCGATGACCGAGTTCTGTCCATATTTGGCTTTGAATGCCGCCACGAACTTTTTGTTGTTCGGGTTGTCGAGGCCTTGGAAGTATTTGCAGGCGGAGAAGAACCCGGCGATGTTTTCACCGCCAATTCCCAGCGCCTCATCCTCGGTGACCGAGTTGGTCAAGAGGGTGGTGTTCTTGCCATTGAGGCCCGCCGCGTGCAGTTGCTTGTAGAAGGCCACGTTGCTTCCGCCCACGACGATAGGATAGATCGCGTCGGGCTTTTTCAGCTTGATCTTGTTGATGAGCGAGCCGAACTGTGTGGAGCCGAGCGGATAGTATTCCTCGCCCACCACGGTGCCGTGCAGCACGTTCTCAATGTATTTGCGCGCGATCTTGTGCGAGGTGCGCGGCCAGATGTAGTCGGAGCCGATCAGGTAGAATGTTTTGCATTTCTTCGTCTTGGCCAGCCACTCCAGACCCGAAAGGATTTGCTGGGTAGCTTCCTGGCCCTCGTAGAAGATGTTGTGGGATTGCTCCAGGCCCTCGTAGAAGGTCGGGTAATAGAGCAGCCCGTTGTCGCGCTCGAAGATAGGGAGCACCGCTTTACGCGAGGCCGAGGTCCAGCAACCGAACACTGCGGCCACATGATCCTGTTCGAGGAGCTTCTTGGATTTCTCGGCGTAGGTGGGCCAGTCGCTGGCACCATCTTCGACGATCACCTTGATCTTCCGCCCAAGCACACCGCCCGCCGCGTTGATCTGGTCGATGGCCAACTGTTCGGCCTCGATGGAACCGGCTTCGCTGATGGCCATGGTTCCCGTGGCGGAATGCAAGTCGCCGACGGTAACGGTGTCATCCGTTATGGCCATGCCTGTGGTGTTAATTTTGGAGGTTGGATAATCGGCGGCGAAAACGCTACCCGCCAGAAATCCGGCGGCGGCGATTGCAGCAACGATTCCCGATGCTTTGCGATGCAACAAGTGCTTCGGCTTGGTTTTTTTCATTGGTATTTTTTTGGTTGGATTGATGTTGTTGTCTCTATCTTCACACGCACAAGGCGGGTGCGTTGTTGTCTGCCCGATTCAATAAGCTTGCGGCTTTATGAAAAAGGTCCTCCCGGAAGAGCGTGGGGATGATCTCGCTGCGCAGCGCCGGCGTGCAGTCGTTGCCGCTAAGCTCGCGCACCAACTCGTATACCCACTTGCCAATGGCATGGGTGGGCGCGCCGACCTTCAAGGCATCGTAGACCACGAAATGCTGAATGGCGGGACGGCTGTGGCCCATTTCGAACTGCCACTTGAGCGCCTTGGTCAGCAATGCTTTGTCCGTGTCGAAGTAATTGGGGTTGGCAAGCATGCGGGCGAGTTCTGCACGGTTGCCCGGCTGGTCACAGAAGAGGCTCGCCTCGATCATCGCGGCGATGATGCGGAGGTGTTCGTCCTCGCGCTTGTCGGCAAAGTCCTGCAACGCCAGCAGTAATTTCTCGGGGTGGTTCGGGCTGACCTCGCTAGTCGCCGCCGCAATCCAGCCGTTGCCGCGCCGTAAGGCCGCCGAGTTCCACGGCTCGGCCACACAATAGCCATCCAGGTACCCGGCGGTCATCATCGTGGGCATCAGAGCCGAAGGGATCACCACAATGCGCACGTCGCGGTCGGGATCGATGCCGCCGCCGCGCAGCCAAGTGCGCAGGTTCAGATTCTGCGAAGAGAGCTCATGCACCACGCCAAAGGTGAAGTGCCTGGGTGCCTGGTCATCTCCGATCAACTTGGCCAGCGAAGCCGCGTCGCGCACCCCTCGACGCCACAGATCACTAGTAAGTGTAATACCGCTGCCATTGCGGCCCAACAGCATGGCTGAAAGGCACGGGCGACGGACCATCCCACCCAACCCGCAATAGATGGAAAAGAGCATGCTTGCGTGCGTGGCGGCCAGGTTCAGCTCGCCATGCACCAACTTCTCGCGGATCGTCGTCCAGCCGACCTCCCGTGAGAGATGGACCTTCAGCCCATACTTATGGAAAAGCCCCAACTCCTGTGCGGCCACCAATATCGCACAATCGACCGTAGCCCCGTATCCGATATTCACCGTGTTCGGATTCGATGTGCTGTGCACTGAAGTTCTTGTTTTCGCAAACCGCATGACGGGTTGGAGCCATTAGCACCAGCCATGCCATGCCGGATTCATAAACCTAATATTTGCGATGAGCGAATCTGAACACAGCATCAAGTATTCTTCATGTTTGACTTTTGTCTCCCGTCATTCAGGGTGGGCGCGCCGCAATGCCCGCATGACTCCAAAACCGTCCATCGATAGTCAATACCTGCGAATCTATGTCACCCTGGCTCGCACGTTAAACATGGCTTTGGCGGCAAAGGAGTTGCACATGACGGCCTCAGGCGTGAGCCACTGCCTGAAATCGCTGGAAGAAGATCTGGGCTGCTCCCTTTTCAGCCGCAGTTCACGGAAGTTTGAGATCACCGACATCGGCCGCGAACTGCTCTCCGATTCTGAGCAAATCCTCAACAAAATGCAGGAGATTCGCGGCAAAATCGGTTCCTGGAACGATTGGCGACAGGGGCAGCTTCTCATTGGAGCCGAACAGTCTTCGTTCCAGGCCCTCATTGCTCCCACGCTCCGAGAGTTCCGCGAAAGCTTCCCGGAATACACCATCAAAATCGATTCTTGTTGCTCCGCTCAGGCCATAGAGAGAGTAAGAGAAGGCAAGCTCGACCTCGCGGTGGTCATCGCCCCCGCCAGCAGCCCGCCCGACATCATCTTCGAACTCATCGGCGAGGATGAACTACAATTCGTCGTCAACGCCTTGCATCCATGGGCAATCAAACGCAAGGTCGTCCGTGAAGAGATCTCCAACCGGCACATGATTCTGCCTCGGCATGGGGACTACACGCGCACCTTGATCGAAGGCTACTTTCGCCGGGAAAAAATCCGCATCCAGACCTGCATTGAACTGGCCGACGAGCAGGCGGTGAAAGAATTTGTGCGCCTGGACTTGGGCATCGCCATCCTGCCGCGCTGGATGTTGGCCGACGAACTCAACGACGGCTCGTTGGTAGCTTTGCCGCTGGGACGGCGGCGGCTGAAACGGCGCTGGGGAGTGTTGCGGGCCCTCAGCCGGAAATCGAATCTTTCGGAGTATCTTTTTTCAAGCATTTCCAAAAGTATATTCCGCACATTGATCCAATCTACAGGAACGGGAATTCTTTGAGAAAAAACAGCCGGCCGCGTCTTTACGGCGCCCTGTTCAACATTATTTTCTAAAAACATTTCCTGCTGTGGAAAACCGCCCCCCAAACTTCGGAGTGCGGTTGTATAATTTTGAACATAAGAATTGTAGGAATTTGTACAAACCTGCCGTGCCGATTGCATTCAGCGGGATCGCCTTCTTTTCAAATTGATCAAATCGGTCGCAAAGGGTTTTCCACTGACTATTTATAACGTTGCGGCGGTCGCCCGCCCCGGATTCGCGCGGTTCCCATGCCTGCCGCTCCGGTACTATTCCGTAAGGATAACGTCTCCGACGGGATCGACTTCCTTTGTCTGAATGTCTCCAAACCAGGTCATAAACCGATCGCGGCCCGCGCTGTCGTCGTCATTCAGAATAACGGCTAGCCCAAGATTGGCCCCGATGCCCGGCAGAAAGGGCGCGAGCCTCTCCCAGGGTATGGCGATTTCGTAGGTCATTCCGCCGGTCCCGTCGCTGGCGCGTTTGGCCGCGATCACGATGTCTTTGGCTGCTCCCGCTGGGGCGCGTCCGTCGGCCGAGAGATAACACCAGGCGCTCGGTCCGCTTTTGCCGATCCCCAGGGCGTAATCGTATTTCCCGGGCTTCTCTTTGCTGCCTCGCGCGGGGTCAATGAGGAGTTGCAGGCCGTCTCCACGCCAGATTTCGGAGCCGCCCGCCGTTTCGTTGCGGAAGACGTTGTCTTGCACTTTCGCGCCGATGTAGAAGTATTTCTGGTCCCAAAGAAACCGCACTTCCCCGGATAGATCGGCGGGGCCGGACCAGTCGTGTTTGGAGCCCAGGCTGAAAAATTGCTCCTTTTGGTCGATACGCACCGGTTTGCTTCGCTTCCAGATTGCTTCTTCGAGGGCTCCGTCAATTTCCATGCCCGAGGGGGCTTTGGGCGCGCTCACAAATCCGCCGACGAACCGTTCGCTGGTATCGGCCCTCCCGAGCCGGTCGGTTACGGTCGCGCGCACTTTGTAGGCGCTGAGCGGGTTCACCCCGGCGAGCGGCATGCGAATCTTTGCCTCTTCCCTCGGCGCAATGGTATGGCGCCCCTCGGAGGCTTGGCTGAAATAGGCACCGGGCGGCCGTGTGTCCTCGAGGCTGTAGCGCCCGGAATGGAGCGGCACTTCCCGGGGGAGTGTCAGTTTCCAGTCGATTGTTTCGGGGGTCTGGTTGTTGTTGCGCACCACCAGTTCCACCGCCGGGGTGCCGTCCTCGGTGGATACGGGCAGGATGCGCTCGGTGAGTTGCCCCTGCACGGGAAGGACGATTGCCAGGTCCGCGTCTCCTTGTTCCGCGCTCCGCACGCTGACGCGGACCGGTACATAGCGCGCTTCGGTGCCCGCCGGTGCGGTGACGGTGAACCGCACTTCGTCGCCAACCGCCTGCATTTCGCTGGCTTTCCAGGAGGGCGGCAGGCTCGCGCGAATGTCCCGCGCGGAGATGCCGTGGCAGGCCAGGGCAAAGGGCGCGGATTCGCCGCGCGTGATTTTCTCCGGCACTGCTGTTACGGTGATGAGCGGTTTGCCCAGTTGCGCGGGGAGTGTTTTCTGCCCGCCGTTGTAGGTAAGCAGCAGGGGATCTTCTCCGACGCGAAGGGTCAGCCCTTTCCCGGAGGCCGCGAGCTGCGCCCCCGTGCCGTCGATGCGTGTCATCTTTGCCTCGGCGACGCCGGGCAGCGGCACGAAGACGTCGGCGGCTCCCCGGTCCTTCCACAATACCTGAAAATTGTCGCCGTTCTTGTCGAGAAACAGGAAGGCGTGGATTTCGCCGGGATACTGCCGGGAATCGGCGAATTTCTTGATGCAGATGCCGTTCACCATGTTGTAGTACGCCAGCGCGTCGAGGCGGGGAGCGTAGTTTCCGTACAGGCCGTTGAAGACGTTGTGCGAATCGTCGGCCGCGCCCCGCAACCGGCCCTCGCGGTCGGGATAACAAATGGTGAACCAGGAGGCGTTCGCTCCGCCAAAGGAGAAGAACCACGAGAACTTCTTGATAAGCTCGGCGGCAACGGCGCGGCGCGGGAGGCCCTGGCTGTTGAGCCCCATTTCCGTTGACCAGATCGGTTTCGGGCTGCCGTATTTGGAAAACAGCTCCTTGTATTTTTCGAAGGTCGCCCGGATGCCGTTGCTGTCTTCGTAGGTGTGGAAATCGACGGCGTCGCAATATTTCTGGAAGCCGTATTTGAAGTATTCTTCCTCGGGGCCGACGGAGGTGCCGAGGACGAAGGTGCCCGGCGAGGTTTTCTTGATCTGCTCGTACATGCGTTGATAGAGGCCAACGTTTCTTTCAACAATGGGGCCGCTTGGCGGCGGCTCGTTTCCCAACGTGAACGCGAGCTGCCCGCCGCTCCCGTATTTTTCGATGTACGAGGGGATTCCCGCGATCACCGGTTCTCCGGTGTATTTTTCGTAGCCTTCCCATTGATGCTCGACGCGGATCATGGGTGTATTACTGAGTGTGCCAAGGTTGAGCTTTTGGCTGAGTTCCCAGCAGGGAGCCGCCGGTTCGTAGGGCGGCTTCTGTTTCCAACTTCCCCAGATTCCGGCCAGCCGGATGCCCAGCCGGTCTGTAAGTTCGAAGTAGGCCGGGATCCGGTTGTCCCAATTCCGGCTGCTGAAGGGAATTTCGCTCGGCGGGTATTTTTTCGTGACGGCTTCCGGCAAGAACGCGAAGGAGCTGAATTCACGCTCCGGTTCTCCCGATCCCGGGTCGATCTTCACGCGCAGTTCGTAATAGGCGCCGGTGTCGAATTTCAACCCGGTGAGATCGATCCGCCCTCCGTAGGTGAAAACGCTTTTCTGCGAACCGGGTTGCGCGGCGAGTGCGATTGGCATCGGATCGGCTTGCTCCGCACCCCAGTAGTCGGTGACGCGCGCCAATAGCGTGCGATTCTCCGGTGGGAGCGGGCGCGAAGATTCCACGGTGACGTCAAACACGGCCGGATCGCCGGGGTGGAAGAGGTTGCCGAGGGTGGCTGTTTTCAGGATGATCCGCTTGACCGGGCTTGCGGCGGCCGCCTGGCTGGCGAGGGATTTGATGGAAAGATCGTCCGCCCAGAACTGGCCGGTGGCTTTGTTTAGCGCGATGCGCAGCCGCACTTTCGCCGTCCCTTCCGGGATCTCAACGGGCTTGGCAACGACGCTCCAATTCGCGTTGCCGTAGAATTCCGCGACGCGCAGGGTGTTGATTCCCTTGCCGTGCGCATCCAGGCATTCGAGTTGAATCGCCGCGTTAAAGGAGTTGTCGGGGGAGACCAGCGCCGCTCGAAACGCGCCGCCGATCTCGGCTTTGCCCGCACTCACCGACACCGCCGGACTGACCGCCTCGACGGCGGCATCGAATTTCTCCTTTGCGCGGGTAAGGCGGAGCGAAGGGTTGCCACGGAGCTCGTCAACGGCAACCACAACATCGCCTTGGATTTCCCAGCCGGTGGGGACTTTCTCCGCGTTTTCGAAAGGCTCGGAATAATAGACTTCCGACGCAGCGGCGTTTTGTTCAGAGCCGCCCGGAGGCGTTCCGGCGGGGGAGGCATGCCGCACGCTCAAGGCAAGGCAGAGGCAAAGAAGAGTTTTGAAGTTCATAGGGGGGATTTTCCATTCGACACAACTCTAGAAGCCTTCCCGCCGATTGCACAACGCGCCCGGCTTACCGGAACGGCACATTCCATTATCCACCGTTTCTCGATTCAAGAGAGGATTTCTCGTTTCGCGGCAGCCTTCTTTTGCTTTGGTGTGTTAAAAACGGCGTCTTTCCTATTTATAGGAAGGCTCTATCCGCCAAGGCGGGCGGCGGGAACGAAGGCGCGGCCTATTTCCCGGCCCGGAGTAAGTCGGACGGAACCGGCCACGCGTCCGTGCGGAATGCCTGCGCGGGAAGACCGCCTTTGCTGAACAGGTTCGCCCAGGGGATCGCGGCGGACCACGCATAGCGCACGGCGGCCGGCTTGGGCACCGCGGGGCTGGAGACGACCACCGTGGTCCCGTCGATCGCGGCGTCGGCCCAGACGAATTTTTGGTCGTCGCCCGCGATGGCAAAGCCTTGCGGTTTGTCGCCGTTGCGAAATGCCAAACCGTCTCCGGTATGCGTAAATTTGATGCGGACCTTATCGCCTTCAATGGCGTGGGATTCATACAGCGGCCCGTAGATCTCGATTTTCTTGCCATACACCGCGCCCATTGCCGCGCGGACCGCGCGTTCTCCATAGCCGGATTTGTTCGTCGGGTGCGTGCCGCCGCCGAGATCGCTGCTGGCAACCATGGACGCGCCGGGATATTTCATGATCTTGAGAAAGGTCTCGCGGGAAAACCCGCTCACGTCGTTGGGCCTTGGCCCTTTGCCCACGACGGGGGCGAATTTGTCGGCCTGGCTCGTCACCGGGTCGTTTGCGTCCCATGCCAGTCCGCCGCCGCTGGGTTTCTGGACGTAGAGGAAGGGGAAATCGCCTTGGCCCCAGTCTTTGCGCCAGGAATGGATGAGGGCTCCCATCAGCGTGTACGGGGCGACGCCGACGAGGCCGGTGCCGCTCTCGCCTTGATCCCAGAGCACGCCGCGCATCGCATAGGGGATGAGGGGACGGATTCTGGATTCGAAGTGATCGCCGACTTTCCACCCCGGAAGCGGTTCGCCCGCCTTGCCCGGCGGACGCGGCTGGACCAGGCGCGGCTTGTTTTCCGTTCCCTGGGAGGCGGCCAGGGCTTGGTCATAGGCCGCTTTGTCGGCTTCGTATTTTTTCTGCAACTCATCGAAGGGATACGTTGTGGCGAATTTTTTTACGGAATCCGTGCATGCCGCATCGGTCTGGTATGCTTCTTTGCTCAACCACATGCAGGAGGGTGTGCCGCCGACGGCTCCCACGACGAGGCCGACCGGGACGTTCAGTTCCCGCTGCAACGGAACGCCAAACGAGAAGAGGAGGCCTGAAAATTGCGGGATGTTGGCGGGCGCGGCTTCCTGCCACTGGTCGTGCCCGGCTCCTTTGGACGTGTACATGCGGATCTGCGGGTAGGTGGCGGCGGCCAGGCTGGCGAGTTTCGTATCCGGGGCGTTGAACCGCTTGCCGTTTTCGAGCCCGATACTCACGGAGTTGGCCATGTTCGACTGGCCGGAGCCGACCCAGACTTCCCCGACGAGGATGTCGTTGAGGATGAGTTGACTGGAACCCACGATGACCATCTTCTCCGGGCCGCCTGCTTGCAAGGGGTCGAGTTTGACCATCCATTTCCCGTCCGCTGCGGCGGTGGTTTCTTTGGTCTGGTCCCGGAATTTGACGGTGATTTTTTGCCCCGGCGTGTCGGTGCCCCAGACGGGAACAGGCATTTGGCGCTGCATGACCATGTGGTCGCCAAGGATCTGCGGCACCTTGACTTCCGCGGCGGCGGGTTGCTGGAAAAGCGCCCACGATGCCGTGAGCAGGACGGAGAGCATCGCCTTGGAGGTCCGCGCCGCGCGCGGGAGGAGCGATCCGCCGCGACCGGCATGAGGAGAGGGGGATTTGCGTTTCATAAGGTAAGACGGCGGGCTTTCGTTATCCGGCCAGCGAGGCGTTTTCCATCGTGACGTGGTTTCCGTTGAGGAGGGTGATGGGGACGTACATGGCCGTGGGCCGCCCTTCGATGGTGATCTCCAACACCGCCCGGCTGGTGGAACGGGCGACGCGCTCGGCCGTAAAGGTGTATTGGAATGTCAGCGGTTTGCTGAGCCGCCAGCCGAAGCTCATGGCATAGCCGTCGGCGGAGGGCGCGACTCTCCATCCCTCCCCGGGCAAATACCAATGCAGCGAGAGGTTTGACTGGATCTTTTTGTAGCGGTTTTCGATTTTGACCGTCACGACTTTGGGTTGCCCGTCGCGGATAAGCGGCCCTTCCTCGCCGTAGTCCACCTGCACGCTGAAGCAGTCAAAGTCGTAACGCGGCCCGTTCATGCCGCCCCAAATGGAGCGGCCCTCGTCGTCGCTTTTCAGCGCGCCGATTTCAACGTCCGCCAACTGGGTGGGCTCCGCGCTGCACAGGTTCTCCGCGCGATGGGTCAGCAGAAGGAGGCGGCCGATGCGGAGGGTGCGGTCGGTCAATTCGTCCACGGTCTGCGGGAGTTGATCGCCAAATGTGCCAAGGTCGCCCAGGTTCAGGCAGACGGTCTTGATGCCGTGCCCGATCGGGTCGATCCATTTTTGCGGAATGGCTTTGGCTCCGTGGATGATCCCCCAGACGGAACCGGCCGTGGCCGCCGTGCAGTCGGTATCCTCCCCGCAGTTCACCGCGATGCACTGCACTTGGCCAAAATCTTCCCTGCCGTAGAGCAGCCCGACCAGGGTGAGGGCGATGTTGGAGGGGACGTCGTAGCCCATGACTCCCGTCAGATTCGGGTTGCCCGGATACGGCATGCCCAGGGTGCCGCCACCGTGGAGCCGGAGGATTTCCTCCCGCGCCTCTTTCCACGTCAGGCCGCGATCGAAGCACTCGAGGGCGGTGCCCGCTGCTTTGGCAACGCCGCAGCCAGCCGGAATATAGGAAAGGCCGATCTCGATCAAGCGGCGCAAATCGCTCATCAAAAACGCGGCACTCTCCAACGCGGCCATAAAGATTTCCGCGTAGGTCCCCTCGCCGTTACCGTGGTCAAGGATGGCGTCTTCGTAGGCATAGCGGGCGGCGATCCGCGGCAGCCCCGGGGCGATGCAGGCCCAGATCTCGCTGCGAATGTAGGAGCCGCAACTGTGTTTGAAGGCGTTCAGGTATGTCCCGGAGAGCGGCGGCTGAAGCCCCTGCCGCATGTTGATCTTCGCGGTGCCATACTCGGCCCAATGGGGTGTGACGTAGAGGCACCAGTATTCCGCGAGCTGATGCGCGTTCAACCGGAGCCCTTTTTCCTCCAGCGCGCACAGCCAGAGAAGTTGGATGTCGAGGTCGTCGTTGGGCATGGGCTGCCCGTTGAGGTTTTCCTGGACGTAAAAGCTGACGTTATTGACCTGGCGTATCCATTCAAAAGGCGCGCCGAGGGTGCCGCCCACATTCTTGCCGAGCCAGCATCCCAGCACTTTGTCGCGATAGTCGTCTTGATTGAGCTTCATGGCGTATTTCTTTCTGTTAAGGGGAGTCTCTATGCCCACGGCCCGGCCGGCGCGAGCGGTTTTGCCAGGCCGGTTTGAATCAGGGCGTCCATGTCGATTTCACAGTAATCCTGAATATGCGAGGGAGCCAGCGGCAACTGCTCGGCCGATCCGACGCCCACGCAGCTCATCCCGGCGGCAAGCGCGGCGTCAACTCCCGAAGGCGCGTCTTCGAACACCACGCACGCGGCGGATTCCATGCCGAGGCGGCTGGCTCCAAGGAGGAAGATCTCCGGGTTGGGCTTGGCTTTGGCGACTTCGTCTCCCGTCACCACCCGGTCGAAGAGCGGCGCGAGCTTTAGGTTCTCCAGGACCAGTTTTGCATTGCGGCTTGAGGAACAGAGGCCGGTTCTCAAGCCTTTTTCGCGGAGAGTTTTCAAAAACGGGACCACGCCGGGGTAGATGTCCGCCGGGCCGATGGTGCGGAGCAGCTCGACGTAACGCCTGTTTTTGCGGTCGGCCAGGGCTGTCTTTTGCTCGTGGCTGAGTTCCACCCGGTTGTGCCGCAGGATGACTTCCAGCGATTCCATCCGGGGAACGCCCCGGCAACCGGTGTTGATTTCTTCGGAGAAGTCCCAGCCGTTTTCGTCGCTCAATTCCTTCCAGGCGAGGTAGTGGTATTTGTCGGTAAAGACGACGACGCCGTCCAAATCGAACAGCGCCGCTTGGATTTTTTTGTTCATGAGTTTTGCGCGCCCACTCCGGCGGCTGCGGGGAGTTCAACGGAAAGGCCTTCCCGCCCGACGGTCCGCTTCGTTCCAAAGACGTCGATTTCGACCGGCCCTCCCTCGACGGCGCGGAAGGCCGCCTGGCGGTGATCGACCCGCACTTCCAGCAGGGCTCCGCCGTAGACGATACGGAAGGAATAGCTGTTCCACTTTGCCGGGATCGCGGGACGGAAGGAGAGCCGCTCCCCGTCGGAACGCATTCCGCCGAACCCGTAGACGAGGCTCATCCAGGCGGCCGCCATGGACGTCATGTGCAGGCCCTGGCTGGTGTTGCCGTTGTAGTCGTCCAAGTCGAGACGGGAGGCGTATTGGACGTAGTCGAAGGCCATCCGGTGTTTGCCAAGTTCCGTGGCGAGGATGGAATGGATGCCGGGGGAGAGGGATGATTCGTGCACGCACCGGGGCTCGTA
Organism: Chthoniobacteraceae bacterium; assembly: GCA_028714515.1. GTDB lineage: Bacteria > Verrucomicrobiota > Verrucomicrobiia > Chthoniobacterales > Chthoniobacteraceae > UBA695. The sequence continues at coordinate 9,612 of JAQTMF010000001.1, read as the reverse complement.
GTATTCGAAGTTCACCCGCTTTTCTTCCAGGGAGTAATCGTTGCTGAAGAAGAACATGAGCAGGAGAACGTCGGGCTGTTTGATCCAGTCGAGCCGGGAGCGTTTGATATACGGGAATTTCGCGCACACGGGCTTCCGCTCCGGCGGCAGTGCTTTGAGGTCGATGTGGGGGAGGTCGAAGTAGCCGTCGTGCTGTTCGATGAGCCCGGTGTCCCGGTTTCGCTGGAGGCGCATTTTGCGGGCCATCTCTTCCCAGCGGGCCGGTTCCTCTTTTCGAAGGTTTACCTTTGCCGCGACCGCGGCCAGGCGCTCGGGGGCGGAAAGCGTTGTTTCGGCGATTGCCTGGAGGGTCCACTCAAACGTCTTCTTGGCCATGGCGTTGGTGTAGGCGTTGTTGTGGACCATCATGTGGAACTCGTCGGCTCCCATGACGCCCCAAAGGCCGAACTCGCCGGTCTTCGGGCTCCAGCCGCCGTGCGAGGCGTAGAAGCGGCTGATTTCGATCAGCATTTCGAGGCCGCGCTCGTGGAGGAATGTTTTGTCCCCGGTGATGTGGACGTAGTGCCAGATGCCATAGGCGACGGCGGCTGGCACGTGGATTTCGAGGTCTCCATGGTGCCAGACGCCGCAGGCTTCCGTGCCATCGATGGTGGTCATCGGGTACCGCGCGCCTTCGCAGTCCAGTTGACGGGCCCGCTCTCTTGCCTGGGGCAGGGTGTTGTAGCGGAAGCAGAGGAGGTTCCGGGCCGCGGCGGGGTTGGTGAAAAGGTAGAAGGGCAGGCAGTAGCTTTCCGTGTCCCAAAAGGCGAGCCCGCCGTAGACTTCGCCGGTAAGGCCCTTGGCGCCGATGTTGAGCCGGGGATCGACGCCGTGGAAGGTGGAGAGCATCTGGAAGATGCAGTAGCGGGTTCCCTGTTCGTTGGCGGGGTCGCCGTCGATGGAGATGTCGAACCGCTTCCAGACTTCCTCCCAGTAGGCCGCTTGCCGCGCCCGTTCCCGCTCGAAGGTGGTCTCGAGCCATCCGCCCGTGCGCTCCAGCGCCCGGCACCAGAACACCTGGGCGTCGGCGTTGCGGTCTTTCTCGATGTCATGGGCGACGAGCTTTTCGAGGGTCAGGGGGACGCCTTGGGTCAGCGGAAATTCGAGGCGCACGCCCGCCAGTTTTGCGCCGCGGTCGCCGGTGATTTCCGAGACGCCGGAGGGCTGGGAACTGGCGGTATGGCGGAACGCCGAGAAGACTTTCTGGCCGCTCCCCTCTGTTTCCGCGAGGATGGCGGTGACGCCGCCCCGCGTCTCTTTGCGCAGGCCGTTCCAGAAATTGCGCCCCGCGCTTTCGTGGGGCGGCGTGAAGTCGAGGCCCAGCGTCACGGCGATGGAGCCGGAGAAATCGAGGGGCTCCAGTTCGATTCGCTGGCAGCCCAGACGGCTTTGGACCATGCTCAGGAACCGCGTAAAAGTGACCCGCAGACGGCTCCCCTCCTTCACTTCCCAGAGGAAGGAGCGGGTCATGACGCCGGTGCGCAGGTCCAGTTTGCGCACGAATTCCGACACCCGCGACCGCGCGAGATCCAGGGTCTCGCCGTTGACTTCCAGCCGCGTGTACAGCCAGTTGACGGCGTTGACCATGAAGTGGTTGCGCTCCGGGAACCCGGCCAGCCGGTTGGGGTAGATGTGCGGCGTCTCCTCGAAAACGCCGTTAAAGTAGCTGCCCACCAGCGAGCTGCCGCCAAAGCCTTCGTCGAAATGTCCCCGGATTCCCATGAATTCGTTGGCGAGGGAAAAAATGGATTCCGAAACCCGCGAGCGATCCGGGTGGAATCCCTTCTCGGTAATGGACCACGGTTCGATGGCTAGATAATCGTTGGTTTGCGTTTTCAAAGCGGAATGGATCGATTGAGATGAAGTTTACCGGCGCGCGCGGGCCGCGACAAATGAAAGAGCAAATCCAATTCGCACTTTCCGTTGCTTTTTCCAGCGACAGGAATCCCGCTCCCGTCTCACCGGGATCACACGGAATATTGCCTTGGCGCGAACGGAATGGCGAATGTCCAATTCCGGCAAGCCGTTGTTCTCGCTCAACGGTTTTTCCCCGGCGATTCTGAATGGCGCCGAACACTTCGAAACATTTTAGTCCTGAAAAAACAAATGAGGAATCCACTCCGTCATCTTCGCGTTCTGGGAGCCGTCGCCTTCTTTCTCGTTTCGCCCGGCGGGTTAACGGCGGCCCCCGCCCTTCTCATTCAGAACGGACAAAAGATCGGGTTCATGGGCGACTCCATCACCGCCCAAGGCAACGAACCCGAGGGCTACATTCATCTGGTGATCGGCGCGCTCAAGGCGGAAGGGGTCGAGGCGGTCCCCATTCCCGCGGGCGTTCCCGGCCACACGTCCTCCAACATGCGCTCCCGGCTGGAAGTCCAGGTGCTGAACGCGGGCGCGCATTGGATGACGCTGAGTTGCGGGGTGAATGACGTGCTGATGCAGAAGAAGGGAAGAGGCGTCGATCTGGAGTCGTACAAAAAGAATGTCACGGCCATGGTGGAAATGGCGGGGGCGCATCAGGTGAAGGTCGTCCTCCTGACGGCGACGCCGCTGGGGGAAAACCTCGATGACGAGGCCAATGCGCAGTTGGCTGGCTATAACGATTTTCTGCGCGCTTACGCCAAGGAGAAAAACCTGGTGCTGGCCGATGTCAACGCCACCTTCCGGGACTATCTCAAAACGGCTCCCGCCGCGGGGGAGACGCCGGGGAAACGGCTGCTCGCGGATGGCGTTCATCCCAACAAGACGGGGCAGATGCTCATGGCGAAAACGGTGATCGCCGCGCTGGGCGTTCCCGCGTCCGATCTTCCCAAGATCGAAACGGCGTGGCTGGAGAACCCCGTGGGCAAGGGGGTGAAGGTTCCCGACGCGGGTCTCGTTTTGATAAGCCAGAAGCAATATCAGGCGCTGGTCAAGATCGCCCACGACCGCCCCTCGGCCGTCGCGGGGTTGATCGCTCCCCTTTGGAAGCGCGCGCTCGCGGAATCTCCCGAAGCCAAAAACGGAGCGGCCGCCGCCGACCCGGCCAAAGCGAAAGCCGCGGCGCAAAGCGCAATCGGCGCTTTGGTTGACGAGTTCATCAAGACCTCAGGGGCCTCTGGTCCCGCTAAAAAATAAGACGGTGGGCCGGGCTCCCCTCCTCCGCTCCGCGCTATTGCTTCCCGATCCATGTCTCCCCGACCTTCGATACGGGCGGGGCAAGGTTGGTTGAAAGGGCCGGCACCGCGACGGGGGCAAGTTGGAAGAGCGGCAGGATGGGGAACTGGCCTTTCATCGGGTAGGCCGCTCCCTGGCGCTCGTAGCACAGGAAGGCGCAGAACTGGCCGCCGGGGCGCTCTCCGACGATGATGTCGAGGTTGATGATCTGGTTCTTTTTGAGGTTGATCCAGTTCCCATACACATACGGCCGCTGGCCCACGCAGTTGTGGTGCTGCACGGCGTCGGCGGGGGGAGCCCATGACGGCGTGGGGAACAAGGCGGCGACGAGAACCGTCTGATCGTCAACGGCCACGGCAAGCAGATCGTCGGCCATGCCGATGAAGCGGTACATGCCGTCGGCGGGCGGGCTGACCTGCCCTTTGTAATGGGCGATCCAGGCGCTCGGCTTGACGACGTTGCCAAGTTCGAAGGCCTTGGGCGCGTTGTCCGCGTTCATGACGGGAATGAAGATTTGCGTCGTATAGAGGGAGCGGCCGGAACGGAAATAGCGATTGAGCACCGATTCGTCCCACCGGTTGCTGATAAACTCCTCGACGATGACGGGGTAGTCTTTGGGCGAGACCCGCGTGGCCTGCCGCTGCTGGGTCTGCTTCAGGTCGTAGAACGTGCCGATGAGCGCGGCTTCGCTGCGTTCCTGGGTGCCAAAGGCGCTCTGGGCGCTGGCTGTACATCCGCTGGCGTGAAGGAGGGCCGCAAGCGTGAGGACACCCGCGACGGAGGAAGAGTGTTTCATCGAAGTGGCCTAGTTGTCGGGAGATTCGCCGTTGGCAAGGTTTTTGGAATATTGCTGGAGCATGACGTTGTATTCAGGGGGCACTTGCGCCTTTTGAAGGAGCAACAAGACATCCCGGTCTTTGGGTTTGATGCCCTCGACCACTTGCGCCGGGCCGCCTTCCGCCCCCCACCCTTGGATGAATTGGCTCCCAATACCGCCGGCCGCACCCGTTTGATCGCCGGAACCTGGTCCCGTTGCCCCATTCCCCCCGGAAGCGCTTGCCGCCCCCGGCCCGTTGCCTCCGGCTTGGTTGCCGGGTTGCGCGCCGCCTTGCGCTCCGGCTTGGTTGCCGGGTTGGCTCCCGCTTTGATCTCCGCCGTTTGCGCCCTGGGGCATGGCTGCCGCTATGGCGTTTTCCGCCGCCTTTTTCAGCGCCTGGATCGCCGCGTCGAAGTCTTGTTGCGCGTCCTGATTTCTGGACAGCGCTTGGGCCTTGCGAACCTGTGCGGCTTCAAGGGTGGATTGTCCCAGGTGGTCGTAGGCTTGCGCGAGGGCTTTTTTCGCCTCGTCGGGGACGATCTGCGTCGCTTTGAGGGCGGCGATCTTCAGCTCCTGGGTCATTTTCTGGGCCTGGTTTGTCAGGGCGACGCCTTCCGTGAAATTGCCTTTCGCCGTTTGGATGGATTTCGCGGCCTCCACGGTCTTTGCCTTGGCGGCCATGATCTGGTCGATCAACGCCTGCAGGGCTTGCTGGATGGCTGTTGCGCCGGTCAACGCCGTGATCTGCTGTTTGACTTGGTTGGAGGCATCCGTCAAATGCTCGACCGCTTTTTGGGCGGATGTCTGCCCTTGCTGCTGGTTCTGCGCATTCTGCATTTCCCCGGCGGCGTGGCCGAGGGACGCCGCGGCGGCGGGACTGCTGGAGACGGCGTCTTTCTGCAATTGCGTGGTCGTGTTCTCCAGGCTTTTTTGTTGCGAAGGGTTCTGAGGGTTGCCGGGGTTCGCCGCGATTTGTTTTTCCTTGGCGGCGGTATCGTCGATTTTGTCGGCGAGGGCTTTGAGTTGGGCCAATGTTTTCGCCGGGTCCAACGGGGCGCTGTTGGCCAGGGCTTCGCGTTGTTTTTCCAGGATGGCCGCCGCCGCTTGAAGGGATGCGGCGGCGTTTTCCTGCAAATCGGCGATCTGCTGGGTGGGGTGCGCTTTCGCGTCCCTCAAGTCCGCGTCCGCTTCGTCCATGGCCTTTTTGGCTCCCTTGCCCTGGGCGAAGGCGTCGAGGTTGAGGCCGCTGAGGTCGAACAACAAGGCTTCCACTTGGTCGCAGAGCTTTCGCTGGTTTTCGATGAGATCGGCCCCGGGAGCCCGGCCCGCGGAGAGGGTGAAGGATTTGAGGTTGCGCTGGTCCATCGCCAGTTCGGTAAGGCGGAAGGCCATGGCGGTCAGTCGTTCCTGGATCGACTGTCCGTCGCTGAGCTTTTGCAGCACTGCCTGGAGCCCGCCGATCACGTTCCGCTGGGCCGGGACTGTTTCCTCCGGTTTGGCGGATGTCAGGCCGTGGATCGCGCTGGCCGCGGCTTCTTTGAGTTGATGGTCTTCCGCTTCCTTCAGCGCTTGCGCGTAAACGGCTTTCTTTTTGTTGTCCGGCGTCGCGGCGACTTTTTGCAGGGTGTCGAGGATCTGCTCCAGCTCCGTCTGAATGGCATTTTGTTCCACGGTGGGCAGGAGCGATTGCGAGGCGTGTTTCGCAGCCCTGGCGCTTTTGGCTTCGGCCTCGGCCATGTTGTCCTGGAACTGGTGCAAGTTGACGATTTGCCGCAGGAGAAGCCCGCCGATGCGCTGGGCAAGGGACGATTCCGCCTGTTGAAGAGAGAGGTTGTCGGAGAATGCCTTCAGGAGGTTCTCGATGGATTTCTGGCCTTTGCTGGCGTTCACCAGCATCGGAGCCAGGGCCGATTTGTCGTCCAGCGCGCTCGCGTTTTTCAGCATTTTGACCACGGCCCCCATGTCCTTTTCGCTGAGGTCGTTGATTTTCGTGACCGCCGCGTTGATGGCCGCGAGGTCCTGGGGGGTTGCCTGGCTTTCCTTGAAGTCTTCGAGCAGCGCGAGCAGGTCCTGTTTCACGCGCTCCGCTTCATTGCGGAGGTCGTCTTGCGCGATCCCGTTGCGGTAGGCCGCGGCCTGCGCCGTGTCGTCCTGTGCGTTGCCCACGGACGCCCCGAGGAGCAGCGTTGCCAGGGTGCCCGCGAGGAGGATGGGCAGGGAGATTCCCAAGGATATCCGAACGGTTTTCATGGCTTTTGGTATTTGCGGATGGTGGAGTCCAGTTCCTCGTTTACCGACTTTTGCGATTTGTAGATCGTCTCGATGTCGACCGCCTTGGATCCCAGGGCTTCCAGCAGTTCGGTTTTCTTTTCGGCCTCGGAGAGGACGGTGAACGACTTCTTGCCGGTTTGCCCCGTGCCGGGGCCCGTCACGTCGTTGTTATCGGTGACTTCGATCCAGTATTCGACTTTGCACCCGACGGTGAGGGGCGGGCTTTGCTTCGCAAAATCCCACACGTAACGGTGTCTGCACGCCGCGCCGCTCGGCGGGAGCGGCAGATCCAGGCTCCCGGTTTCGGGGGAAGCGGGCGGGGCTCCTTCGGGGGCGGGGCGGGTGGTTTCGTAGCGCAGCGTGACTTTCCGGATGCCAAAGTCGTCCTTCGTGTTGAACGCGATACCGGGCTGGGAGCGCAAGGAGACGGTGCGCATGTCGGCGGTTGGCGCGGTCAATTCCACCTCCGGCGGCGTGTCGGGGAGGAAGTTGACGCTGTAGACGGTATTTTGAACGGATGGGATGCCGTCGGTGTTGACGAGAAGCAGGGAGAATCCCGTCAGCCCTTCCTTGGGAACGGCCAGTTCACCTTTGATGGAGCGCTTATCCAGGCCGGAAACGCCGAGGGGAATCTTCTTTCCGCTGCCTTCGATTTGCAGTTCCGCTGTTTGAAGGGGCTGTGTGGTCCTGGCTTCGATCTGGAGGCGGCTTCCGGCGAGCAGCGAAAGGCCGCCGGGCGACATTTCGGCCGGTTTCATGCCCGTATACTTGGGATAGCTTTGCACGAACCGGCAGGATTCGATGGTGGGGGGCTGCAATGTCCTGACGTTGAATTCCGAACCGGTTCCGTCGTTGAGGACAAAATGATAGCGAAAGGCGCCCTGTACGTTTTTGAATGAGACGCTGAAAAGAGCGGGGTCCTCGGCCCCCGGCGCGGCGGGGATCACCTCTTTCTTGTTGTTGGCGTAGGTGATGAAGGCGCGCCCGCTTTTGGGAACGACGCCCTTGGCGCTGGCGGAGAGAACCACGTCGGAGCCGATGTGCACCGCGAGGTCTTCTGTCACGGCGACAACGATGGTCTTCGTGGGGAGCGGCGCCCGGGAGAGCAGGATGCGCTGGAGGAGGATGGTGGATTTTACGGGGAACGCCAAAAAGACGGTGGAAAAACAGACGACGCCCAGCAACCCGCCTCTCGCCCAGCGTTTCAGGCGGGCGGTGGAGATGACTTCGCGGGCAACGTTCAGCTTCCGCAGATGGGCGGCGGCCCGCGCGATGGTTTCGCGGACCAGGTCGAGAGATCCTTGCGGGAAGCCGGGTTTCCCCGAACTGAGCTCGACGGACGATATCAGCAGGCTGTGAAAGGAGGGGATCTCCCGCTCCACCAGGAGCGCGGCCGTTCGCGAGGTGAGCCTCTTGGTGAGGGGCAGGAAGGCGAAGCGATAGACGAGGAAGGCCGCTCCGGCCGCGTCTCCCGCCAGGAGGAAACTGCGGACCGTCCACGGGAGGTTGAAAATCCAGTCCGCAAGCCCCTGGGCAAGCCACAACGAGGGAACCACGGCCGCCAGCAACGCGAGGCATTCCGCCAGTTCCACCCGCACTTTGCGCGCCCTCACGCGGCGCAGGCCGCCGAGGATCTCTCTCGGCAGCGGCACCGGCACGCCCGCCGGGAGTTCCGGCAGCGGGAAGGATGCCTTTTTGGTGTTTTTCAACCCCGTCTTCATATCACTTGAGATGTGTCATCCTCCGTAATATCCACTCCAGTGAGGCGAACGCCGCCAGGGCCGCCAGCCACCACGGCGAATAGTAGAGTTCGATCTTTTTGAAAATCGGCAGCGTCACGCTTTTGGAAGCCACGAGGTTCGGAATGCCGTCGAGGTCCTCCTCCCGGAAGAGGCGGCTGCGGGCGGCTTGGGCCATGGATTTCAACGCCTGTTCGTCCAGGGATGTCTGGAGCTTTTCCAGGTTCGGCTCCGTCACGTCGAATTTCAGGACGGCGTTCGGATCGAGGGTGGTTGCAAAGCGGTATTCCCCCGGTGTGTTGACGGTGAATTCGCCGCGGTATTCCCCCTTTTGGCCTTCGACCGGGGAAAGCGTCACGGGCACTTGTTTCTCCTCCCCTCGCCCCGCGCCGGAGGAGGCGAGGATTTTGGCGTTGCCTTGGAGGGCCGGGGCGATCAGCGGTTTGAACCCCTGCTGGAAGACTCGCCCCGAGACAATCACTTTGTCGCCCACGAAGTATTTTTGCCGGTCCGTCTTGAGTTGCGTGAGGGACGACGCCCCCTGGAGTCGCTGGAGCGAAAGGGATTCCATGATCTGCCCCCAGAAGATGGAATAATAGGCCTCCCCTTTGTGACTGTACCAGCGGTAGGTTTCGTCGGTGCCGATGTAGACGCTGGTGCCCGCGCCGTATCCCTGGATGGCGAAGACCGGCCGCGCGCCGTCGCGGGAGGCGTGGTCGGGGCGCGGGTCCACAAGGAGCACTTCCGCGCCTGGTTTCGCCCGCGAAACGGAAGCCGTCCAGCGGACGCCGGGAAATCCGTTCCAGATCCGCTGATTGTCGGCGGGATTTTCCGCCATCTTCAGGTAGGGAGAGTTTTCTCCCATGGGCGAGCGCTTGAGCGGAAAGTAGTCCAGGGAGCGCTTGCCATATTGCTCGGCGGGCAGCGAGGTGTCGGGGATGACCGGCAAGAGAGGCTCCAGCGGGGTGCCCGCGTAGGAGGTGGGGTTGAATTTCGAGCCCGCGTGAAAGATGATGCCGCCGCCCGCCTGTTCCACCCAGTCGTGGATGATCTTCATCCGTGTCGTTCCAAGGGCGGAGGGGTTGACGTCGCCAAGGATCAGGATTTCGGACTTGAAGAAGGTTTCCCGGTCGTCCGGCAGCGACGGGAGAAAGGGGGAGTCTTTGATTTTGTCGAGCCCCGGCTCTCCATCGATCAAGGCGCAGCGGACTTCCAGCCGCCGGTCGCGCTGCAAGTAGGAGATCAGGTAGCGGAAATCCCAGCGGGGCTCTTGCTCGATGACGAGAACGTGGACTTTGCTGTCGATCACCCGCAGCTTGTCGGTGGCCGTGTTGTTCTCTTTGGAGATTTCCTCGGGAAGAACGGGGATCGACGCTTCGAGCTTTAGTTCGCCCATCTCCTGCGGCACGAAGCGGAATGTGACCTCGGATTCGCCGTCCTGGGCCGGAAGCGTGATTTTTTGCTCGTCGACGACTTTCCCATTGGCGCTCAAGCTGGCGGTGACGGTCTTGCCGGGGAAGCCCTGGTGGCGGATCTTAGCGCGCACCTCGGCTTGCTCTGTCAAGAATACGAGCTTGGGGGTGGTGA